>CAMLFP010000118.1 GCA_946479335.1 uncultured Archangium sp.
ATGAATCGACTCAGGTCGCCGTGCTGCGCGTGTTGCAGGCGCTTCAGCGCGGCAAGCTCCGAAGCCGGCGCGGCGCTTCATCCGCCCGATACGGGCGAGAGGATCGCGCTGGAGAACGCCGGCTTGACCGTGTCGATGAATCGACTCAGGTCGCCGTGCTGCGCGTGTTGCAGGCGCTTCAGCGCGGCAAACTCCGAAGCCGGCGCGACGCTTCACTCGCCCGACACGGGCGAGAGGATCACGCTGGAGAACACCGGCTTGACCGTGTCGATAAATCGACTCAGGTCGCCGTGCTGCGCGTGCTGCAGGCGCTTCAGCGCGGCAAGCTCCGAAGCCGGCGCGGCGCTTCACTCGCCAGGCGAGGGCGAGACGATGACCGTGGAGAACAACGGCTTCACCGAATCGATGACACGGATCAGGTCGTCGTAGACCACGTCGTCCTCTGCGGAGATCTGGAGCGCGTCCAGCTCCGGGTGCGCGGCCTTCAACGCCGCGAGCCCAGTCGTCAGTGCGGCGACGCGCAGCCGACCGTGTTCATCGCGTTGATGAACAATGCGCCACCGTTCCGCGCCTTCGTCCGTCACGCGGAGCTGATCCGCCCGCAGCAGCACCACCACCGGTGTGCGCGGCGGATGGGGATCTTCGCAATTAATCCCGGGCCCTCGCACCTGGAGCTGCGACTGCGGCGCGAACGACACCGTCGTCACCAGAAACAGAGTCAGTACGCCCAGCACCTCCGCGAGTGGACCCAACGTCAGCTCGCCCTCGCGTCGACCCATGCGCGAGCCAGACAGCGCGCGCGCCGTGCGGGTTTCACGAGCGCCGCTTGAGGCCCCTCACGAAGTCTTCGTAGTCGCGCTGCACCGATTCCACCGGCGCGCCCAGCACCTCTTCGAGCGCGGTGTCCGCGTCCTTCAGCTCGAACGCGCGGCGCACGAAGCGCTGCAACAGCCCGCGCTCCTGCAACCAGAAGCACAGGTACCGCGCCTCGGCGTAATGCACGCCGGTGTCGTCGTCGTAGAAGTCGTCGTCACTCAGCGCGGTGAGCTGCGCCAGCGTCGGTGCGCGCCGCGCCGCCAGCGCGCCTTGAATGTGCGGGAGCCGCCAGTTGATGCCGCCCGCAAAGTGCCCCTCGCGCTCCTGCGGTTGCTCGAAGAGCGAGCCCAGGCCCTCGTTGAGCCACGCCGGCGCGTCGCTCCAGTTCTCGTGCACGAAGGGGTGCACCAATTCGTGCGTCAACGTGCCGTAGCCGGGGCGCACGTTCATCACCAACGCCTCTCGCCCGGGGAGGTAGTAGCCGTACGGCGTGTCGGGGTTCATGCGGAACAGCTCGCGCGAGTACCTCACGTACGAGGGCGCGTCGGTGAAGAGCCACACCTCCTCCAGCGTCGACGGCGCGCGGGCGAAGAGGTCCTTGAGCAGCAGCCGCTTGGTCCACGAGACGACGCCGAGGCCCTTCTTCACGTCGGGGCCGATGATCAAGAACGGCGCCTCCCACGCGAGCTGGTAGCCCTTCGGCAGCGTGGGCTGGAGCGCCATCACGTGCTGCGCGACCTCCGCGGGAGACGGGCGCTCCGCGACGGGCACCCTGGGCACGCTCGCCGGCGCCGGCACCCGGAGGCGGATGAAGTTGAACTTCTTCGACTTCGGCGCAAACGCCATCAGCTTCAAGAACTCGGCGCGCTTCCACCGGTGGCGTTGCCCGTCGGCGGGGTCCTCCGCGATGACCTCGTCGGTCGCCGCGTCGTAGCCGGAGACCAGCCGGAAATGTTCGGTGGTGTCGGGCGACGCGTCGAAGTGCATGCACACGATGCTGGGCACGCCGCGCGCGAGGTCGTCGTACAGCGCCCGCCACTGCGTCTGCGCGTCGCTCTGGAACCACACCGGCCCCGGCTCGACGCCCAACGCCCGCAGCGCCGTCGCCAATTCATCGGCGTGCACCCCGCGGCCCTTCAGCGGCGAGAGGCCACTCACGTTGAAGACGTCGTCTTGCGAGAGGGCGGCGCCGGTGCGGCGCAGCGCCATCTCCACCGCGGCCTCGCCGCAGAAGTCTTCTTTCTGGGTCACGGAGGGGAAGCCATCGAGCTGCACCGAGGGCGACGCGGCGAGAACGAGCGCGAGAAGCATGGCTTCTCGAACGCCCCGGGCCCGCGCGGGGGTTCCGCTCGATGGCATTGGCGACTGTGGCACTTCGGTGCTAGGCGCGCCGCGCCATGTCGAACGTCCCCGTCGCCCGTCGCTACGCCCGTGCCCTCCTCGACGCCGCTGGAGCCAACGCTGACGCCGTGCTGGAGCAGCTCTCCGGCCTCGCCAGCTTCTTCAGCGAGCAGAAGGAGCTCTTCGAGGCGGCCTCCAACCCGACGCAGACGCGCACGCAGCGCATGGCGGTGGTCGACGCGGTCATCGCCTCGTCGCCCGGCCTGACGCCGGTGCTGGCGAACCTCCTCAAGCTCCTCACCGACCGCAACCGCTTCGCCGCGCTGCCCGACCTCGCCCGCTCGTACCGCGAGCTGGTCGACGCGCGCATGGGCCGCGTGCGCGGCAAGGTCGCCTCCGCCGTGAAGATGGGTGACGCGCAGGTCGCGGCGCTCAAGAAGCAGCTCGAGGCCCTCACCCAGCGCAGCGTGGTGCTGGAGACCTCGGTCGATGCCTCCCTGCTCGGCGGGGTGGTGGCCACCGTCGGCAGCCACCAGTTCGATGGCTCGCTGCGCTCGCAGCTCAACGAGCTGGGCCGCACGCTGACGCAGCGCTGATTTTTCTCACCCGTCGCAAATCTCCACGCCTCGACACGCAACTTTTGGCCGGCAATTGGCTACAACTGCTGGCAATGAGTACGCGCATCGGTGGTTTCAAGGCGCAGGAAGTCTCCACTCCGAGAGGCACCCCGGCGAAGACGCCGGAAGTGGCTGCGGAGAAGGCCTCCTCGGGTTGGTCAACGTCGAACAAGGCGCGCCGCGAGGTGACGGGCCGTGGGCCCGCGCTGAACGTGCCGCAGCCCGCCCCTGAGCAGCGCCTGTTGCGCGCCGGCCAGTCGGGCGAAGACGTCCGCGCGATGCAGAAGCAGCTGGGCATCACCGCCTCGGGCACCTTCGACGCGCCCACGCTCCGCGCCGTGAAGGACTTCCAGGCCGCGCACAACCTCAAGGTCGACGGCCTCGTGGGGCCGAAGACGATGGCCGCGCTGGCCGCCGCGTCGCGCCCGCAGACGCCGCAGGTGCCCACGCGCGCGCCGCAGATCGCGGTGCAGCAGCCGCAGCCCCAGACGCACGTGACGACGCCCGCGCGCCTCGAGACGCCCCCGGAGAAGCCGACCGTCAGCGTCGCCCCCTCCACCACCAGCCACGGCGTCAGCGACGCGGCCCTCGGTGACCCCACGGCGCGCCTCGCGATGGCGCGGCAGATTACGAAGCCCCTCGGGTCGGCGACGCAGGCCGACGTCGACGCGGTCGTCTCCGAGGTCTCGCGCATGCCGCTCTCGGAGCTGCGCGACCTGCAGAAGGCGGGCATCAACTTCGTCGCCTGCCGTGACTCGGTGGCCGACGCGTACCCCTACCTCGCGAAGGAGCACCCGCGCGGGTGGCCTCCGGGCAAAGGGTGGACGGACGTGCCCGGCGCGTACATGCCCAACGAGAAGTCGGTGGTGGTCGCCACGCGCGACGCGCCCGGCGGTGGGCGCATGGTCTTCCCCTCCGGTGACAAGCACGGCTCGGCGAGCCTCGCGTGGCACGAAGGCGGGCACGCGGTCGACGCGGCGCGCAGCTACCCCAGCCTCCACGACGCGGCTTTCCAGACGGCGTACCAGGCCGACCTCGCCAGCGCGCACCTCGGCGCGTACTACACGCAAGGTGGCGACGCGGGCCCCTCGGAGGCCTACGCGGAGTCGCACGCGCTCTACCTGTCGGGAGACCCCACCGGTGAAGGCGCCCGCGCCTTCCCGAAGATGATGGACTACTGGAAGAACAAGTACGCCGCGGGAGCCCCGTCATGAGCAACCACATCGGCCAGGCCACCATGCGCCCCGACGGCACGCTGGAGCTCAAGCTCCGCGCCACCGGCCCCGGCGGCATGTTCGGCGACGCGCTCGTCACCTACGCGCCCAGCGATGAGAACTACCAGAAGGTGCTGCAGCACCTGGGCGGCCTCAAGCCCGGTGAAGTGAAGCCGGTGCCGCCCTTCGAGAGTTGATCAGCGCCGCGCCATCACCCACAGCGCCAACACCGCCAGCACCAGCACCACGCCCGCCCCCACGAGGGTGACGATGCGCCGGCGGCGCTCCAGCGTGTCGTCGGGCGCGCCGTAGCTCATCGGCACCGACGCCAGCCGCAGCACGTCTTCTCGCCCTTGCGCGGCGATGGGGTCTTCGGGCACGGCCACCAGACGCAGCCGGTACAGGCGGCCCACCGCGGCCAGCGCGTCGAGCTGCTGCGCCTTGCGTCGCACCTGCGCGTGCTTCGCCTCGTTGCCCCAGTCGCGCAGGAGCCCGAGCCATTCTTCGCGCAACCAGCGCGGCGGGTGGGCCAGCGTCTCGTCGTAGCCCTCGAAGCGCACGCCGCAGTGCGGGCACTCGGGCGCGCCGGTGCGCGGGCTGATGCAGCGCGGGCACACCGTGTCGGGCGCGAGGAAGGGCTCGGGTTGCTCCGCGGCCAGCGCCGCCTTGTTGACGGCCTCGTGGCCCGCCGTGCGCAGCACCACCACGTTGCTGGCGCCCTCCACCGACGCCAGCGACACGCGCGGCGGCGCCGAGAAGGCCACCGCTCCCGGCGCGGCCAACGCCCGCGGCTCCTCGGAGCGCGACTCCGCGCCGCACGCCGCGCACGTCACCACCAACACCGCACCTTCGACGCGGAACTGGCTCACCGGCAACAGGCGCTCGCAGTGCGGGCACAGGATCTTCACGCCGCCTTTCTACACCGGCGCGCGGCTGGGGTTCAGCGCAGGATCCACCGGCTCTCCGTCGAGGCCCCGCGAGGAAGAAAGTCGCGGCGACGCAGCGGGCCGCGAAGCCGAAGACACAGGCGCGCCGCTGAACGGTGGTAGGACCTACACACCCTCACCTTCCCCCGGAGTTTTCATGCGCCGTGTCCTCCTCGCCGTTGCGGCCCTCACCGCGGCCTCGTGCTTCCAGGCCGTCACTGAAGCCGAGTGCCTGCGCGACACCGACTGCGACGCCGGGCGGTGCTTCGACGGCGTCTGCACCTCGGGCGCGGTGGGCGGCGGCAGCGCCACGGCGGGCGGAGGTTCACAGGCTGGCGGCAGCGCGACGGGCGGCGGCGGGCAGGCGATGGGCGGCGGCGCGCAGAACACCGGTGGTGGCGCAGCGGGCGGAGGCAACGCCGGCGGCGCGGGCGGCGGCACCACCACCTGTGCCGGGTGCACCTCGGCGCTCGGCTGCCAGGCCGGCGACACCGTGCTGGCGTGCGGGAGCGGCGGCGCCCAGTGCACCCCCTGCAACCTCGGCGAACAATGCGTCAACGGCGCGTGCGTGATGACCGCGTGCGGGCCCCAGTCGTGCAATGGCTGCTGCCTGCAGGGCGTGTGCGTACCGCCCTCGTCGCAGTCGGGCTTCGCGTGCGGCGCCAGCGGCGCGATGTGCATGCAGTGCCCGCAGGGTTCCAGCTGCGTCAACGGGAGCTGCCAGATGTCGAGCTGCGCCTCGACGTGCAACGGGTGCTGCGACGCCTCCGGGCAGTGCCGCGGCGGTGGCAACGTGCTGGCGTGCGGCTCCGGCGGCGCGATGTGCCAGCTGTGCCCGCAGGGCTCGAGCTGCAGCAACGGCGCGTGCACGCCGCTGGTGGGCGCTGACGGCGGCACCACGCTGCACCCCGCGGGCGCGCCGTGCACCAGCTCCGCGCAGTGCCAACCGCCGCAGAATGGCCAGTGCATCCCCGAGGCGCTGCCGGGTGGCCAGAGCACCGGCTACACCGGCGGCTACTGCACGCGGCCGTGCGGCGGCGCGGGCTGCGGCGGCAACGCGGTGTGCATCACCGACATCATCCTCGGCACCTCGCAGTCGACGTGCCGCCAGCGCTGCGGAGGCTCGAGCCCGACGCCGTGCCGCACCGGCTACGTGTGCCAGCCCACCGTCAACGGCGAGAGCTACTGCCGGCCCGACTGCAACAACGGCGGGCTGCTGGCCACGTGCGGGCAAAACCAGTCGTGCACCGCCGCGGGGACGTGCCAATAAGGGCCCATGCTGACGCTGCTGTTGCTCCTCGCGCAGGCGCCGCACCTCCTCGCCGCTGACGCCGAGGCGGCCCGGCTGCAGGGCGCCGCGCAGTGGGCGAAGACGCACCAGCCGCAGTTGTCGGCGAAGGCCGCGCGCGACGTGGCCGACTGCGTGGAGCTCCCCGCCGTGCCGGAGACCGGCTGCGCCCAGCCCGCGAAGCTGTGCCGGCTGCACGAAGGTGACGACGGCAGCTCGGGCACGCGGCGCGAGTCGCTCTCGTTCTTCCTCGCCGGGCACGAGACGAAGCCGGTGCGCGTGTGGTGGGCCGCGACCTACGAGCCGCCGGTGGCCGAGTGCGAGCCGCCGGAGCAGCTCCTCCATCACACCACGCCCGAGGAGCGCGAGGCCGAGCTCGCCGCGTGGCACGCCAGGCACTCGAAGGAGTACGCGCTGTGCCTGACGCGCCTCAAGAAGAAGGCCGCGGCCGACGCCGAAGAGGCCAGCTGCGATGTGGTGCTGGTCAACGCGTGCCGCGCCGAGGCGTTCGTCACCTGCAAGACGAAGAACCTCCGCAAGCGCATCGCGGCGCTCGAGCCGCTGCACCGCGTGTCGTTCGAGAAGTAGCGCCGTGAAGACCTTCTCCCTGCACGCCGGGCTGTTCCTCGCCACCTGCCTCAGCACCTTCTTCGTCTTCCGCGACGCGTTCGACGGAGGCGTCCTCGGTGATGACGTCGACAAGTGGTGGGGCTCGTTCCTCTACGCGGCGGTGGTGATGCTGATTCTCACCGCGCACGAGATGGGCCACTTCCTCATGGCGCGCGCCCACGGCGTCGACTCGAGCTGGCCCTACTTCCTCCCGTTGCCGCTGGGCTTCGGCACGCTGGGCGCGGTCATCCGGCTGAAGGGCCGAATCCCCACGCGCGACGCGCTGGTCGACATCGGCGCGGCGGGCCCGCTGGCCGGGTTGCTCATCGCGGTGCCGATGCTCTTCGTCGGCGCGGCGCTGTCCACCGTGGAGCGCCTGCCGGACGACGTGAACGTCACGCTGCCGCCCGCGATGTCGCTGCTGCACCTCGCCTCAGACCTCGGGCTGTGGCTCAAGTCGGAGTTCTTCGGCGGCGCCGCGCCGGCACTGCCGCGCTACCAGCTCTTCGGTGACAACCTGCTGACGCTGCTGGCGGTGCGGGTCACCCACGGCGCGCTGCCGCCGGGCACCGACCTCATCGCGCACCCCGTCTTCCTCGCGGCGTGGTTCGGCCTGGTGATGACGATGCTCAACCTGCTGCCGGTGGGGCAGCTCGACGGCGGGCACCTCACGCACGCGTGGTACGGCGAGCGCGCGGAGGCGCTGGGGCGACGCGTGGCCTCCGGCGCGTTGGTGTGCGCACTGCTCTTCAGCGCGTCGTGGCTGGTGTGGTTCTTCCTCATCACCAAGGTGGTGCGGGTGACGCACCCGCCGGTCGCGCAGCCCGAGGTGCCGCTGAGCCGCGGGCGCCAGGTCGTCGTCGTCATCACCTGGGTGATGACCGCGCTGACCTTCATGCCGATGCCGATTTCGATGGCGTGACGCGGAGGACGCGCTCCAGCGCCTTCCCGCGCGCGAGCTCGTCGATGAGCTTGTCCAGCACGCGGATTTTCCACAGCAGCGGGTCTTCGATGTCCTCCACGCGCACCCCGCACACCACGCCGGTCACCGCCTTCGCGTTGCGGTGCAGCTTCGCCTTCGCGAAGAAGGTCTCGAGGTCGACCTCTGCAGCGCACAGCTTCTTCACCTGCGCGACGGAATAGCCGGTGAGCCAGGTGATGACCGCGTCGACCTCCTGCTTCGTGCGGCCCTTCTTCTCGGCCTTCCGCACGTAGAGCGGGTACACGGCGGCGAACGGGAGCGCGGCGAGGCGGAGCTTCGGAGCCATCGGGCCCACCGTACCCGCTCCGTCACGTGCCGGTCATCGCGGGCGACGCGGGCCACCGACGCGGCGCGCGCCTGTGTCAGACGGCGCGGCCATGCTCCGCTTCGCCCTCGCCCTCCTCTTCGTCTCGTGCGCGCCGGCGTCGACGCCCGGCCCCGAGGTCACCGTGTCGGGCCGCGCCTTCACCTTCGGGCCCTCGGGCGACCTCACGTTGACCGGCGCGAAGCTGTACGCGCTGGGCTTCGAAGACGCGGGCACCACGCTGCCGGAGGCGCCCTACGACTTCACGCTGCAGGCGCCCTCGAAGCGCAGCCACGCCTTCGTGATTGAGCAGGAGGGCTTCATGCCCACGCAGACCGCGACGCTGGAGGTCGACGAGACGGGCCTCGACCTCGTGGGCTTTCAGGTGCCGACGCTCGACCTCGCGAACCTGCTGGGCCAGTTCATCCCCGCGGAGCTGGACGCCACGCGCTGTCAGATTGCGACCACCATCTCGCGGCTGGGCACCGAGCCGTACGGCGGCTCCGGCCTGGGCCTCGAGGGCGTCACCGTGGAGCTCTCACCCGCGCTGCCGCGCGACGGCAAGGCGCACGGCCCGGTCTACTTCCGCTACGTGAATGACAACTTCATCTACCCAGACCCGGAGCTCACCGCGTCGACCATCGACGGCGGCGTGCTGTACGTGAACGTGCCGCCGGGCCGGTACACGCTGACCGCGAAGAAGGATGGGCACCGCTTCACCAGCGTGACGCTCGACTGTCGCGCGGGCGTGCTGGTGAACGCCGCACCGCCGCGCGGCCTGCAGGAAGAGTGACGCGCAGCCGACCCCTTCACCGGCAGCGTGGAGGTCTCGTTCGCTCCAGCTGCCTGGCGGCACGCGCTTCACGTGAACGCGGCGCTGGCGTCGTCCGTCGGTGCCGCCGCTCGTCGCGTGGTCCGGCACAGTGAGGGCCCAGCCCGTGCGCGGTGTCGGAGTTCGACCAGAAGCCGACGGAGCCACTGGGCAGCGTCAGAAGGTCAGGCCAACCGCCGCCATCGGCCCGTTGATGCTGGGCGCGGTGGTGAAGAGCGTCACCACGTTGCCCGCCTGGCTCGCCTCCAGCGCCTGGAAGCGCCAGCCCAGCTGCGCCTCGAAGATGCTCCACCACCGCAGCACCAGCGACGCGCGGAACTCGAACTGCCGGTACGGCAGCGGGGTGACGAACACCGCGGAGTCGATGCCGAAGTGGTCATTCAACATCGCGCGCACGTTGCTGCCGAACGCGAAGCCCACCGCCGCGGCCTGCGGCGTGTTGATGACGTCGACGCCGGCCAGCACGCGCCAGGTGATTTCTTCGCGCGAGAAGATGGCCCAGCCGCCGAGGCCCATGAAGTGCCCGAGGAAGCCGGTGGTGTTGACGTCTGCGAAGCCGAAGCCCGTGTAGCCGGCCATCAGCGCGAACTTGCCGATGTCGGCCTCCGCGCGCACGTCGACCGTCAACCCGGGAGACAGCCGCGTCACGCCGATGCTGCCCGAGGCCAGCGCGAGGAAGTGCTTCTTGCGCGTCGACTCCATGAACGAGCCGGCGAAGGTGGTCTTCGTGCCCGGCTTCGCGGCGGGCGCCGACGGCTGCGGCTGCGCGGGCGCGTTCGGGTCGACCGCGGCGTTCGAATAGGTGCCCGGCTGCGCGTACTGAAACTGCTGCGGGTCGGGCGCGGGCGGAGGCTGGTCACCCTGCGGCGGCACGTCGGCCGGGGCTTGCGGCTCATCGACCGGCACCATCGGCGGCGGCGAGTACTCATCGCTCTGCGCGAGCGCGGCGGAAGCCTGCAGCGCGAAGACGGCGAGCAGAACGCGAGGCGACATGGCCGTGAGACGCAGGGGGAGGCGTTTCATTCACTCACCATGGATCAACTCCGTCACGAAACGTACCGTTGCGGCACACACCGAAAGACTGGCTTCTCGAACGCACGAATCGCCCGTTGAAGGGTCGATGGTGGCGCGCTGCCTCGGAGCGCGCGATGGCCTCCGGGCTCACGTGAAGGAAGCGGTCGGCCCTGCGGGTCGCGAGGTCGTGGCGCAGCTCACCGAGCGCGACACCGCTCTGCATCGAGGGCACCGCGCGGTGTTGGCGTGTGAGGTGCGCGCGTCGCGCCGATGAGCGCCTCGTCGACTTGATGGCATACGCCGACGCCGGAACGCCGGGCCCTCGTGCCGCGAGCGCTTCACCGGCGCGCGTCTCGCGCTCCCATCGCGGTGCCCATCACCGGCTCTGGCGGGCCTCGCAGTACGGGTTTCATCGGAACTTAAGGTACACGCCCTCTTCATGGAGTCTTTCGACGTCATCGTGGTGGGCCTCGGGCACGCGGGCTGCGAAGCCGCGCTGGCCTGCGCGCGCATGGGGCTCTCGACGTTGGGCCTGACGCTGCGCACCTCGGGCATCGCGGTGATGAGCTGCAACCCGGCCATCGGCGGCACCGCGAAGGGCCACCTGGTGAAGGAGCTCGACGCGCTCGGCGGCGAGATGGCCCACGCGGCCGACCTGACGGGCACGCACTTCGTGACGTTGAACGCGTCGAAGGGCCCGGCGGTGCGCGCGACGCGCGTGCTGTGCGAGCGCGACGCGTACGCCGCGCAGATGCAGTCGGTGATTTTCTCCACGCCGAACCTCACCGTGCACGAGGGCGAGTGCGCGGAGCTGCTGACGGAGGGCGGACGCATCACCGGCGCGCGCCTCGCCGACGGCCGTGCGTTCTCGTCGCGCGCGGTGGTGGTGACGACGGGCACCTTCCTCCAGGCGCTGATGCACGTGGGCGACGAGAAGTCGGTCGGCGGGCGCCTTGGCGACGCGGCGGCGACCGGGCTCTCGCACTCACTCAAGGCGCTCGGCTTCTCGCTCGGCCGCTTCAAGACCGGCACGCCCGCGCGGCTCTTCCGCGACTCGATTCACTGGGAGCGCTGTGAAGCACAACCCGGCGAAAAGTCTCCACGGCCCTTTTCGCTGCGCACGAGACTCAATCATTTCCCGCTCCGGCCGCACGTCGACTGCGCGGTGACGCACACCACGCCGCGCACGCACGAGATCCTCCGCGCGAACCTGCACTGCTCGCCGCTGTTCCAGGGCGAGATTACGGGGCGCGGGCCGCGCTACTGCCCGTCGCTCGAAGACAAGGTGGTGCGCTTCGCGAACCGCGAGCGCCACACCATTTTCCTCGAGCCGGAAGGGCCGACCTCGAACCTCGTGTACCCGGCGGGCCTGTCGACCAGCATGCCGGCCGAGGTGCAGCTGGAATTCCTCCGCAGCATCCCCGGGCTCGAGGACGTGCGCGTCGCGCGCTACGGCTACGCGGTCGAATACGACTATTCACCGCCCACCCAACTGCACGCGACGCTGGAGACCAAGCGCGTGCGCGGGCTCTTCTTCGCGGGCCAGCTCAACGGCACCTCTGGCTACGAGGAGGCCGCGTTCCAGGGCCTGATGGCCGGCATCAACGCGGGCCTGCAGGTGAAGGGCGAAGCGCCGCTGGTGCTGGGGCGCCACGAAGCGCACGGCGCGGTGCTGCTCGACGAGCTCGTCACCCGCGGCGTCGACGAACCGTTTCGCATGCTGACCAGCCGCAGCGAGCATCGCCTCGTGCTTCGCGAAGGCAACGCGGAGTACCGGCTGCGAGCCCACGGCGCGCGTGTCGGGCTGGTGTCAGCCGAAGCGGCGCGCGAGACCGAAGTGCGTGCTGGCCAGATTCGCGACGAGCTGGCGCGGCTCGAGTCAGCGCGGTTGCTGACCAAACTTCGGCGCACCGAGGTCACGTATGCGTCGCTGGCTTCGGAAGACCCGCAGCGCCCCTCCCTGCCGCCAGAGGTGACCGCCGAGGTCGAGGTCGAGGCCAAGTACGCAGGCTATGTCCGCCAGGCGAACGCGGCATGGACGCGCAGAGGCGACGTGCACGACGCGTGGCAGATTCCTGAGTCGTTCCGCTTCTCTACGGTGCGTGGGCTGTCGGCCGAAGCGGTCGAGAAGCTGGAGCGCACGCGCCCTGGCACCGTGGGCCACGCCCGGCGGATTCCGGGGCTGACCCCGGCCGCGGTGAGCCTGTTGTTGGTGGCGCTGCGACGCGAAACAGAAGCGCACTGAGCTTCCTCTGCTTTTTTCGGGGTCCACCTCCGCCTCCCCCTCTCCCGATTTCGGGAGTGGGTCGGGGTGAGGGCCGCGAACGTTTCACGTGAAACCAGACTGACGCTTCCGCGGCGCGCCAGAAACACAACGCGAGAGCTCTGACGTTTCACGTGAAACATGGGGCACCGGAGAGAGCCTTGAATCAGCTCCCGGGGCAGCGGAGCCAGTCCAGAGCGCGCCGACGGAGCCTTGTGGGCGCCAATGCGGGGGCGCGGGCAGCGCTTCGCGTCGCAAGTCAATCAGTGCAGCGGCTCCAGCTCGGCGCACGCGTGGTGCAACGCCCGGAGCGCACCGACGGCGTGGGTTCCCCAGTGCGATTGAAGCAACAGCCTCCAGTGCCAGACCGCAGTCGCGAGATGTCCACCGCTCCACAGCTCAAGACCACGCTTCACGTCGCGGTAGATGTCGAGCAAATCGTCGGAGAGGTCGCCCGCGCCGACTCGACTCTCGACATCGAAGATCTCCAGCGTCTCGAAGTAGCACTCGAAGCGGTCGAAACCGGGCCAATCGCTTGGCGGCGCCGGAGACGGCCCCGGACCGACCTTCTCCTCTGCATCCATTGCCGATAGCGCGAGACCCGCCAGATAGAGCTCCAACACCCGAACACGCGCGGTCTTCACGCGTTCCAGCAACGCCAACGCTGCGGCCCCTTCGATGAACCCGCAGAACCGCTCAGCCTGCTTCGCGAACGCGACGCCCTCTTTCATGCAGGGGAGCATCGCCCATGTTTCACGTGAAACTTGGCGCCTGTGGAGAAGCTGTGAGAAAGCCGGCTCTCCCAAGGAGATTCGCGCTGTGGACAACTCTGCCTCTCTTCTCTCCTCCGGCCTGCAGACACTCGGGCTGGAGCTCCCCGTCGAAGCGCAGGCGCGGCTGCTCGCGTACGCCTCGGAGCTCCTCAAGTGGAACGAGAAGGTCTCGCTCACCGCGATTACCCGCCCTGATGAGGTCGTCGAGAAGCACCTGCTCGACTCGCTCGCGGTGCTTCCCGAAGTGACGGGCGCTTCGCTGCTCGATCTCGGGGCGGGCGCGGGGCTGCCCGGCATTCCACTCGCCGTCGCCCTGCCCTCCTTGCACTGCACGCTCGTCGACGCGGTCGCGAAGAAGGTGAGCTTCATGAAAGCGGGCGCGGTGAAGGCCGGGGTCGCCACGCGCGTGCGCGCCATTCACGCCCGCGCGGAGGGGAACGCGGAGAAAGAAGGCCTGCCGCGCGTCGACTGCGTCATCTCCCGCGCGTTCATGGATGTAGGGCCGTTTCTGCTGCTGGCGCGCCACTACCTCGCGCCCGGCGCGCACGTCGTCACCATGCTTGGCCAGACGCCGCCTGAAGAGGCGCTGCGGAAGAACGCCGAGGCCGCGGGGCTGAAGTTGCTCTCCCGGAGGACCTTTTCTCTCCCCTTCTCCGGCGACCCGCGCGGCGTCGCGGTCTTCGGGAGCTGACCTCCACAGAGGCGTCAGCACCTGCCGCGTCGGCGCTCTTCGTCTTCTGCGGCTCGTCACATCTACGGCGCCCCCAACGAGACACCACGAGGACGATGCCGTTCTTTGCGCTTCGCGACGCTCGCCTCGGCGCGCCGCCGTAGCCCCCCGCACCGCTCAGAGAACTCGGACAGAGAACTCGGACAGAGAACTCGGACAGAGAACTCGGACAGAGAACTCCGGCTGAGAACTCCGGCTGAGAACTCCGGCTGAGAACTCCGGCTGAGGGCTCCGGCTGAGGACTCCGGCTGAGGACTCCGGCTGAGGACTCCGGCTGAGGACTCCGGCTGAGGACTC
>CAMLFP010000119.1 GCA_946479335.1 uncultured Archangium sp.
TGCTTCTCATTTGGCTTCACGAAGAGGAGGTGGGCCGCCGTCTCGAGGGCCAGCCTCGCGACGAGTACGGCCTGATCTGCCCCCCGCCTCCACTAGGCGTCCATGCCCACCGCGTCGGCGATCGACTTGAGGCCCAGTTGCGTCACGCGCTCCTCGAGCGTGTCGAGCACCTCGCGCACCAGCTCCGGGCCGCGGAAGATGAAGCCCGAGTAGAGCTGCACCGCCGAGGCGCCCGCGCAGATCTTCGCCCACGCGTCGTCGCCGGAGCAGATGCCGCCCACGCCGATCAACGGCAGGCCCGAGCCGCGCTGGTACGCGCGCCGGAGCACCTGCGTGCTGCGCTCCATCAACGGCTTGCCGGAGAAGCCGCCCGCTTCCTTCGCGAGCGGGTGGTCCACCGGCCTCGCCAGCGTGGTGTTGGTGCAGATGAGGCCCGAGAGGCCGCAGCTCTTCGCCACGTCCACCACCGCGTCGATCGCCTCGTCTTCGAGATCGGGCGCGATCTTGAGGAACAGCGGCTTCCCGTTCGCGGCCGCACGCGTCGCGGTGAGCAGGCCTTCCAACACCTGCGGATCTTGCAGCGTGCGCAGGCCCGGCGTGTTGGGCGAGCTCAGGTTCACCACCAGGTAGTCCGACAGCGGGCCCAGCGCGCGCGCGGTCTCCACGTAGTCGTCGGTGGCGCGCTCCAGCGGCGTGTCCTTGTTCTTGCCGAGGTTCACGCCGATCGGCGCCGGGCGCCACGCGAGCTCGCGCAGGCGCGCGGCCATCGCCTGCATGCCGAGGTTGTTGAACCCCATGCGGTTGATGATCGCCTGGTGCTCCGGGAGCCGGAACAAGCGCGGCTGATCATTCCCCGGCTGCGCGCGCGGGGTGACGGTGCCGACCTCCAGCGCGCCGAAGCCCAGGGAAAAGAGGCCGACCAACGCCTCCGCGTTCTTGTCGAGGCCCGCGGCGAGGCCGACCGGGTTGGGCCACTCGACACCGCCGACGTTCACGCGCAGCCCCGGGCGATCTGGGCGCACGCGCGCGCGGAGCAGCTTCGCCAGCGACGGCGCGGTGTCGGCGAGCCCCAGGCCCCACAGGCCGAGGTGATGCGCCGCCTCCGCGTCGAAGCGGAAGAGCAGGGGTCGCAGCCAGCTGTACATGCTCACGCCGACTTGGTGATGAACGAGTACTCGCGCGCCCACGCCAGGGTCTGATCGATCTGGTGCGCGGTGAGGATGTTGTTCGACTCCACCAGCTCGATCTCGCGGCGCATGTCGGTGTTCAGCAGGTACGGGCCGTCGGTGTTGATGGTGAACTTCACGCCGCGGTCCCAGAAGGTGCGCACGATGTGCTCGAACTCCTTGATGCCGTCGACCGCGTTGGTCTGGAGGTTCGAGGTCGGGCACAGCTCGAGCACGATGTCGCGATCGCGCAGCAGCTTCATCGCCGCCTCGTCGTACGCCGCGCGGATCCCGTGGCCGATGCGGTTGGGCTTGAGCTTCTCCACCACGGCGATCACGCCTTCGGCGCCAGTGCCCTTGGTCTCGCCGGTGTGCACCGTGGCCTTGAGGCCCGCCTTGCGCGCCTTCGCGAAGAGCTCCTCGTACTGCGTCACCACCTCGGGCTTGAGCTCGAGCGCGTTCGACTCGGTGCCGGCGAGGTCGATGCCCAGCACGCCGCGGTGCCGGTACTTGATCGCCTTGTCGACCATGATGGTGTTCAGCTTCGAGTCCCACTCCCGGGCGAGGCAGAAGATGAGGCACGCCTTCACGCCGTACTCGAGCACCGCGCGGTCCATCCCGCGGATGGCGGCGGAGATGATGTGATCGAGGTCGAGCTCGGAGTGCAGGTTGCGCTTCATCGGGTTGAAGCGGAGCTCGATCTGCGTGACGCGCGAGCTGCGGTACTCCTTGCCGATCACCTCGTACACGCTGCGCTCGATGGCCGCGGGCGAAGACTGAATCTTCTCCGTCCACTGGTGCATGATCTTCAAATACGAATCGAGCGAGTCGACCTTGTCAGGCGAAGCGGTGATCAGCTCCACGAACTCGAAGTAGTTCTTCACCGGCAGCTTGAAACCCTGCTGATGAGCGATGGACCAGAGGATGTGCGGGGCGACCGCGCCGCCGACGTGAATGTGGAGGTCGATGAGCTCGCGAGGCATGGCCTTCTCTGGCACAAAAACTATTCGCGCGAAACGACCGAGAGGGTCGAGGCCGCGGCGAAGGTCTCCAGCGTGCCCGGCTCGCGCAGCACGTAGAGGTTGAGCCGCGCGTCAGCCGCCAGGTCGAGCACCCGCGCCCCCGTCGGGAGCTCCGCCAGCACCCGCCCCGAACGCGGGTCGACCAGTCGGGTGAGCGGCCCCGGCAGCACCAGCGTCTTGCGGCGCAGCAGCGGAGAGAGCGGGGCGATCAGCTCGTCGCCCGAAGACCCCAGCACCCAGTCGGGAGAACCATCGGGGAGCAGCCGGGTCGCCGCGCCGCGCGCGTCGCACGCGATGACGCCGCCGTCGAAGGGCACCAGGCGCAAGGTGCGCGCGTCGAGCGGCACCGGCTTCTCCCAGCGCACCTGACCGCGCGGCCCGAGCGAGACGATGACCGTGCGCCCGTCGCGCGCGCCGCCGAGCCACACGTGACCCCGCGCCTCGACCGGAGCGCTGGGCGCGGAGAGGATCAGCTCCCGCTGCCACGCCACCGCGCCGGCCGGCGCCGTCTTCCCCGTCGCCAGCGCCTCGCACGCGTACACCGCGGTGTGCTCGCCGCGCCCCAGCACCACCACCGCGCGCTTGCGGTACGGCAGCGGCGCCTGCACCACCGGGAGGCCCGCCTTCACGCGGAAGCGCACGGTGCCGTCAGCCGAGTCGAGGCCGTACAGCGTGCCCTCGTCGGAGCCGATCAGCAGCCGCGCGCCCGCCACCGAGACGTGCGCCACCTGCGTGCGCGGCGGCTCGAAGCGCCACAGCTCGCGCCCCGTCACCGAGGCGAGGCCCACGAAGACGCGCCGCGCGAGCGTCACCACGTCGACGCCGTCGATGCGCAGCAGCCGCATGCCGACCCGCGACGCGTCATGGTTGCGCAGCCACCTCGCCTGGCCGGCTTCCGCGCCGTAGAGCCACGCGTCATTCGCCAGCACGGCGGCGCCCGACGCGTCGATCGCCACCCCGCGCGGCATGGTGTGGCGGAAGGCGGTCGCGCCCTGCCGGGTGAAGACGTGCGCCGCGCCAGGCGAGTGCACCACGATCAGCTTCGGGCCCAGCTCCAGCCTCGCGCTCTCTTCTCCCAGCGCGACGGGCCGGCTCCAACGGGGTTGCAGTGTCACGCGTCGCACCTCGCCCTGCGCAGAGAGGGGAATGTCGGGAGTCGCCCGCGGCGCCGGCAGCTTGCGCGCGTGCGTGTCGGGCACCGGCTTTCGCAGCGCGGTCAGCCCGTCGATGCAGCGCACCTGCAGCGCCTCCACCCACGGGTTCGCCGTCAGCGCGGGGTTGTGCGCACGCAGCGAGAGGCACAGCTCGAGCCCCGCGCGGAACACCACCTCCGCGGCCACCTTCTTCCCCTCGAGCTTCGCCGTGCCGCCCGCCGCGGCGCGCGCCAACCCGGTCATCGTCAAGAACGGGAGCCCCGGCGACAGCGTGCCGTCGGGGAGGGTGAGCTCTCCGCCGAACAGCAGCGGCGGCAACCCGGCGCGCGTGGTGCGTGTCCATTCGGCGCTGCGCCCGTCGTCGTCGCGCAACGAGAACCCCAGCCCCTCGCTCGCCGAGTGCACGTCGCTCCACGGGCGCGCCGCACGCTGCGGCAACGGGGCGATCACCAGCGAGGAGAGCTGCCGCACGCGGCGCTCCAGCGCGACCAGCTCGGGCTCGACCGCCGCGCGGTGCCGCGCCATGTCTCGCAGGAACGCCCGCGCGCACCGCACCGTGGCCTCCACGAGCGTCGGCAGCTCGATCGTCAACGGCGCGCGCAGCTGGCGGGGCGTGGGCATCAGCGAGATGACCGACAGCGCGACCTCCACGCCGCGCGTGCGCCAGAAGCACAGCTCGAGGTGCTCCAGCGACACCTCCCCTCCGCGCTCGCCGTCGACCAGCCCCACCACGGCGTCGGCGAGGTTCAACACCGTGCGCGCCAGCGGCTCATCGTTCGCGCCGGGGAGCAGGTTCAGCCCCTCGATCTCCAGCGCAAACTCGTCGCGCGGCCCCGCGTCAGACACCGTCTCGCGCTGCCAGTGCTGTCCGAGCCGAAAGGCGATCATTCCGGGGTCCCCGTTTGACAGCTTCTCACACCATGTGTGGGAATCGTTGACTTGGCGAGCCGGGGTGCGTACGGTCGCGCGTCGTTTTTTTGGGCACGAAGCCCACGATTTAATTGGGAAAACCCATGACATTCTACGAAGCGGCGCTCCGCGTCCTCGAGGAGGCCGGCACGCCGCTCCTCTCGGCGGACATCACGAAGCGCGCAGTTGAAAAAGGCCTGCTGTCTCACGTCGGTAAAAACCCTGAACTCACCATGCTGCTGCGGCTGGCGGCGATGGCGAAGCGCCCGAGAGATCGGAAGCTCCAGGTCACCGCGAAAGACACGTTCGCCCTGCTGGACTGGATGCTGCCTGAAGACGCCGAAGCGCTCGCCGCGACGGGCGTGCTGGAGCCCAACCCCGAAGACGAGCTCCCTCCGTACCGCCCTGAAGAGCGGCACCCGGAGGCGCACGCGGAGTACCTGCGCAGCCTCGGCTCGCGCAACGATCGCAAGCGCCGCGACGACGATCGCAAGAAGAAGTTCCCGCCGATGGCCGAGGTGGCCTTCGAGGCGCTGCAGGAGGCCGGCACGGCGCTCCCGCCCGGCGAGTTGCTGGCGCGCCTCAAGGCCCGCGAAGCCTGCGCCGACGACACCTCGGTAGGCTTGCTCATCGACGCGCTCGCCTCCGACAACCAGCGCCGCGTCGACGAGAGCCGCCGCCCGCAGTTCGCCGCCGCGCGCAGCGCCGAGAACAACGAGCTGCAGCTCTCCATCGAGGTCTTCGTGGAGGGCGGCCTGTCGCCGGTCGAGGCCCAGCAGGCCTTCTGCCAGGCGTGCAACCTCAAGTTCGAGAACGGCCGCGTGATGCTGCGCCGCGAGCAGCGCCAGCAGGAGCGCGCCGAGGAGTCGCCGGCGGTCTCGGCGGAAGATCGGCAGGTCATCCAGAACGCGCGGCTGGCGGGGAAGGACGCGCGCAAGGCGTTCGCCCGCATCTTCCGCGCGAAGCTCATGGAGCTGGAGCAGGCCACCTTCGAGAAGGCGTGCTCGAAGCTGCTGCGGGCGCAGCACTTCCACGATCTCAAGGTGGTGCGCCGCGCGAAGGAAGGGCCGTTGCTCACCGCCCGCCGTCGCGAGGGCAGCCTCGAGCTGCGCTACGTGGTGCGCTTCCTGCGCGTCAGCGGCCCGGTCGAGCGCCGCCACGTGCAGGACGTCCGCCGCGAGCTCGCGCACACCGGCGCCAACGTCGCGCTGCTGGTGACCGCCAACGACGCGCGCGGCGACGCGCGGGGCGAGTGCACCACCGGCGCGCTGGTGCAGCTGTGGGCCGGCGACGCGCTCTCCGAGAAGTTCTTCGAGGCGAAGGTCGGCGTCACGGTGACCTCCGCCATCGAGTTCTTCGACATCGACGAGGCCTTCTTCGCGCAGGCGAAGCTGGACGCAGACGACTCCCTCAAGCGGCGCGAGGAGCGCCAGCGCGAGCGCGATGAACGTCAGGCCGCGCCGACGCCGCCGCCGCCCGCCGAAGGGCAGGTCGAGGCCGCTGAAGCGCCGCCGGCCGAGGCCGCTCCGGAAGGCGCCGAGGGCGCTGATGACGCCGACGGCGATGATGACGGTGACGATGAAGGTGGTGACGAGGCGGGGGCGCCCGGCGAGCCCGGCGCGTCGGGTGAGGGCCGCCGCCGCCGCCGTCGCCGCCGCCGTCGTCGTGGCGGTCGCGGCAACGGGCCGCGCGAGGGTGAAGCGCAGGCCGGTGGCGCTCCGGCGCCCTCGGCGTCTGCCCCACAGGCTCCAGCGGAGGCGCCCGTCGAGGCCGCTCCGCCGCCGCCGCCCGCGCCGCCTGCCGACCCGGGAAGCGAAAGCTGATGTGGCGGTGGGGCGCGGCGCTGTTGTTGTGCGTCGCAGCCTGCAAGCGCCACGCGACGCCGTGGGTCGACCGGTTGAAGGTCGACGCGTTTCAGGGCGGTGAGGTGATCTCCGTCTCGCAGGAGCAGCTGGAGAGCCAGCTGCGCGCGCGCCTCGTCGCGGCGAAGTTCAACGTCGCCGACGAGAAGCACCCGGTGCCTGAGAACGTGAAGCCGTGGCGCGTCGCGCTGGCCGCCGGCCTGACCGAGCCGCAGCTGGAGACGCGCGAGTCGTCGCTGGAGCTGGTGCTGGAGCTCTCGCACACCGGCGACGAGGAGCCCTTCGTCATCGATCGCCGCAAGCAGCTCCCCGCGCCCGACGGCGACGTGGAGCTGGTGCAGGGCTCGATCCGCGACGCGCTGAACACCACGCTGGACGTCAGCGTGCGCGAGGCGGCCGCGTTGATCCGCATGGAGGACGCGTCGGCCTCGACCCTCCACGAGAAGCTGAACGACGGTGACCCCGCGGTGCGCGGCGCGGCGGTGCGGTTGCTGGTGCGCCAGCACGACAAGGCCGTGCTCCCCGTGCTGTTGGAGCGGCTCAAGCGCGAGAAGCTCGATGAGCTGCGCGTCGTCGTCGGGCAGTTGGTGGAGCTCCGCGCACCGGAGGCGGTGAACCCGATGATTGAAGCGGCGAGCGGGAAGGGCCCGGTCTTCGAGCGGGAGATCGTCTTCGCGGTCGGCGCCATCGGCGGAGACGACGCGGAGGCGTACCTCGACCTGGTCTCCACCGGCAGTGACGATGAGCTCATCCGCGCGAGCGCCGAGCAGGCCCTGTCGGAGCTGCGCGCCCGAAAGAAAGAAGGAGAGAAGAAATGAAGCGCCTGTTGGTGATGCTGTGCGTGAGCGCCTGCGCGACGACGTCGGGCTCCGCGACGAAGAGCTCCGAGAAGACCCCTGACGCCGCGGTGTTCTACCCGCTCGGCCTCGGCACCGCGTGGAGCTACGAGGTGAAGCTGCTGGGCGAGACGCGCCAGGTCGACGTGAAGATGCTCAAGAAGAACGACGACGGGTACGTCGAAGACTCCATGGGCGCGAAGCTGCTCGCCGATGCGTACGGCGTGCGCGATGAGAAGCGCTACCTGCTGCGCAACCCCATCGCCGCCGGCAACAAGTGGACGAACGTCGTCTCCGTCTCGTCGGTCGAGACCTACGAGATTCTCGCGGTGAACCAGCCGTGCGAGGCGCCGGGCGGCAGTTGGGAGGGCTGCGTCGTCGTCGAGAGCCGCAACCGGGTGAAGGAGGGCACCACCCTGGTCAACGAGGTCACCTTCGCGCCCGGCGTGGGCATCGTGCGGTTGTCGACGGTGTTGGAGGCGGGCGACCGGCAGATCCCCCAGTCGACGCTGTCGTTGCTCAAGTTCACCCCCGCGAACTAACTTCTGAACGCGTGGACGAGCTCGAGCAATCCAACGAAGAGATGATCCTCTCGTTCCTCGCCGAGGGCGGGGAGGACTACGTCTCTGGTGCGGCGCTCTCCGACAAGCTGGGGTTGTCGCGCACCGCGGTGTGGAAGCACGTGGAGCAGCTGCGCAAGCTGGGCTACCGCATCGACGCGCAGGCCTCCCGCGGGTACCGGCTGCTCGAGGTGCCTGATCGGTTGACCTCGCTCGAGGTCGGCCCGCTGCTCGCCACGCGCGAGCTGGGCCGCACGCTGCACCACTACGACGAGCTCGACAGCACGAACGTGAAGGCCTTCGAGCTCGCGCACGAGGGCGGCTTTCACGGCGAGGCCATCGTCACCGAGCACCAGCTGGCGGGGAAAGGGCGCCGCGGCCGCAGCTGGGTGTCGCCGCCGGGCAAGAGCCTCGCGATGAGCGTGATCGTGCGCCCGGAGATCCCCCCGTCGCGCGCGCCGGAACTCACGCTGGTGACCGCGGTCGCGCTGGCCGAGACGCTCCGGGATTCCGGGGTCGAGGCCCGCATCAAGTGGCCCAACGACGTGCAGCTCGGCGGCAAGAAGGTGGCCGGCATCCTCACGGAGCTGTCCGCCGACACCGAGCGCGTGCACTTCGTGATCCTGGGGATCGGCGTGAACCTGAACGTGCCGGTGAATGAGTTCCCTCCGGAGCTGGCGGAGCTCGCCACGTCGATCCTCGCCGTCAGGAAGGCGCCGGTGCACCGCGCGCTCTTCACCGCCGCGCTGCTGGGGAAGCTCGAGTCGTGGCTCGACGTGTGGACCGAGGAGGGCTTCGCGCCCATCCGCACGGCGTGGAAGCAGCTCAGCTCCACGCTCGGGCAGGAGGTCGTGGTGCGCGCCGACGGCAAGGAGCTGCGCGGGGTCGCCGAAGACATCGACGAGTCGGGCGCGCTGTTGCTCCGGGTGGGCGGCCGGCTGGAGCGGATTCTCTCCGGCGACGTGGAGCAGCTCCGCGCGTAGTATTCGCGGCACATGCTGCTCGCGATCGACGTCGGCAACACCAACACCGTGCTCGGGGTCTACGAGGGGAAGAACCTCCGTTCTCACTGGCGCATCGAGACCACCTCCCGCCGCACCTTCGATGAGTACGGCATCCTCCTGCTGCAGTTGTTCGCGCACGCGGGCCTCGACGCGAAGAAGGTCGACGCGGTGGCGGTCTCCAGCGTGGTGCCGCCGTTGCAGTTCAACCTCGAGCGCATGAGCGAGCGGTACTTCCGCTGCAAGCCCACCTTCGTCGGGCCCGGCGTGAAGACGGGCATGCCGATCCTCTACGACAACCCGCGAGAGGTCGGGGCTGATCGGGTGGTGAACGCGGTAGCGGCGTACGAGCGCCACAAGACCTCGCTCATCGTGGTCGACTTCGGCACCGCCACCACCTTCGACGCGGTCACTGCGAAGGGCGAGTACGCCGGGGGGGCCATCGCGCCGGGCATCACCATCTCGATGGACGCGCTCTCTCGCAACGCCTCGCGGCTGCCGCGCGTGGAGTTCGCCCGGCCGCCGCACGTGATCGGCAAGAACACCGTGCACTCCATGCAGTCGGGCCTGGTGTTCGGGTACGTGTCGCTGGTCGACGGCATCTGCGAGCGCATGAAGGCCGACCTCGGGCCGGCGACGAAGGTGATCGCCACCGGCGGGCTGGCCCCGTTGATCGCCACCGAGTCGAAGGCCATCGAGGAGGTCGACGAGTTCCTCACGCTCGAGGGCCTGCGGCTCATCCACGAGAGGAACCAGGCATGACGACGCCGACCATCACCGCGCCCGTCGAGGGCGGCACGACGGGCACGTCGACCACGTTGACCGGCACCACCGCGCCGGCGGGCTCGTACGTCTCGGTCTTCATCGACAACCAGTACGTCGGGGCGGTGCTGTCGTCGGCAGAGGGCGCGTGGAGCCACCCGGCGGAGTCGCTCTCGCCCGGCACGCACACCGTCTGCGTGCAGGCCAATGACTTCCAGGGCAACCCCGGCGCGTACTCCGCGCAGGTGAGCTTCGTGGTGCAGCTCTCCGAGGCGATCGTGCCCCCCGCGGCGGCGCCGGTGGCCGCGCCCCCGCAGGTCGACGAGACGGTGTGCCCGATCACCGACGCGTTCCTGCCGGACAACATGAAGAAGCACGTCGACCCGAAGGCCCCCGTGCCGCTGCGCATGATGGCGGCCAAGGCGCTGGTGCCGCTGCAGCCGGCCGACATGCTCAGCGTGTTGTTCATGCTCAAGTACGACGCCGAGGCCAACGTGCGCGAGCAGGCGCAGAAGACGGCCTCGACCTTGCCCGATCGCATCGCGGCCTCGGGCTTCCGCGACGAAGACGTGCACCCGCCGGTGCTCGGGTGGTTCCTCTCGCTGTACGCCAGCAACGACACGTACGCCGAGATGCTGATCTTGAACCCCACCACGCCCGACGAGGCGGTGGCGGCGGTCGCGGCGTCATGCAGTCAGCGCACCGCGGAGATCATCGGGCAGAACCAGCTGCGCATCCTCCGCACCGACGCCATCATCCGCGCGCTGGCGCAGAACTCCGCGGCGGCGGGCGCGCTCATCGACGGCGTCTGCGACTTCGCGGTGCGCAGTGGGTTGATGCTCGACGACGTGCCGCAGATGAAGGCGGCGAAGGTGCGGTTGTTCGGCGCGGAGGCCGTGGTGCAGGCGCCCGTGCAGCAGGGGCCCACCGCCGAGCAGATCATGGCGGAGTTCTCGATGGCCGACGCGGAAGGGCAGGGCGCCGAGGGGGCCGACGCCGCGCCGCTCGACGAGGGCAAGAAGCTCTCGCTCTCCAAGCGCATCCTCGGGATGAACGTCTCGGAGAAGATCAAGCTCGCCACCAAGGGCAACAAGGAGGCGCGGGGGATCTTGATCCGCGACTCCAACCGTCTGGTGTCGGTGGCCGTCATCTCCAGCCCGCGCATCACCGACGGTGAGGTGCTGGCGCAGGCGCAGAACAAGATCTGCAACGAAGACGTGCTCCGCATCATCTACAGCAAGCGCGAGTACCTGCGGAAATACGCCATCAAGCTCGCGCTGGTGAAGAACCCCAAGGTGCCGCAGGGCGTGTCGATGCGCCTGCTGGGCACCCTTCACGAACACGACATCAAGTCGCTCGCCAAAGACAAGAACGTGCCCGGCAGCGTGCAGATGCTGGCCAAGAAGCACCTCGACAAGAAGAACCAGAAGTCGGGCGGCGCCGCCCACTGAAAATCGGCGACTACGCCTCGGCGATGTCGTCGATGTCGATGTCGTCGGCGTCGGCCGGCGCTTCGCTCAGCGTGTCCATCGCCTGCTGCAACGTCGACTTCACGCGCTCCAGCTGCTCCTGGTGGGCGCGGGCGCGGGCCTGGTGCTTGCCGGCCTTCTCTTCGGCCTTCTGCACCTCGGCTTCTGCGTCGGCGAGGCGCTGCCGCAGCGACGAGAGCTCGTCGTTGAGGCCGGTGTTCTGGTTGCGCTCGTTCTCCAGCTCCGACTTCACCGCCTCCAGCTCGCCGCGCGCCTCCGAGAGCTCCGACTCCGACGACTGCTTCGACGACTCCAGCTCCTGCTGCGCGGTGCGGAGCGCTTCGATCTCGCCTTCGAGCTCCCCGACGCGCGACTGCATCGCGTCGAAGTCGCTCTGCAACGTCGAGAGCTTCGCCGACGCCGAGCGCGCTTCTTCCTTCGCCTGGGTCAGCTGCTGATCGACCTTCTTCTTGTCGGCGGCGAGCGCGTCGGCCTTCGCGGTGAGCGTCTTGATCTGCGCGTCTTTCTTCGCGTGCTCGTCGGCGCCCTCCGACTGCTGCTGCTCGAGGGAGTTGTGCTTCTCCTGCGCCTCGACCAGCTCCTGCTCCTTGGCGTTGAGCTCGTTCTTGAGGCGGAGGATCTCCTTGTCCTTCTTCGTGCCCGCCTCGCGGAGCGCGAAGACCTCCTTGTTGTCGCTCTTGCCCGACGAGGCGCGCGCGGTCTCCAGCTCGGTCGACTTCGACTCGAGCTCGCTCTCCAGCTCGCGGATGCGGGTCTCGAGTTCGTCTTGCTTCGACTTCGCGTCTTCCAGCGCGCCGGTGAGCTCGGTCACCTTCGAGCGCAGCTCGCTGCTCCCGGCGTCGAACGTCGACGGCGACGACGCGGGCGGCGAGAACGCCTGCACCGCCATGGTGCGCACCCCGGTGGCCACCGGCGGCTCGGTGGGCATGAAGCCGATCACCGTGCGCTCCGGCGGCGCCTCGAACTCCTCCTCTTCGGCGACGACGCTGATCTCCTCCTCGGCCTCCTGCGCGCTGACCGCGGGCGACTCTTCGAACATCGAGTCGACCATCGAGAGATCGGCCTCGGCGTTGCCTTCGTCGATGGGCTCCTCGAGCACCACCTCACCGCCGCCGTCATCGTCGAGCAGCGAGCCGGGGTCGAAGCCTTCCTCCGCCGCGGCCGCGACCTCGGGGAAGCCGATCAGCCGGCCGACCACGTCGACCAGCGTCGACGCCTCGAGCGGCTTGCCCACGTATTCTTCAGCGCGGGTCTTGAGCTTCTGGTGCTGCGCGAAGCCCTTGGGGTCGCCGATGATGATCACCGGCACGCTCTTGAGATCGTCGTCGCTCTTGAGCTTCTTGCAGATGATGTAGCCGTTCTGCCCGGCGTCGAGATCGACGGCGAGCACCACCGCGCCCGGCTGCGTCTTGCGGATCAGCTCCGGCGCGCCCTTGCCGTCGGTGGTGTCTTCCACCTCGAAGCCGCGGCCCGTCAGCGCTTCCCGCAGTTCACCGATGAGGCCCGTGTCCTTCTCGACGATCAGTACTGATTTCGACATGTGTGGAAATGGTAGCTGAAACCGCGGCGAGGCACACGGTTTCAGCGCTGCAGCGAGGCGGGCTGCACCTGCGGAATGGCGGAGGTCGGCGCGGCGACAGCGGGCGCGGTCTCGGGATGCTCGGGGTGCTGCACCAGCTCGCGGATGTCGCGCTCATCGAGGTCGGTCACCAGCTGGTAGACCACGTCGCCCTCGCGCCAGCTCACCACGTTGTAGCCGTGGCTGGTGCCCACCGCGGGCGTCGCCCCGACGTCGACGTCGTTGTCATCGCCGTAGATGAACAGGCCCATCTGCTTCGGCGCGTCGTAGCGGATGTACGCCGCCGGCTTGTCGCGCACCTGCAGCAGCCGCGCGCCGGCCATCTTCGCGTTGGGGAAGCGGGGCACCGAGACGCGGTAGTCGAGCTTGCCGCCGAACCAGCGCTCGATGTTCTCCGGTGACTGCTCGATCTCGAGGGGGAACTGCCGCGCGTGGCGCAGCGCCGCGTCTTGCTCGTAGAGGCGCCGCTGGTAGCCCTTGTACTCGATGTTGGCGGCCACCACCGTGACGGTGACCCCGGCGGCCAGCGCGGCGAACTTGCCCCAGCGCACGTGGCGGTGGTGCGCGTCGTCGGCGCGGAGGTTCTGGAACACGCGCGCCTTGAGCGCCTCGGGTGCCCTGGGGGCGGTGGCCCGGGCGGCCTCGCGAATCGCGAGCAGGTTGTGTCGCTCCACCTCGACGTGCGCGCGACAGGCCTCACAGCGCGCGAGGTGCCCTTCGAGCTCGAGGCGGGCCTCGTCGATCAGCTCCCCATCGAGGAAGGGCGTCACCTGCGTGTGGAGTTCGGCACAGTTCATTCGTCAGCCCAGCTTCTTCTTCTCGCGGTAGGCGCTCAGGTCGATCGCCCGGCCATCGGTCTCGCGCTCACGATCCAACAACATCTTCTGGAGCGCCTTCCTTCCACGGAACAGGCGGCTCATCACCGTTCCCACGGGGACGTTCAACACCTCGGCGATCTCCTTGTACGAGAACTCCTGGAGGTCCGCGAGGATCACCACCATGCGGAAGTCGATCGGCAACGTGTCGATCGCCTTGAGCACATCGTCGCTCATCGCGCGATCGATGAGGTAGTCCTCCGGGTTCTGAGACTGCTCGGTGACGTCGGCGCTGAAGAAGCGCGCCTCCACCGCCTGGCGCTCCGACTCGTCTTGCAGCGACTTCTCGCGCGTGTTCCGCCGGTAGTTGTTGATGAAGGTGTTGGTGAGGATCTTGAAGATCCACGCGCGGAAGTTGGTGCCCTGCTCGAACTTGTCGAAGAAGCGCCACGCGCGCATCACCGTGTCTTGCACGAGGTCTTCGGCGTTGCGTTCGTTGCGCGTGAGCCGCAGCGCCGACGCGTACAGGCCGTCGAACCACGGCGCGACCAGCGCTTCGAACTGGCTCCGGCTCGCGTTGCTCTTCGTCAGACCAAACATCGTGAAACTCCCATGTCAGTGGGGGCTGTAACGCCCGAGGTTCCCAGACGATTCCCCAAACGAAGCAGCCGCCGTGCCGATTGCGGCACGACGGCTGAATTCTTGGAATTACTGGTGTTTTCGGTCGCTCACGGCCCGCGGGTGCGAAGGGCGGGAGACACACCTGTGTCAGTTTTACCGCTTCAGCGCCTCGCTGATTGCCACGTAGTCATAGCC
>CAMLFP010000120.1 GCA_946479335.1 uncultured Archangium sp.
GCGGCTTGGTCGACTCGAGGTCTTCGAGCAGCGCGGTCAACGGCATCACCGACTGACTGAAGCGCGCCGCCAGCGCCGCGCGCCCCGTCTTCCACGTCGTCATCAACGTATAGAGCGCCAACCCGATGGCGATGGGGAACCACCCGCCGTCGAAGAACTTCACCGCGTTCGCCGCGAAGAACGGCAGGTCGAACGACAGGAAGAGCACCGTCAACGCGATGACGCGGGGCCAGCTCCAGTGCCAGCGCGCGCGCATCACCACCGAGAAGAGCAGCGAGGTGATGGTCATCGTGCCCGTCACCGCGATGCCGTACGCCGCCGCCAGCGCGGTCGACTCGCGGAAGGCGAGCACCAGCGTGAGGCAGGTCACCATCATCATGGTGTTCACCTCGGGGATGTAGATCTGCCCCTCGTTGACCGCGGAGGTGTGCACGATGGTGACGCGCGGCATGTAGCCCAGCTGCACCGCCTGCCGCGTCAGCGAGAACGCGCCTGAAATCATCGCCTGCGACGCGATGATGGTCGCCGCCGTGGAGAGGATGACCATCGGGTAGAGCAGCACCTCCGGCACCAGCCCCCAGAAGGGCTTCTCGACCCAGCCGTGCCGCAGGAGGTACGCGCCCTGCCCGAAGTAGTTCAGCAGCAGCGCGGGGAACACGAAGAGCCACCCCCGGCGGATCGGCCGCGCCCCGAAGTGGCCCATGTCGGCGTACAGCGCCTCGCCGCCGGTGATGCACAGCACCACCCCGCCCAGCACCAGGAACGCGCGCCTGGGGTCGGTCATGAAGAGCTCCGCGCCGTGCCGCGGGTCGAGCGCCTTCAACACCTGCGGCGCCTTCAGCACCGACACCAGGCCCAGCGCCGCCAGCGACACGAACCACACCACCATCACCGGGCCGAAGGCCTTGCCGATCTTGTCGGTGCCGCGCTTCTGCACGAGGAACAGCCCCGCGATGATGACCAGCGTGATGGGCACCACCACGTTGTCGAAGGTGTGCGTGGCCACGCTCAGGCCCTCCACCGCCGAGAGCACCGAGATGGCCGGGGTGATGACGCCGTCGCCGTACAGCAGTGACGCGCCGAACAGCGCCGCCAGCACCAGCACCACGCGCGACCGCCCCGACACCGAGGGAGGAATCAGCGCCAGCATCGAGAACATGCCGCCCTCGCCCTTGTTGTGGGCGCGCATGATGAAGCCGATGTACTTGACGCTGACCACCAGCGACATGCCCCAGAAGATGAGCGAGAGCAGCCCCAGCACCGAGGCCTCCGTCACCGGCAGCGCGTGGTGCCGCACCTCGCCGTGCTCGTCGCGCGCGAAGCACTCCGCCACCGTGTAGAGCGGCGAGGTGCCGATGTCGCCGAAGACGATGCCCAGCGCTCCCAGCGTCAGCGCCGTCAGCGACTGCTTGGCGTGGCCGTGGTGCACGACGGCCTGAGAGGAGGTGGTCAGCAGAGGGTCGCCCGGTGAACTGGGCCCCTCCGCGGTTTTACCGGTGCTCATCCGGTGGGCTCTTACCGCACTGCCCCCCGGCGACCAGAAGTCTCGGGAGAAGTGCTTTTATTCCGCCAACTTGGCACGCTCGACGGCATGACGGAGTGCCCCGCTCACCCCGGCGTCGAGGCCGTCGGCACCTGCGCCCGGTGCGGCCGCTTCTACTGCGCCGCCGAGGCCCGGCTCTTCGACGGCCAGCTGTATTGCGGCGCCTGCGCCGAGCGCCCGGAGGTCAACTGGCTGGCCCAGCACTACGCGAAGCTGGAGGGCCAGCGGTCGGGCCTCGCGTGGTTCAGCGCGTTCCTCGGGGTCGTGGGGCTGCTGGCCGGAGGCGGGCTCCTGGTGGTGCTGGTCGACATGTTCTGGAACATGCGCGGCACCACCGAGTCGTTGGGTGACCTCCAGTGGGTCTGCGGGCCGGTGGGCCTCCTCGCGTGGAGCCTCACCGCGCTGCTGGTGTGGAGCGGCCGGCCCTGGGCGCTGCGGCTCAACCTCGTGGGGGCGCTGGTGCTGACGGGGTTCATGGCGCTGGCCAACACCGGCGACTCGCGGCTCGTCGTCGGAGGCGTCGCGTTGCTCACCAGCGGCTTCTTCTGGGGCGTGCTGCGGCGTGACGTGCGCACCCGGCTCTTCTTCCGCCTCCCGGTGGAGCGCAGCGAGCTCTTGCAGCACTACACCCGCTACGGCAGCAACTGGCAGGCGGCGGGCGCGGCACGGCTGGCGGTGCTGGGCCTCTTCATTCCCGTCTTGCCGCCCATCAGCCTCGGGTTGGCCGTCTGGGGGCTGGCGCGCGTCGACCGCCACGCCGTGCCGCCCGTGGGCGGGGCCGGGAGCGCCATCGGTGCGGCGGTGTTGTCGGTCCTCTCCGGCGTGGCGTGGGGCGCGCTGGTGTTCCGCTGAGCGGAGTGGCTTCCGCTTCGTGCGCTGACGCGCGACGCTGGCTGGCGTGGACGACTGGCGACACCCGGAGTTCCGCGCCGCGCTCAAGGCGCACCTCGCGTCGTACGCGGGCGCCGACGCGCGCCGCGCGACGCGGGAGATTGGCCTCACGTTCGTCGCCTACGCCGGCTTCCTCGCGCTGACCGCGGTGACGTTGCGGCAACTGCTCGACGCGCCTTCATGGTCCGCGCGCGCCGGCTGGCTCGCCGCGACGCTCGTCACCGGCGGCGCGCTCGCGTTGGTTCAGACGCGCGCCTTCCTCGTGCACCACGACCTGTGCCACGGGAGCCTCTTCGCCTCGCCGCGATGGAACCGCGCGCTCGCGCCGCTGGTGGGCACGCTGGTCAGCACCTCCCCGTCGGTGTGGAAGCGCGAGCACGACCGGCACCACCGCGACTCCAACAACCTCGACCGCCCGCAAGACGGCCAGACCGCGCCGTGGACGGTGCAGCACTACGAGACCGCGCCGCGGTGGCAGCGCCGCGCGTACTGGCTGCTCAACCAGCGCCCGGTGCTCTTCGGGCTCGTGCCGCCGCTCTATTTCCTCGGCTTCATGCGCGTGGCGGCGCGCTGGTACGAGAACGTGTTGTTCGCGCTCTTCATCGCGCTGCTGTGGTGGAGCGGCACGCTGCTCGCGTTCGCGCTGGTGCTGACGCCGGCCACCATCTTCGGCTTCCTCATCTTCCACGCGCAGCACACCGGCCCGACGCTCGTGCGGCGCCACACCGCCGACTACGACCCGATTGAGAACGGCCTCTTCGGCTCGACGCTGTTGCTGATGCCGCGCGTGCCCGGTGTCACGTGGTTCATCGACTGGTGCCTGTACGGCGTGGAGTACCACCACGTGCATCACCTCCACCCGGCGCTGCCCGCGTGGCGCCAGCGCGCGTGTCACGAGGCCGGCGAACGCTTCTTCGCCCAGACGCCGCGCATCACCTTCTGGGAGGCGATGAAGGCCACGCGGCTCACGCTGTACGACGAAGCCACCGGGCACCTTGTCGACTTCAACCACCGAGGTTGAAAACGCTGGCCGCGCGCCGGTGCGTCGAGGAAAGAAGCAGGCATGCCCCGCTACGCCGCGCTGCTCCGTGGAGTGAGCCCGATGAACTGCCAGATGGCCGACTTGAAGCGCGCCCTCGAGCGGTCGGGCTTCGAGAACGTCGTCACCGTGCTCTCCAGCGGCAACGCGGTGTTCGACGCGAAGGCCGCGAGTGTCGAGCGAATCGAGAAACAAGTCGAAGCGGCGACGCTCAAGCACCTCGGCCGCGAGTTCGCGACCATCGTGCGCTCCGTCGAGACGCTGCAGGCGCTGCTGGAGACCGACCCCTTCAAACCCTTCAAGCCCGCCGCCAGCGCCAAGCGCGTGGTCAGCTTCTTGAAGAACGAAGCGAAGCCCGCGGTGAAGCTGCCGCTCGAGCGCTCCGGCGCGCGCGTGCTGACGGTGCGCGGCGCGGAGGCCTTCACCGTCTACGAGGTCAGCGACGAGGGCCCGGTCTTCATGCAACTCATCGAGCAGGCGTTCGGCAAAGACGTCACCACCCGCACGTGGGACACGGTGAAGAAGGTGGCCTCAAAGTAATGCTCACGACGTTCCTCTCCCGAAGTGATGTCTCGCGAAACCTCAACGCGCTCCACCTGCTCAAGGAGCTGCGCGAAGCGCTCGCGAAGTACCCGCTGCACGGTGACGAAGCGCGGCTCCCCGATTTTCCCGCGTGGGCCGTCGTCACCCGCACCGGCCCGCACGCCGTGTTGCAGCTCCACGACGCGGCGACCGGCGGGCTGCTGGCGGTGATGGACGCGGTGCACCTCTCGACGTTGCGCGCGTCGTTGGTCAGCGCGCTGGCCGCTGACGTGTTGGCGCGCAGCGACGCGAAGCACGTGGCGGTGCTGGGCTCGGGAGCGGCGGCGTCGAGCGCGCTCAAGGCCCTGCGCCTGGTGCGCAGCCTCGAGCACGTGTGGGTCAACGAAGAAGACGAGGCGCAGAACTTCGCCCGCGCGCGCGCGCTCGCGACGCAGCTCTCGATGGACGTGCACGACGTCTCGTCGGTCGAAGAGGCCATCGCCGCCGCCGACCTCGTGTTGCTCACCGGCGGCGTCTCGCTGGGCGAGCTCAAGGTCCGCGCGGGCACGCACGTCTCCATCGTGCAGGCGAGCGCGTTCAACTTCGCGCCGCTCTCGCCTCCCGAATTGCAGCACGCGCGCGCCTTCTCTGACGGCGTCTTCCCGTGGAAGCAGGGCGCCGCGCTGGGTGACGTGCTGCGGGCCACCGCGCCGGGCCGCGTCGACGCCGATGACGTCACGCTCTTCGCCGGCGTCAGCCCCCCGCAGTTGGACCTCATCGCCGCGTTTCACGTCTTCGAGGGCGCGCGGCATGATGAAGGTCTCACCCGCCTCGATCTGGAGTCGTGAATGCGCCACCTCCTCGCGCTGCTCGTGCTGAGCGCCTGCACGAAGAACATCTCCGCGAAGCCGGTGGAGCGAAGGGCGCTGCGCCTGTTGACCGCCACGCCCGAGCGCGAGACGGCGCGCATCCCCGACGTGGCCATCACGCTCGAGGCCGACACTGATCAGGAGCGCACGCCGCGCGTCGTGGCCGTCGGTGACTCGCCGCTCCTCTCCGCGGAGGGCGCCGACGTGTGGCTGGCCGGCGATGAAGCCGGCACCGCGGGCTTCGAGGTCGACAACGCCATCCTGCTCGAGGTCTACGGCGACGACGGCAAGCGCGTGAGCCGCGCGGCGGTGGGCTACTTGAACGGGCTATCCGACGGGAAGGAGAGCATCGACCTGCTCTCGCGCCGCGCGTTCCGCTTCGAGGCGAACGAGGTCAACTTGCGCGCGCTGCTGCCCGAGAGCGGCTACTTCAGGATCCACGCGTCGGTGCTGGACACCGGCGGCGTGGGCCGCGTCAGCGACGTCTTCCTCGTCATCACGCCGCGCTCCGCGAAGGAGAGCGACGGCCTCAGAGACCAGGAATGAAGAGGCCGGTGCAGGTCGTCTTCGTGAAGTTCATGTAGACGTCCGCGCCGGCGACGTCCTTGCAGAATTGCGCGTGGTCGCGGGCGGGCTGCGTCCCGAAGTACGTCGCCAGCACGACGCCCGTCACCACCACCACGCCGATGGCGACCCAGAGGTACCACTTCTTCCACACCGGCTCGGGCTCCGACGAGACGACCGCCGCGGGCCCGGGCTCGACCAGCGTCGGCGCGAGGTCGGTCCTGACGGGCTTGTCGGTGCGCGCGACCTCCTCGGGCTGGAACTTCACGGCCACCGGGTAGTCCTTGCCGGCGACCAGCGTCAGCTTCTGGCGGCTCTCGGCGTAGCCCTCCTTCACGACCTCGATCTCCGCGGGGCCGGCCGGCACCTCGACGTCGGTCAGCGGCGCGATGCCGATGCTGCGGCCGTTGAGCAACACCTGCGCGCCCGCCACGTCGCTGGTCACCGACAGCACCGCGGCCACCGGCGTCAGCTTCGCTTCGACCTCGATCAACTTGCCGCCCGGCACCAGCAGCTTCTTCACGAAGGCCGCGTACCCGGGGCGCTTCACCGTCAGCGAGTGCTCGCCCGGCGTCACCGACTGCGACGGGAGCGGCAGCGTGCCGACCTCCTTGCCGTCGATGGACAACACGGCCCCGGAGAGCGCGCTGGCCAGCTTCACGCTGACCTCGGCCTTCGCCGCGATGGGCGCGATGGGCGCGAGGTCGTCGTCATCGACGATGGGCGCCGCCTTGGGCTTGGGCTTCGCCTTCGGTTTGGGCTTCGCCTTCGGCTTCGGCTTCTGCTTGCCGATGGGCGCCAGCGGCGCGAGGTCGTCATCGTCCTGGGCGAAGGCGCCGGTGGACAGCGTGAGGGCAAGCAACAGCAAACTCGCGCGCTTCATCATGGGCGGCGACACTACCACCCGCTCATGCGGTGGTCGCTCGTGATTCTTGTGTTGGTGTCCTGTGTCCGCGCGACGCCGCCCGCGCCCATCGCGCCGCCCCCGGAGCCGGTGCGCGTCCCCGCCGGCTGCCTGGAGTCGCTCGCCGGCCCGTGGCGCTCCGCGGTCGACGAGGCGTGGCAGTACGAGGCCGACGACGATGGCGGCACGCTCGTGCTGCACGTCACGCGCACCGCGCGCCCCGACGCCGGCTTCACGCCGCGCAAGTTCCGCAAGGGGCCGGAGAAGGTGGTGCTCGACCCCGCCGACGCCGCGCGCGCGCTGCTCAGCGATGCGGGCGCGGGTGAAGACGCAGACGCGGGCGCTCCCGATGCCGGCGAGGTGGTGCGCGCCGACATCCGCGTCGAGTTGACGCGCACCCCGCAGGGCTTCAGCGGCTTCACCCTCGCGCCGGTGCTGCACCCGTCGGGGCGCACGTGTGAGGGCCGCTTCGAGACGAAGGTGCTGAGCTGCGCCGACGGAGGGCTCGTCCTCGAGGCCGCCTCCGCCACCGCGCTGGGCGAAGAATGTCAGCGCCCGCCGAGCCCCCGCCCGCCGGAGCCGCTGATCCACACGCTGATCCGCCCGGGGCCCGCACCCGACGCCGGGTGACCTCGCCGCGCAGCGTCAAACGATTCCGCCAGCGCCGTGATGCCATGGCGCCGCTGTCACGTGTAGGGTGTCGCGCATGTCTCGTTCCCTCACGGCATTCGTCGTCTCCGCTTTTCTTGTCAGCGTCAGCGGGTGCGACTGCGGCAAGACCAAGCTCACCCCCAAGGACACCTGCGAAGGCGTGCCGAACCTCATCGAGGGGAAGAACGACGCGTGCTCGAGCGACACCGAGTGCGGCAACCACGCGGTGTGCAAGACGACCAAGGCCAAGCCCAACACGCAGTGCTGCGTCTTCACCGACCGCACCTGCAACACCGAAGCTGACTGCTGCCCCGGCCAGACCTGCCGCGCTGATTCGAAGCAGTGCTTCGACAAGTTCACCGGCTGCACCGCCGACGCCGACTGCGGCAGCGGCGGAGACCGCTTCTGCGAGGAATACACCGACGTCTACGGCACCTCGAAGCGCTGCAAGCTGCACGCGTGCGACACGACGGGCGGCTGCCCCGCGGGTCAGGCGTGCTTCAATGGCGAGTGCATGGCGGGCCTGCCGTGCGACGGCCACTGCGACTCCGGCAAGGGCTGCGTCGCCGACATCAACCGCTGCCAGGGCTACGCGTTGGCTGACATGACGCCCGCGCGCCCCGACTCCGCGTGCCCGATGACCTGCAACGCCGGCTTCATCGCCACCTTCAAGGACCCCAAGAACATCTGGGACTCGTGCGATCTGCCGAAGGTGGCGTGCCTCTGCGCCGAGCTGCCGCCGCTGCAGAGCAACGACCTCGGCCGCTTCTCGGCCATCTCGTCGACGCCCGGCACGGAGCTCTTCGTCTCGGAGTACGACGGCCAGTACGGCGACCTGGTGGTGGTGCGCTACGCGCTCGACGGCACGGTGAAGTCGACCGACTACGTCGACGGCGTGCCCTCGGCGAGCCCGACCTACGGCCCCTCGGGCGTACGCGGTGGCGTGGCGCAGCCCGGTGACGACGTCGGCCGCTACACCGACATCGCGGTCTCCGGCGGCAAGGCGTTCGTCAGCTACTACGACGTCACCAACGGCGACCTGAAGTTCGCGCTGCGCGGCAGCGACGGCACCTGGAGCAAGCACACCGTCGACAGCGCCGGCAACGTCGGCATGTACACCAGCATCGCGGTGGGCCCCGACGGCAAGCCCAGCATCTCGTACTTCCAGTACGCGGCTGATCAGACCTTCGACGTGAGCCAGTGCCCCGGCACGCCGCCCACCGGCGCGCTCAAGAACGTCACCGCGCTCAAGCTGGCGCGCGCGAACACCTCGACCCCGGCCTCGGCCAGCGATTGGACCGTGAAGGTGCTGGCCTGCGCCGACCGCCCGCCGACGCTCGACGCCGACGGCGGGGAGATCGAGCCCACGTTGCAGCGCGTGAGCCCCGGCGTCGGGTTGTTCACCTCCCTCGCCTTCAACGGCCAGAGCGCGGTCATCGCGTACCAGCAGCGCACCAAGGCGGGCACCGCTCCGGCCGATGGCGACCTCTACGCGCTGACGGTGGCGTCTGACGGCACGGCGAGCGCGCCGGTGCTCATCGACGGCAGCGGCGACACCGGCTTCTTCCCCGACGTGAAGATCGCCGCCGACGGGACGATCGGCATCGCGTACCACGACTTCACCAGCAAGAACTTCAAGTTCTACTACCAGGCTGATCTGCACGCCGGCGCGACGCCGGAGATCATCGACACCGGCGTGAACGCCTCGCTCCCGGGTGATCAGGGCTGGGTGGGCACCGACAGCGCCATCGTCTACGGCGCGGGCGGCATCACCTACGCGCTGTACCAGGACGCGACGCACGGCGACCTCAAGCTCTCGCGCCGCGAGAACGGCTCGTGGCAGGGCCGCACCAGCCCGCGCACCGATGGCGCGGTGGGGTTCTTCGCCGACGCGGTGCTCGATGGCACCAAGCTCTACGTCACGCACGCGCGCATCCACACGCGGCTGGTGGCGAGCGCGCCCACGCTCGACAACGTGCTGCTGCTCGAGACCGTCACCGCCGACTGACGCGCCCGGGCCAGCACGCCCACCCACGGGCACCGCGTGAAAGCGCGGTGCTCGTTTCGTTTCAGCGCCAAGCTCAGTCGTCTTGCTGGAGCCGCGCGCGGCGATCCCGATGGTAGTGCGGCGCGCACAGCCCCCGCGCCAGCACCGGGCGATCGCAGCCCTCGACCGCGCACTTCTGCACGGTGTCGTCGCGCTCCAGCTCGATGTCGAACATCGCCGCGCCGACCGCGATGAACTTGTCGACCTGCCCGCGCGAGAGGTGCGCGCGCCGCGCGAAGTCGACCAGCCGCGCGTGCGACGGGTCCTGCACCTCCAGCGACGCGCCCTCGCGGAAGAGGTCGGCCACCTGCACCTCCAGCGCCTCGGCGATCTTCAGCAGCGTCTCGTAGCTGGGGCTGCGGCCGCCGCGCTCGAGCAACGAGGCGAAGCTCACCGAGATGCCGCTCTTGCGCGCGAACTCGTCTTGCGTGAGCCGCCGCCCCTCGCGGAGCTGCCGCACGCGGCGCCCCAACGCCTCGAGCCCCTCGCTGGTCTGCGCCTCATCAATCATTCGACGCCCTTCTTAAGTGGCCTTAAGTTCCGCGGCCATGACCTCGGCAGACGCCGCGAATCACTATTTCAAGAAAGCCGCCCGCATCATGGATGTCGGCGAGCGCATCGAGCGGCTCCTCATCACCCCGTTGCGGGAGATGAAGGTGCAGGTCTCCATCGAACTCGACAACGGCGAGATCCGCAGCTTCACCGGCTACCGCTGCCAGCACGACAACTCGCGCGGCCCGATGAAGGGCGGCCTGCGCTACCACCCGGGCGTCAACTCCGAGGAGGTCGAGGGCCTCGCCTCGCTGATGACGTGGAAGACGGCGGTGGTGAACCTGCCGTTCGGCGGCGCGAAGGGCGGCATCACCGTCGACCCCTCCACGCTCTCGCACAAGGAGCTCGAGCGGCTGACGCGCAAGTTCGTCGATCAGATCCACGAGGTCATCGGGCCGACCCGCGACATCCCCGGGCCTGACATGAACACCAACCCCCAGGTCATGGCCTGGATGATGGACCAGTACAGCAAGTACCACGGGCACTCGCCGGCGGTGGTGACGGGCAAGCCGGTCGAGCTCTACGGCAGCCGCGGCCGCGACTCCGCCACCGCGCGCGGGCTGTTGATCACCGCGAAGCAGATCCTCCGGGACATCAGCCTGCCGCTCAACGGCGTGCGCCTCGCGGTGCACGGCTTCGGCAACGTCGGCAGCCACGTGGCGCGCCTGTTTCACGACGCGGGCGCGGTGCTGGTCGCGGTGAGCGACGTGCACGGCGGCGTGCGCAACCCCAAGGGCCTCGACGTGCCCGCGCTCTTCGAGCACGTGAAGCGCCACGGCAGCGTGAAGGACTTCGGCGGTGGCACCGCGTGCCGCGCGGAAGACGTGCTGCTGGTCGACTGCGACGTGCTGGTGCCCGCAGCGCTGGGCGGCGTCATCGACAAGCACCTCGCGAAGGAGGTGCGCGCGCGCATCGTGCTCGAGGGCGCCAACGCGCCGGCCACACCCGAGGCCGATGAGATCTTCGAGGAGCGCGGCGTGCTGGTGGTGCCCGACATCCTCGCCAACGCGGGCGGCGTCACCGTCAGCTACTTCGAGTGGGTGCAGAACCTCCAGCACGTCACGTGGGACGAGGAGCGCGTCAACGCGGAGCTGGAGCGCGTGATGAGCGAGGCCTACGAGAAGGTCGGGCAGATCTCCCGCTCGCGGAAGCTGCCGCTGCGCACCAGCGCGTACGTGTTGGCCATCGGCCGCGTCGGCAAGGCGACGGTCCTCCGCGGCATCTGAGTTCTCCTTTCTCGAAAGGCGTCACCGCACATGAGCATCTCGACGCAGTTGGTGAAGAAGCTGATCCAGATTCCCATCTTCGGGGGGCTGACCATCGCCGAGGCCGCGGAGTTCTTCGAGGTCGCGCTGGAGACGGCGCACCCGAAAGACTCGACGCTGTTCCGCGAGGGCGACGACGGCGAGGCGCTGCTGGTGATCCTCGACGGCGAGGTGCTGGTCACGCGCAAGGGCGTGGAGCTGGCGCGCGTCGGCAAGAACAACGTGCTCGGCGAGATGAGCCTCGTCGGCGACGGTGAGGTGCGCAGCGCGACGGCGGTGGCGCTCACCGACGTGAAGACGCTCACCATCCCCAGCAAGCGCGTGCAGAAGATGCTCAAGGGCAACTCGGTGGCGGCGCTGAAGGTGGTCTCGAACCTCGCGGCGGTGATGAGCAAGCGGCTGGCGGCCATCAACGAGCGCCTCGTCACCCTCTCCGCGCCGAGCGGCAAGAAGAAGGAAGAGCTGGCCGACTTCGGCCGCATCCTCACCAGCTGGCAGTTCTGACCACGATGCTGCTGCTCCTCCTCGCGCTCGGGGCCGCACCCACCGCCAGCGAGGCGAACAAGCTGGCGTCGGGCAAGCAGTGGGAGGAGCTGTACCTCGCCTTCGCCGCGGCCTCTCCGGAGAGCGCGTCGAAGGCCGACCGCCCGAAGATCGCCGCCGCGCTGCTCAAGGGCTGCGTCGCGCTGCAGGGCGATGACCCGGTGATGGCCAACTCGCTGGGCGAGAAGAGCGCGGCCTTCAACGCCACCGCCGAGGCGCTCTTCTGCACCGGCATCACCGCCAAGCGCACTGATCAGCGCTCCGCGGCCGAAGACGCCTTCCGCAAGGGGCTCACCGGCTTCGCGAAAGATGGGCGCTTCGGGCTGGAGCTCGGGCGGCTGTACCTCGAAGACGGCCAGCCGGCAGAGGCCGCGAAGGCGCTGCGCGCGGTGCCCCCGAAGTCGAAGGAATACGCGGAGGCGAGGAAGCTGCTCGCCACCACCGGCGGTGACACCGAACCACAGCTCACGGGGCCGACGACCACCACGCAGAACGTCACCGTGCGCAACGGGCAGCTCGTCGTCGATGACGACGGCACCTCGGGCACCCGCGCGCCGACCAGCGCCACGCCGCGCTCGACCAGCGCCAGCTACGAGTCGGTCACCGACGCCGATGGGAACCGCGTGCGGCAGAACCAGTACTTCCGCATCCGCTACTTCAACCAGAAGCGCGATTTCGGGGCGCGCGCTGACTACGAGGGCAGCGTGCAGAACGCGCTCGAAGAGGCGCGCGTGAACGTGCGGCGGCTGCTGGGCGAGACGCGCGAGCGGCCGTGCGACGTCATCCTCTATTCGCGCGAGGAGTTCCGCCTGCACCACGGCGCCGCGGCCTCCCAGGCCATCGCCGGCTTCTACAGTGAAGACGCCATCCGCATGAACGACTCCGCGGAGATGAACGCGCAGAACCAGGCGGTGCTGGTGCACGAGTACGTGCACGCGGTGATGGACGAGGTGGTGAACTTCCGGCACGGCGCGCTCCCGGTGTGGATGCACGAGGGCACCGCGGAGCTCGTGGAGTGGCGCTACCAGGGCGGCGACGGCGCGCCGCTCAACTACAAGAACCGGCTCGCGGGGCTGGCGAAGAACAAGCGCCTGCCCAGCCTCTCGCAGCTCAAAGACGGCCCGCTGGTCGGCATGAGCGACCCCGGCTTGATGTACGCGCTCTCGGCGATGGCGGTGCGCGAGCTGGTCAACAAGAGCGGCATGTCGGCACTGGTGCGCATGATGCGCGACTGCGGCCGCGGCGTGCCCTTCGAGAAAGCGCTCGACGAGCACTACGGGCTCACCGTCGAGCAGCTCGATGAGCGCGTGTCAGACACCCTCGCCGCGAAATAGCTCCGCGCGGCCGCTGCTTAGAATTTCATCAAGGGTCAGGCCGGGTTAGGCTCCGCCACCGTGTCGGACACCCAGGCAGCGATGCGCGAGTTCCGCTTTCTCGACGAGAAGCGGACCACCAGCGGACTCACTGAAGAAGAAGCGGCCCGCTGGCAGGAGCTCGGGGTCGCGCTGGGCATCGATCTGACCGCCGCGATGCAGCCGCAGGGGTATTACGGGCCCGACGGGCTCTGGTACCCGTACCCGCCGGGGTACGACCCGAACACCGGGCAGTACTACGCGCCGCAGCAGCCGTACTACCCGCCGCAGGCGCAGCCTTATTACGACCCGAACACCGGCGCGTATTACCCGCCGCAGCAGCCCGCGTATTACCCGCCGCAGGCGCAGCCCTATTACGACCCGAACACCGGCGCGTACTACCCGCCGCAGCAGCCCGCGTACGACCCGGCGCAGCAGGCTCCGTATGACCCCAACGGCGCGGCCGCGTGGGGAGCGCAGCCGCCGCCGATGAGCGCCCCGCAGTTCGCGCCGCAGCCCCAGCAGTTCGCGCCACCCGAGCCACAGTTCGCGCCGCCCGAGCCACAGTTCGCACCGCCCGCGCCGCAGTTCGCTCCGCCCTCGCCGGGCCCCGTCTTCGTCGCGCCACGCGCGTCGGGCCCGGTGTTCGTGCCACCGGCGGCGCTGACCAAGCCCCCGTCGGCGCCCCTGCCGTCTCCGAAGCGGTTGGTGCCGGAGGTCGAGGAGGTCGGTGGCGAAGACGTGATGGAGATCTCCGACGAGGAGGTGCTGGAGGTACCGCCCACGGCGCCGCCGCCGCGCGCCGAGGCGTTCCCCGCACCCGCGCCGTCGCTGCCGATCTCCATCGAGGTTGAAGAAGCGCCCGCCCCGGCGTGGATGGCGCCACCTCCTGCCGAGGCTCCCGCGCCGACCTCTTCGTTTGCGGCGGCGAAGTTCAGCCTCGACGACGTCGACGACGCGCCGAAGACCGCGGTGCCCCAGGCGCCCGGGAGTGACGACTCGGAGTTCTCGTTCACGTTCGACGGCCCCAAATCCACGTCGGCCCCCACGGAGCAGGAGCTCCCGTCGTTCTCGTTCGACGAACCGTCGACAGACGCGTCGCCCTCGTTCGCCGCGGAGCCGGTTGCGCCAGCTGCGGCGTCGCCTGCGTTC
>CAMLFP010000121.1 GCA_946479335.1 uncultured Archangium sp.
GCGCCCGCTCCCGCTCCGCGCCTGCGTCGAGCGCGCACAGCAGCCCGGCGATGATGACGAAGGCCGGCGCCACCGCGTTGAGCTCGAGCGCGAAGTCGAAGACGTCGTGCGCCACCACGCCGAGCAACGCCAGCAGCACGACGTTCTCCACCACGTGCGGCCTCGTCGCGAACCACAGCCGCCACGTCACCCACGCGAAGAAGGCGCCGCACAGCACCGCGAGCGGCAGCCCGAAGTCGGCCGCCCACTGCAGCGCCACCATCTCCGGGTGCGTGAAGGTGGTGCTCAGCTCGCGCGTCTGCGCCGGCGAGAAGCCCAGCTCGAAGCCCCCCGCGCCCATGCCCAGCGGCCAGTACCGCGTGACGCCGGAGAGGAACATCGGCCACAGCTCCACCTTGGTGGCCTTGAGCTTCTCCAGCGATGACAGCGTCTCCGCGCGCTCGACCAGCTGCTCGAAGGTGAGGAAGCCCGCCACCAGCAGCGTCGCGGTGATGAAGAGCCACGGCAGTGAGCCGCGCATGCCGCCGCTGCGCCGCGCGACGAGGCTCACCGCCACCAGCCCCCACGTCGCGATGAAGAGCCCGATGCCGCCGCGCGAGAACGAGAAGAAGACGCCCGCCGCGCTCACCGCCGCCACCGCCGCCCAGCCGATGGCCGCGTCGCGCGTCGGCGACTTGAGCGCCAACGCCAGCGCCACGGTGCCGCCCAGGGTGAGCCACGCGGAGAGGTGGTTGGTGTTGCCGAACGGCGTCAGCAGCGGCACCACGCCGTAGAAGTGCTTCACGCCGAAGAGCGCGTCGGCGCCGGCGAGGAGGTGGACGAAGCCGCACACCGCGGTGGCCGCCGACGCCAGCGCCAGCACCGCGAAGAGACGCCGGCGCACGGCGCTGAAGCGGCCCAGCTCCAACGCGACGAAGAAGAGCGCGCCCAGCGACACGAGGCGCGCCAGGGCCTTGAGCGTCGAGGGCACGTCGACCGCCACCGGGCGCCACGCGTCGAGCCCGAGCGGCACCAACGCGAAGTCGCGCAGCGCGGCCTGCGGTGGGCTGACGACGCGCAGCACGCCCGGCGGGAGGGGGATGAGCTGCAGCACCACGACGCCCGCCAGCACCACCGGCAGCCACAGCGCGGGGTGGAGGCTCCAGCGGCGGTGGTGCCGCCGCGCGCCGACGAGCCACGTGCCCACCGCGAGCGCCGAGAGGAGCCAGAGCAACCACGCCGTCCACTCCGGGGCGCCGCCCAGCGACGCGGGCAACACCACCAGCGCCGCGGCGAGCGCGACCTCGGAGGCGACCCAGAAGCGCGTGGAGTCAGACGATGCCATGGCGTGAGGCGCGCGAGTCCAACATGAGGCGCCTCACTCAGCCACGATTCGCGCGCGGGCCCACCGCAGGGCGGGCGTCTCGATGAAGCGCCAGTAGAGCACCCCCGCCAGGGTGGCCACCGCCGACGCGACCACGAAGGTGGGCCACGCGCCGGCGTGCAGCGCCCTCGCGACGCGCATCAGCCCCGACAGCAGCGGGTTGTGCACGAGGTAGATGGCGTACGACGCCGCCCCGACCCGCATCAGCCCCGACGGCGCGGCGTGCTGCCTGGCGAAGCGAGACGCGCCCGCGAACACCAGCCCCGCGAAGCCGACCGTCACCAGCGCGTGGTCGGGCACGGTCGCCGCCTGCCAGGCCACCAGCGCGCCTCCCAGCACCAGCGCGGGGAGATCTCCCCCCGTGAAGCCGCGCGCATCGGCGAGCCGCCGGAGCTGGAACACCAGCAGCCCGGCGATGAACGACAGGTTGCGCGGCGAGACCAGGAACGTGAGCCCGATGCCGGCCTCCCGGCCGCTCGCCCAGTACAGCGCAATCACCGCCACCCACGCCGTCAGCACCAGCGCGTGAAGCCGCCGCGAGACGAAGTACGTCGCGAACACCGCGTAGAAGACCACCTCGTGGACCAGGGTCCACGCGACGGAGAGCGCGGGCGGCGTGTTCGACGGGAGCAGCGTCAGCGAGGTGAACACGCCCACGTCGTGCGCCGACGCGCTCAGCCCGGGGAACGCGAGGCACAACACCAGGAACGAGACCCCGATGGGCCAGTACGGCACGTAGATGCGCAGGAACCGCGCCCGCACGTACTCCCGCAGCCCGCCCCCGCGCGCCGCCAACTGGCTGCTGGAGAGCGCGATGATGAACCCCGAGAGCACGAAGAAGAAGTCGACGCCCAGGTGACCATTGGCGGCCACCGCCGCGTGCTCCAGCGGGCCGACGAAGTAGGGCACCGCGTTGCTCGCGTGATGGAGCACGACCCAGCACGCCGCGACGCCCCGCATCACCTCCAGCCACTCCAGCTTCGCTTGTCCCCTCACCGGCCGTACCTTGACCACACCCGCCGCACGCCGCCCAGCACCTCCGCGACGGCGTCACGGGGTGAGTCCATCAACCAGAGGCGCGCCGCCACCGACGCCAGGCGGCTGCTGGAGAGGTCTGCGCGCTCCAGTTGCTCCGCGGAGAAGACGCGCGCGGTGCCCAGGGCGCGCACGCGGCCCGTGGAGAAGTGCCGCTCTGCCGCCGGCGGCAACGTCACGTGCAGCGCCTCACGCAACACCAGCAGCGCCGCGCTCACCGCGGAGTGGAAGCCCGCGTCACGGCACCGCGCCGCCATCTCCGCCCAGTCGAAGGTGGCGCGCTGCGCGAGCGCCCGCTGCAAATCGACCAGCCACGACGCGCGCAAGAAGCCGTGGTTGGCCGCGTGCGTGGCCAGGTAGACGAACTCGTCATCGGGGTGCAGCCAGCGCACCGCGCGCCCGAGGAAGTCACCCGGCACCAGCCGCGCGCGCAGCGCGCCGTCGTCGAAGGCGTTGCCGCCGAAGCCGGAGAAGACGCGGAAGTGCACCTCCACCAGGGCTCCGTCGGCGACCCACGATTCATGGTGCCCGTGCGCCTCGGGCGGGCCGCGCGAGAAGCCGAGGCCGGGCAGCACCGACGCGACGGTGGGGAGCTCCTCCGGGGCGACCCAGAGGTCGACGTCGCTCGAGGGGCGCGCCAGCGGTTGCTCCGGGTAGAGGCGCTGCGCGAGGCCGGCGCCCTTGAGCAGCACCGGGTCGAGGCCCGCGGCCCGCAGCGCGTCGAGCACCGTCAACGTCACCTTGCGGAGCCGGAGACCCCGCGAAATCAACCCGCGCGCGTCACGCTGCAGCGCCTGTTGCTCGGCCGGCGGGAGCTCCCGGTGCTGCGCGGCGAGGAAGTCAGCCACCAGCGCGCTGACGCCGTGGCGGGCCGCCGACTGCACCAGGGCGCCGGGGTTCAGCGTGGGCCACACGCGCGCCAGCCGGGCGGCGTCGGCCGGCATGCACGACAGCACTTCGAAGAGCGGCGCCACTGAGTCAGAGTACAGCCCGCAGGCATGGAAGACTTCATCTTCACTCCCGTGGTGCTGGCCATCGCCTTCGGCGTGCACATGGTGGTGCTGCGCCGCCACGAGCTCCGGGAGCGCGCGGCGCTCAACTGGGCCTTCGGGTTGCACGTGGTGAGCGCCTTCGCGCAGGTGTTGCTGACGCGCTTCTATTTCAAGGGCGGCGACATGTTCGCCTACTACAGCTACGGCGTCGAAATCGCCGAGGTGCTGCGCAGCGACTTCACGCGCTTCTTCCCCGAGGTGGTGGCGGCGTTCCTCCAACGGCCCTACGAGTACCCGGTCGACTTCTTCGGCGGCGGCTCGACGCAGTCGATGTCGGCGGCGGCGGGGCTGCTGCTGTTCCTCACGGGGAACTCCATCTACGCGACGGTGGTGCTGCTCTCGACGTGCACCTACGTCTCGCAGGTCCTCATCTACCGGGCGCTCAAGCCGGAGTTCGCCCCGCACCTGCAGCTCCGGGTCGCGTGGGGCATCAACGTGCTGCCCAGCGCGGTGTTCTGGTCTTCCGCGTTGCTCAAGGAGCCGCTGATGATGGCGGCGCTGGGCCCGCTGGTGCTGGGGCTCAAGCTGTTGGCCGACGGGCGCCGGTACGTGGTCGCGGCGCTGCTGCTGGTGCCCAGCTTCATCGTCATCGTGGTCATCAAGCCCTACGTGCTGATGGCGCTGTCGTTGGCGGCGGGCGTGTTCGTGGTGTGGAAGCGGCTCCAGTCGCGCACCGACGCGGCGCTCAAGCCGTTCGCGGTCATCGCCGCGGCGGTGCTGTCGATGGGCGGCCTGGTGTTGAGCAACAACTACTTCGCGAAGGGCGAGCGGGAGGTCACCGCGGAGACCTTCGCGCACCAGCGCCAGGCCGGGTACGGCGTCAGCGGCGGCTCCGACTTCCAGCTCGAGACGCCCACCGGCGACCAGCCGCGCTCGGCGAGCACCGAGCTGCTGTTGGCGCCCTTCGCGCTGTTGACCGCGCTCTTCCGGCCGCTGATCTTCGAGGCGCGAAACGCCGTGCAGCTGGCCAGCGCCCTCGAGGCCACGGTGTTGCTGGTGCTCTTCCTCCGCAGCTGGCGGCGCACCTCGCTGCGGCAGCTGGCGGCGTACATCACCGCATCGCCGACGCTGCTGTTCTGCACGGTGTTCACGCTGGCGTTGGCGGTGGGCACCGGGCTGTCGACGACCAACATGGGCACGCTCTCGCGCTACCGCGCGCCGATGATGCCCTTCTTCTTCACGCTGCTGCTGGTGCTCGACGCGTGGTCGGCCGAGCGCACGCGGGTGACGCCCATCGGCCGCGTGGTCACCGCCCGCTGAAGCGGCTCAGCCGCGGGGGCGCAGCGCGATGACCTGCGCCGGTTCAGGCGCCTCGCGCTGCAGCTCGGGCACGGCGCGCTTGAGGCGGGTGACGGCCTCGTCGATGGTCACCTCGTCAGCGCCGGCGACGATGCCGTTCACCAGCGCGATGGCCTCCGGCAGCGGCAGCTTCGCGAGGCGGCCGATGAAGATCTTGGGGTGCCGCGTCTTCTCGGCCTTCTCCTCGACGGTGGAGAGCTCCTCGAAGAGCTTCTCGCCCGGGCGCAGGCCGGTGAAACGCACCTCGATGTCCTTCCCCGGGGTGAGCCCGGAGAGGCGGATGAGGTCGTTCGCGAGGTCGACGATGCGCACCGGCTCGCCCATGTCCAACACGAAGATCTCCCCGCCGAGGCCGAGGGCGGCGGCCTGCAGCACCAGCTGGCTCGCCTCGGGGATGGTCATGAAATACCGGCGCATCTCCGGGTCGGTCACCGTCACCGGGCCGCCGCGGGCGATCTGCTCCTTGAAGATGGGGATGACGCTGCCCGCGCTGCCCAGCACGTTGCCGAAGCGCACCGCCACGAAGCGCGTCTTGCTCTTCTGGCTGAGCGCCTGCACGTACAGCTCGGCCACGCGCTTGGTGGCGCCCATGATGGAGGTGGGGTTCACCGCCTTGTCGGTCGACACCATCACGAACTGCTTCGCGCCGAACTCGTGGGCCGCGTCGGCCACCGCGCGCGTGCCGCCGATGTTGTTCTTGATGGCCTCGCCGGGGTTCCACTCCATCATCGGCACGTGCTTGTGCGCCGCGGCGTGGATGACGACGGCCGGGCGATGGCGGGCGAAGAGCGCGCGCACGCGGCCGTCGTCGCAGATGTCGGCGATGGCGGGCACCAGCTCCGCCGCGCCGCCCTTCTCGCGCAGCTCGCGGTGGATCTCGAAGAGCGCGGGCTCCGAGCGCTCGACGAGCACCAGCGCCTTCGGCGAGAAGCGCGCCACCTGCCGGCACAGCTCCGAGCCGATGGAGCCGCCGGCGCCGGTGACCAGCACCACCTGGCCCTCGAGCAGCGCGCGCAGCGAGCCGGTGTCGAGGGTGACGGGGTCGCGGCCGAGGAGGTCTTCGATGTTCACCGAGCGCAGCTGGTTGAGCGTCACCTGCCCGGAGATGAGCTGGTCGATGCCGGGCATGGTGCGCACCGGCACGCCCGAGCCGGCGACGGCGTCGACGATGCGGCGCATCTCCCGGCCGGGCGCGGAGGGGATGGCGATGACCACCTCGTCGGCCTTCAGCTTCTTCACCAGCGCAGCGGTGTCGGCGACGCGGCCCAGCACCTTCACGCCGTGAATGGAGACGCCCTGCTTCGCGCTGTCATCGTCGACGAAGCCGACGGGCTCGTAGCGGCCGCCGTGCTTCTGCATCTCGCGCAGCAGCATCTCACCGGCGTTGCCCGCGCCCGCCACCAGCACGCGCAGCCGCGCGCCTTCGCGCCGCTGGTCGACGCTCTGGGCCAGTTGCCACAGCGAGCGCGTCCCGAAGCGCAGGCCGCCCACCAGCATGATGGTGAGGAGGAACTCGATGACGAAGATGGAGCGCGGGTAGCTGCGGTAGCCGGCGATGACGATGAAGGCGGCGAAGATCAGCGTGGAGAGCACGGTGGAGCGCGCCAGCACCACGAGGTCGCGCGCGCCGGTGTAGCGCCACAGGCCCGAGAAGAGCCCCGAGGAGGCGAACACCACCAGGTGGATGACGACGTATTCAGCGAGCCAGCTCCACGCGAGGGGGAAGTACTCGGCGGGGAAGGTGAACTCGAAGCGCAGCGCGAAGGCGAAGGTGTGCGCGATGGCGAAGAGGAGCGCGTGCACGGCCACGGCCACCACGCGGCGGTAACGCAAGAGCCAGCCGCTGGCTTCGGGCACCATCGCGGCTTCGTTCCCGATAGGCGGCTCGGCGTTCATTCCGGCCTGTGGAAAGCGCGGTTCGGCGGCGCCGTCAAATGTGTCACGCCGCGTGGCGAGCGGGTGACGCAAGGCGCCCCACTCCGAGCAGCACGCCGGCGACGCAGCAGGCCGCGCCGAGGAGGCCGAGGCCGGTGATGGGCTCCGCGAGCCAGCCGATGGCCAACACCCACGCGACGGCGGGCACAAGCTGCGTGGTAGCGCTGCCGCTGGTGGCGGTGGTGAAGCCCATGCCCCAGGTGAAGAGGAGCTGACCGCCGATGGAGAGGACGCCCACCGCGATGCACAGCCAGAGCACGTGCCCCGAGAGCGGCACCCACACGGGCACGGCAAGGGGAGCGCTCATCACGCCACCCACCACACAGAAGGCGAAGAAGATGGTGACGGCATCGGTGTCGTCGCGCAGCTTGCGGATGGTGGTCATCGCGGCGCCTCCGATGACGGCGGAGACGACGCCGGAGAGCGCGCCGAGGTCGGGCACGAACGACGCGCCCTTCGCGGTCGAGAGGGTCACCAGCACGGAGCCGAGCGTGCCGAGGGCGAGACCGGCGCGCTTGAGCCACGTCGTGGCCTCACCGAGGAGCCACGCAGCGAAGAACGCGGCGTAGATGGGTGACGAGTAGTTGAGGACGGTGGCTGACGCGGCGCCGAGGCGTTCGATGGCCCAGAAGTACGTCAACACGGCGCCACCGCCGAGCGCGCCGCGCAGCAGGAGGAGTCTCCACCGGTGCAACGCCGGGCGCTCTCCCGAGGCGACGAAGTACAGCGCGCAGCCGAGCGCGCCGACGGCGAAGCGCACGGTGACGATCTCCGCCGCGGGGACGAGGCCCGACAGCAGGCGCGTGGTGATGGCCATCACGCCGAAGAAGACGGAGGAGACCGCGATGATGGCGACGCCGTTGAGGGTGCGCGGAGGCTGCGAAGACACGACGCGCGCCCCTTAACCGTGAGCCCGTGAGGCCGCCAGTGTGGGGGCGTGCGTGTTCAAGGTGCGGGGTGTCGCGCGTCGCGAGCTGGCCTCTCTCTTCGAACACACTGAGTGCAGCCGGGAGCGCACCGTGCATTCAAGAGGGACCACGCGCCGCTTGGAGGGTGAGACGACTCGGTGCTGGCGGCGTTTCGGAGGCGACGTGGGACGAAGGCGTCAGCGCTCAGTGGGGCGGAGGGCGGCGTGCGGGAGCTCGAATTTTCGAAATGAGAGTCTCGTGAGCTGGCCACAGTTCGCGTGAGGTCGAGGGGCAAGCGGGGACGAACTCCCACGCCACGAACAGGGAGCGAGCATCACCCCTCACGGCCGCGAGTCGTAGAGCCGCACCATCGCGCGGGCGACCTCGTCGCGAGAGAACTCGCGCAGCACGCGTGCGCGACCGGCGACGCCGTGTGCCCGCGCGAGCTCGTCATCTTCAAGGTAGCGGCGCAGCGCGCGCTCGAGCATCACCGCGTCATCGACAGGAACGAGCGTGCCGGTGACGCCGTCAGCGACTGCGTCGACACACCCGGCGATACGGGTGGCGACGACGGGCTTCTCCATCGCGGCGGCCTCGAGTGGCGCGTTGGGAAACCCCTCGCGGTGAGAGGGCAGCACGACGACGTCAGCGGCGGCATAGGCGTCACGCGGGTCGGCGACGAAGCCCAGCGCGTGAATGCGCGGGTGCGACTTGATGCGCGCGCGCGTCTCGGCATCGACGGGGTCTCTCGGCTCGAAGGGGCCGGCGAGCACGAGGTGCGGCGCGCCGGGGAGCGACATGAACGCACGCACCAGCTCCGGCACGCCTTTGTCACGTACGAGGCGGCCGACGAAGGTGACGACGCGCGCATCAGGTGGAATCTGAAATTGCGCACGCAACACCGTGCCCTCGCGAGGCGCAAACTTCGCCGCGTCGACGCCGTTGCTGCCGCTGAGCACCACCTGTGACTTCTCCGCGCTCACCACGCCCTCTTCGAGCGCCTGCGCGCGGAGCGAGTGGCTCTGACAGAGGACGCGCGTGGCGGCGGCGCAGCTGAGCAGCTCGGTGGCCTTCAGCACGCCACGCAGCACTCCGGTTGCGGTGGAGAAGGCCAACCCGCGCATCTGGTACAGCCGCGTCGGCACGCGCGCGGCCTCGGCAGCGAGGGTGCCGAGCAGCCCGCCCTTCGGGGTCCCCGCGTGCACCACGTCAGGCTGGAGCCGGCGGAAGAGCGAATAGAGCTCCGCGAGGGCGCGCACGTCGCCCAGCGGCGTCACCTTGCGCGGCATCTCGATGCCGACGGTGCGCACGCCGAGCTTCTTCCCGAAGGCGTCGAGGCGCGGGTCGGGCGAGGTGACGACGGTGACGTCCCACCCGTCATCGCGCGCGCGGGCCACCACCGCGTCGATGAAGACGAGCGAGTCGGCGACGGTCAGCACGTGCACCAGGCGCTTCATTCGTTGCCCATGAACTCCGGCATCGTGGCGTGCGCGCCGGCGGAGATGCCCTCGCGCTTCATGACCTTGAGCGCGGTCTCGAGGAGGATCTGCGCGTCGAGCAGCAGCGAGAAGTCTTCGACGTACTTCACGTCCCACTCGAACTTCTCGGGCCACGACAGCGCGTTGCGGCCGCGCACCTGCGCGAGTCCGGTGATGCCGGGCTTCATGTCGTGGCGGCGCGCCTGACGCGACGAATAGCGGCCGAGGTAGCGCATCAACAGCGGGCGCGGACCGACGAGGCTCATCTCGCCCTTCAGCACGTTGAGGAGCTGCGGCAGCTCATCGAGGCTCGTCTGGCGGATGAAGCGGCCGACGCGCGTGAGGCGCTCCTCGTCAGGCAGCAGCTCGCCGTCGGGGCCGCGCGCGTCGGTCATGGTGCGGAACTTCCAGATGGAGAACGGCACGCCGTGCAACCCGGGGCGCTGCTGGCGGAAGAAGACCGGCGCGCCCATCGTCACGCGGACAGCAGCAGCAGCAGCGGCCAACACCGGCGCCACCGCGGTCAGCCCGGCGGCGCTCGCCAGCACATCGAAGGCGCGCTTGAGGCGCAGTTGCTGCTCGCGTCGCACGAACCACGGTATACCCCGTGTGTGCACGCGCCTTCAGTTCTCGTCTTCGGAGCCGGAGGTCACGGCCGCGTCGTCGCCGAGGTGGTGCAGGCGAGCGGCCACACCGTCGAAGGCTTCCTCGATGACTCGCTGGCGCCGGGTACGCGCGCGGTGAACTGGCCGGTGCTGGGCGGCGCGGCGTGGCTCGAAGGGCAGCCTCCGCGGGTCTTCGCGCTCGGCGTCGGTGACAACGGCACGCGGCAGCGCATCGCGAACACCTTGTTGGACCGCGGGCACTCGCTGCCGGCATTCGTTCACCCCTCGGCGGTGATTTCGCCGTCGGCGCGGCTGGGCGCGGGCACCGTCGCGATGGCGCGCGTGGTGGTGAACGCCGAGGCGCAGGTGGGCAACGGCGTCATCCTCAACACGGGGTGCGTGGTCGAACATGAGTGCGTCATCGGCGACTTCGCGCACCTGTCTCCGCAGAGCGCGTTGGGCGGGCGGGCGCGCGTCGGCCTGCGCACGCACATCGGCATCGGCGCGACGCTGATTCAGCTCACGCGCGTGGGTGATGACTGTGTCGTCGGCGCGGGCGCGGTGGTGCTCAAGGAAGTCGCGAACGGGCTCACCGTCGTCGGCGTGCCCGCGCGCGTCTTGAGGGCAAAGGAGCCGGGGCGAGGTTGACCTTGGCGCGGCCGTGCTGAGAGACAGTCCGGCATGAAACGAATCCTGGTGGGCGTCGCGGCGGTGTTCGTTGCATGTGAGCCTGCCCCAGGCACTCCGGGCGCGAAGGTGTGGTTCGCGTCGAGCGCGTACCTCGAAGCGACGCACGCAGCAGGCTCCACGTTCCCGGGCTCTTCATGGAGCAGCACCGAGTGCGTTCGGCTGACGCGCGAGGAGCTCTCCCGTGAGCAGTTGGCGTACCTGGAGTCGCTCACGCTGGAGCGGCGTACGCCGTACTGCATCAGCGACGGTTGGGAGTACAGCCAGCTCGTGGTCGGAGACAGCTCCGGCCCACCGTCGACCTACACGTCACACGAGGCCGGGAAGTGCGGCGAGAAGGTCGATGGCGGTGTCGAGCTGAACTTCGACTTCTCGGTCTTCGCCGACGCCGGCACCTCCTGTCACTGAGCCTCCGCTGGGAGCGTTTGCTAGACCCTCGGCATGCCTGAGCGCGTCTACCTCTCTCCTCCCCACATGGGCCCCGATGAGCGCGGGCTGCTCCTCGACGCGTTCGACTCGAATTGGATCGCCCCGCTCGGGCCCAACGTCGACGCCTTCGAGAAGGAGTTCGCCGCGCGCGTCGACATGCCGCACGCCGCCGCGCTCTCGTCGGGCACCGCCGCGCTGCACCTCGCGCTGCAGCTGCTGGGCATCGGCCGCGATGACGAAGTGCTGGTCTCGTCGCTCACCTTCGCCGCGTCGGCCAACCCCATCGTCTACCAGGGCGCGAAGCCGGTCTTCATCGACTCCGAGAACGAGACGTGGAACCTCGACCCTGCGCTGGTCGAAGCGGAGCTGCGGGACGCGCGCGCGAAGAACCGCCGCGTGAAGGCGGTCATCGCCGTCGACCTCTACGGCCAGTGCGCGCAGCTCGACGCGCTGGAGCGCCTCTGCGCCGAGTACGGCGTGCCGCTCATCGAAGACGCGGCCGAAGCGCTGGGCGCGACGTGGAAGGGCCGCAACGCCGGCACGTACGGCGCGCTCGCGGCGTTCTCCTTCAACGGGAACAAGATCATCACCACCTCCGGCGGCGGCATGCTGGTCAGCCGCGACGCCGCGCTCATCGAGAAGGCGCGCTTCCTCGCGACGCAGGCCCGCGACAAGGCCGCGCACTACGAGCACTCGCACATCGGCCACAACTACCGGCTCTCGAACCTGCTCGCCGCCGTCGGGCGCGGGCAGCTGCGCGTGTTGAATGAGCGCATCGCCGCGCGAAAAGCCGTGCGCGCACGCTACGAGCGGGAGCTCTCCGACCTCGAGGGCCTCACCTTCATGCCGCTCTCGAAGCACGGCGAGTGGAACGGCTGGCTCACGGTCATCACCCTCGACCCGAAGAAGTTCGGGCGCACGCGCGAAGACGTCCGCCTCGCGCTGGAGAAGGAGAACATCGAGTCGCGACCGGTGTGGAAGCCGATGCACCTGCAGCCGGTCTTCCGCGAGTATCGCGCGGTGGGTGGTGCGGTCGCCGAGCGCGCGTTCGAGTTCGGGCTGTGCCTGCCCTCGGGCTCCAGCCTCACCGCGGAGCAACAGGGCCGCGTCATCGAGCTGCTCCGGAAACGCTGAGATGCGACTGCTCTTCCTCGGAGTCCACGGACGCGGGCGGAGCCCGAGCCAGCGCTACCGCTTCGAGGCTTTCGAGCCGTATTTCCGCGTCGCGGGCATCGAGGTCGATTACGCCGGCGCGCTCGACGAAGCCGACGCGCGCGACTTCTACGGAGCGACCTCCGCGTTCACCAAGGGTCGCGTCGCGTTGCGCGGCCTCGCCCGGCGCGTGCGCAGCCTCACGCGCAAGGCCGACGTCATCTTCGTGCAGCGCGAAGCGTTCTTCCTCGGCAACGAGTGGGCGGAGCACCTCGCGCACCTGAAGGCCCCGGTGGTGTTCGACTTCGATGACGCCATCTGGCTGCACGCGGTCTCCGCGGCGAACGCGCGCTTCGCGTGGCTCAAGAACGTCGACAAGATTCCGCGCGTGGTGCGGCTCGCGCACACGGTGCTGGCCGGCAACGAGTACCTCGCGACGTGGGCGCGGCGATACTCGAACCACGTGCACGTGGTGCCGACCTGCGTCGACACCGAGCGCTTCGCGCCGATGCCGCATGACTCGCGCGTCGTCACCCTCGGCTGGAGCGGCAGCCCGTCGACGCTCGCGCACCTGAAGCCGCTGCTGCCGGTGCTGGAGCGCGTGAAGCGGAAATACGGCGACCGCATCGCGCTGCGCGTGATGGGCGACCCGGCCTTCGAACACGCCCCGCTGAAGCTCCGCGGCGAAGCGTGGAGCCCCGACGCGGAGCTCTCGATGCTGCGCACGATGGACATCGGCTTGATGCCGCTCCCCGACGACGAGTGGACGCGCGGCAAGTGCGGGCTCAAGGGCCTCGTCTCGATGTCGATGGGCGCGGCGACGGTGATGTCTCCGGTGGGCGTGAACTCAGAAATCGTCACGCACGGAGAGAACGGTCTGCTGGCGCGCACCGACGACGAGTGGTTCGAGCAGCTCTCGTCACTCATCGACGACACGGCGCTGCGTGCACGGTTGGGCAAGGCGGGCCGCGAGACGGTGGAGCAGCGCTACTCCGTGCAGCACTGGGCCCCGCGCCTCGTGGAGCTGCTGCACGCGACCGTCCGCTGACGCGCAACCTCGCGGAACTTGAGAACTTGTCGGACCCATTTGAGACAAGCGCGTGCATGACGACCATCGACAACTTCGAAGAAGTCGCGGCGCGGGTGTACCGGTTGGCCAGCCACGCGCGCGACGACGCGTGGAAGGAGCTGCTCAAGAACGCCGCGGTGAGCCTCGTGCTGCGCGAGGGCGACGCCGATGCGCTGCGCTTCATCGAGAGCCTGCTGAAGCTGGCGGCTGAACGGGGAGCGCTCCAGACCGAGGAGTTCGCGGGGTTGTTGGCGGCCGCGTGAATGTGGTCATCTCAAGTGGTCATGAAGGCGAAGACCATCCCTGCGGCGAAGTTCAAGGCGCAGTGCCTCGCGTTGCTTGATGAGGTGCAGAGCACCCGGCAGGCGCTGGTCATCACCAAGCGCGGGAAGCCCGTCGCGCAGTTGGTGCCCACGCCGTCGAAAAAAAAGCTCCCGTTCGGGAAGCTCAAGGCACGAATCGTGGGTGACATCGTCAACTTCTCGGAGCCCGAATGGATCAAGTAGTGCTGTTGGATACGCACGTGCTGCTCTGGGCCACCTACCAGCCAGCGAAGCTCTCGCGCGCCGCGAGTCGTTCGCTGGAGCGAGCGTCCCGTCGGCTGCTGGCCGACATCAGCCTCCGCGAAATCTCGGCCATTCACAGCCGCGGGCAGATCACGTTCACCGCGCCGTTGGAGCGCTCGCTCGACGACGCGCTCGAGGCTTTCGACATCGAAGTAGTACCCATCTCCACGCGCATCGCGGCGCGCTCGGTGAACGTCGCGCAGAACTTCCATGGAGACCCGGCCGACCAGCTCATCGCCGCCACCGCCATCGAGCTGAACGTGCCGCTGGTGACGGCTGACC
>CAMLFP010000122.1 GCA_946479335.1 uncultured Archangium sp.
CGCAGGCGCTTGAGCTTCTCGCTGGCCTTCACGCGCAGATCGCGCTGCTGGCGCACCAGCTGCGGCGGCACGCCGTCGGTCTCGTCGACGACGTCGATGGCGTGCAGCTCGAAGTTGAAGAAGGCGTCGCCGCGCATCGCGCGGTAGGTGGCCTCGACCAGCGGCCAGGGCAGCGAGGTGGCGAAGGTGCCGATGAACGGCAAGCGGGTCAGCGGCGCCACCGCCATCGGGAGCTCGATCAGCGGCGCGTCACCGCGCGAGTACGGCGCCTCGAGCGACGGGCGGTACGGCGTGCGCGGCGCGCCCAGCACCCGCGGAGAATCGAGGATGGCGCGCGACGGCCGCCGCAGCAGCTCGAGCGCGCCCATCACCCCCGCCTTCGCGAGGTAGTACGGCACCGCGGGGAAGGTCGACGAGTCGTACTCGTAGCCGCGCGCGGCGACGGCCTTCAGCAGCGCCGGCGAGAGCGTGTACCCGGGCGCGCGGAACCCGCGCACCGTCGCGCCGACCTCCGCGAGCGCCGCCTCCGCGCGCCGGAGATCGGCCTCGATGGCGTCCTGGCTCCAGCGGGAGATGGCGTAGTCGTGCGAGTCGCTGTGGCTGGCGAGCTCCACGCCCGCGCCCAGCGCGTCGCTCAGCGCGCGCTTCATGCCCGGCAGGCGCACGTCTTCACCGATGACGAAGAACGTCGCGGGCTTCCCGTTGAAGAGCTCCAGCAACCGGGGGATCGCCACGCGGGCCACCAACGCGCGCGCGTCGTCGTCGAGCAGCGTCTCCGGGAGCCCCTGGATGCGGCAGTAGTGCGGCAGCGAGTCGAGATCGACCGAGATGGCCGAGAGCCTCATCTCACTCTCCGCGCACGCGAATGACGTAGACCAGCCGCGCCACGTTCTTCAGCACGTTGGGCACGCGGCGGAAGAGGTGAATCGACGGCTGCCGCTTCTCATGGAGCTGGATGGGGATCTCCCGCACGTCGAGGTTCTCGCGCCACGCGCGCACCACGAACTCCGAGGCGAAGACGTCCATGTCGACCACGCACTTCTCGATGACCGGCAACAGGCGCTGCCGGCGGAACGCCTTGAGGCCGTGCGTGTCGGTGCCCTTGAAACCCAGCGAGACGCGCAGCAACCCGTTGTGCACCCGCGTCGCCACCCGGCGGATCAGCGGGCGCTGATCACTCGCGCCCTTCGCGGCCTTGGAGCCGACGATCAAATCGGCCTCGCCGCGCAGCAGCGACGGCACCACCGCGTCGTAGAAGCTCAGGTCGCACAGGTCGATCTCGTCGCACACCACGACGTCACCGCGCGCCTTCAAGATGCCGGCCTTCAACGCCACGCCGTAGTTCGGGCGCTCGCTGTGGAACCAGTGCAGGCGCGGGTTGGCCCTGGTCATCCGCTCGAGGATCTCCTGCGTGCGATCGCGCGAGCCGTTCTCCGCGAAGATGATCTCGTAGTCCCACCCGCGCTCGTCGAGCCCACGCGTGAGCTCGGCCGCGGCCTGCTCGACGATCGACTCTTCATTGTAGACGGGAATGACGATGGACAACGCGGGCGACGCTGACATGCGACGCGCGCGTAACACGGGTGCCTCGCATCGTCATGCAGCTCTTGGCGTGAATGTGCTCGCCGGTGCTACGTCGGTCGCGCCGCAAAACCTCCCCCCTCACTCCAGACAAGGAAATGACATGAAGAAGCTGCTTTTCGCCTCGCTGCTCGCGCTGTGCGCGTGTGGCCCATCGGCGGCGTCGATCAAGGACACGCCCCCTGCCGGCACCTTCAACGGCAAGTCGTGGACCTACGCGAAGTCGGTCGTCACCGTGTCCGGCGACACCTTGAAGGTCAACATGTACTCCGACTCCGCCATCGCCGACTGCGACACGTTCGCCAGCAGCGTGAACAGCGTGTTCTGGTCGCAGCCGAAGGCCGAGGGTGAGCGCAAGCTGAAGCTCGCGTTCGACGGCACCGGGCAGACGGTCACCTTCTACGACGGCGACACCAACTACATCCTCACCGATGGCGTCATCGAAGTGAGCGCGCTGAGCGACACCAGCGTCACCATCGGCATCAACGCCGGAGACAGCAAGAACTCCGTCAACGGCACCTTCACGGCGTCGATCTGCCAGTGAGTTGACGCGGGGCGGTGGCGCCACAAACGCCACCGTCACCCGCCGCACTTCGGGTAGCGTGGCGCCCCCATGAAGGTCACGTGCCCGACCTGTAGCTCCGTCCTGAATATCGACGACAAGAAGATCCCCCCCGGTGGTGCTCGCATCAAGTGCCCGTCGTGTCAGGGCGTCTTCCCGGTCAAACCCGGCTCCTCACCTTCCGGGATCACGTCCTCTCCGTCTGGCTTCAGCTCTTCGCCGTCGGGAGCCGTCCCGCTCCCGGGCATCAGCGCCCCCACTCCGCAGCGACAGTCGTGGGAAGAGGAGTCGACCCGCGTCGCCACCGTGCCGCTGCCGAGCGCGGCGATCCCCGGCGCGACGACCATCTCCGCGCCCCCCACCAACGTGAAGATGCCCGGCGTGAGCAGCCGGCCGTCCAGCGTCGTGCCGCTCCCGGGCATCAGCGCGCCCACGCCGCAGAAACAGGAGTGGGAAGAAGAAGCGACCCGCGTCGCCAGCGTGCCCCTGCCGGGCAGCAACGCCATCGACTTCTCGCACGAGGTGCCGCTGCCGGGCCCCACCGCTGTCGCGCCCGCGCACAACCCCTTCACCGCGCAGACCGCCGTCGCGCCCTCCTACCACCCCGGCAGCATCCCGCTCCCCGGTGCGACCGCGGCCATGCCGGCCTACGACGCGCCCGCCGAGCAACCGTGGGACTCGGGCGACTCCATCCCCCTCCCCGGCCAGTCGCAGCCGACCGCGATGGCGCCCGCCTACGACGCCCCCGCTGAACAACCGTGGGACCAGGGCGGCGACTCCATCCCGCTCCCGGGTGGCCAGGCGACCGCCGCGATGCCGGCCTACGACGCGGGCTCCATCCCGCTCCCCGGCGGCCAGCGCACCGCGGCGATGCCCGCGTACGACGCCGGCTCCATCCCGCTGCCGGGCGGTGCGCCGCGCTCGGGTGGCGCGTCGATCCCGCTGCCGGGCGCCGGCCAACGCACCGCCGCCATGCCGTCGATCCCGCTGCCGGGGGCCGGCCAGCGCACGGCGGCCATGCCGTCGATTCCCCTCCCGGGTGGCGCGCCCGCGGGTATTCCGCTGCCGGGCGGCTCGGCGCGCACCGCCGCGATGCCCTCATATGGCGACGAGGTGCCGCTGCCCGGCGCCGATGACGTGCCCATCGACGACGGCTTCGACACCAGCTCGGTGCCGCTGCCCGGTGGTGACGCGACGTCCATCGGAGAGATCCCGCTCCCCGGTGGAGACACCGGCGGCAACTTCGACTTCTCGGAGGCGCCTCAGGCCGACACCGGCGGCTTCGACTTCTCGGAGGCACCGCCCGAGCCGGTCTCTGGCGGCTGCGACTTCGACGCCGCGCCGCCGCCCCCCGCGCCCGTCTCCGGCGGCTTCGACTTCGACGCGGCCCCGCCGCCGCCCGCGCCCGCCGCCAGTGGCTTCGACTTCTCGGAGGCGCCGCCCCCGCCCGCGCCGGGTGGGTTCGACTTCTCCGAAGCGCCGCCTCCGCCCGCGCCGCCCCCGCTGTCTGGTGGCTTCGACTTCGACGCCGCGCCGCCGCCCCCCGCGCCGGTCTCGGGTGGCTTCGACTTCTCCGAGCCGCCGATGCCGCCGCCTCCCCCCGCGCGCGCCGAAGCCGCACCTCCGCCCGCCGCGCCGATGAGCTTCGGCGAGGTCGACTTCGGCGGTGGCGGCGGAGATCTCGAGTTCGACCCCACCGCTGGTCAGAAGCCGGCGGTCGATGATCTCGAAGCCGATCTGAGCGCCCCCATCCCCTCCACGCCCGCGGCGCCGGCCGGCCCGGCCGATGGCATGGAGATGCTGAACTTCATCGACCGCACCGCGAAGGAGGCGGGCGCGAAGGAGGAGTCGGCCCCGGTGCGCCGCTTCCACGTGAAGCGCCGCAGCGGCAAGGTCTTCGGCCCGTTCGAAGAAGCGGTGATCGTCAAGATGCTGGAAGACGGTCAGCTGCTGGGCAACGAAGAGGTCTCGCCCGACGCCGACAGCTGGCACGCCATCGGCTCCGAGCCCGCGTTCCAGGCGGTGATCAGCCGGTTGATGGAGTCTCCGTCGAGCGGCAGCACGCAGGTCGCGCAGGCGCCCGACAACCGCGCGCCGTCGATGGAGCGCCTCAAGCAGCTCTACGACGGGCGCATGGCCGCGGTGGCGGTGGTGCAGAGCAAAGAGCCGATGCCGCTCAAGAAGAAGATCCCGCTCATCGGCGCGGGCGTGCTGGCGGCGGGCTTCATCGCGCTGGGTATCTTCTCGGGCATCGCCACGCCCTATGGCTTCTTCGCCCTCAAGCTGATCTTCCCCGCCCAGGTGAAGCCCGACACGCGCGAGTTCGGCTACCTGCAGGTGGCGCGCAAGGGCTTCCAGCAAGACACGTGGAAGTCGTACCGCCAGGCGAAGGACTCTGCGAACCAGGCGCTGCAGATCAAGGAGTACCCCGAGGCGCGCGCGGTGTGGAGTCAGGCGGTCTTCTACCTCAAGCGCAAGTTCGACAAGGCCGACCCCGCGGAGCTCCAGCAGGCGCACGACGAGCTGGTGAACATCCGCCTCCTCGGTGACACCCACAACGAGGTGCTCAAGACCGAGGCCTCGGCACTGCTCACCGACGGTGACGCCGACGGCGCGCTCAACACCATCAACAACGCCATCGCGCACAACGGCGACGACCTCGAGTCGTACTTCCTCCGCGCGGAGGCCTACCTGCTCAAGAAGCAGCCCGCGCAGGCGAAGGCCGAGTACGAGGCCATCCTCAAGAAAGACCCCAAGAGCGCGAAGGCGCTGCACGGGCTGGGGCTCATCGCGCGCGCGCAGAACGAGTTCGCCGAGGCCGCCGGCCGCTTCGCCGAGGCGCTGGAGGCCGACCCGCAGCACCTCTCGTCGGCGGTGGAGCTCGCGGAGATCTCCATCGTGCGCAAGAAGGAGCTCGCCCGCGGCAACGAGCTGCTCGACACCGCGCTCTCCGAAGAGGGCCGCGCGTTGCTGGCGCCCGCCTCGCTGGGCAAGGCCCTCGCGCTCAAGGCCGAGAGCCAGGTGGTGGCCAACAAGGTCGCCGAAGCGGTGCCCCTCTTCGAGGAGGCGCTCAAGGCCGACGCGAAGAACCCCTTCACCAACGGCCACCTCGCGCGCGCGTACATGCTGATGCACCAACCCGAGAAGGCCGCCCCGCTCTTCTCGGTGGCCGTGGCCGCGCAGCCCGAAGATCTCGAGAACACCGAGGGCTACCTCAACGCGCTCATCCAGCTCGGCAAGATGGACGAAGCGACCCGCGTGATGGCGCAGGCCAACACCCGCTTCCCCGGCAACGCGAAGCTGCTGTACCTCGCGGCGCGCGTCGCCGACTACCTCGACAACATGAAGGAGGCGGAGGACTCGTACAAGAAGGCCATCGCCGCCGACCCGAAGATCACCGACGCGTACCTGTACCTCTCGCGCCTCTACATCCGCTCCCGGCGCTTCGCCGAGGCCGCGCCGATCCTCGCGGAGGGCCTGAACCAGGACCCCGACAACGCGTCGATGCGCGTCGGTCAGGGCGAGCTGGCGCTCCACGAGCGCGACTACGACAAGGCGGAGCGCGAGTTCGCCAAGGCCATCGAGCTCAACCCGCTCGACGCCGACGCGTACCTCGGGGCGTCGCGCGTCTCGCAGTACCGCGAGAAGTTCGAGCTCTCGGCGCAGCAGGTCGAGAAGGCCCTCGAGCTGAACCCCAGAATCCCCGGGGGGCGCATGAACCGCGGCATGGCGCTGCGGAAGCTGGGCCGCCTCGACGAGGCGATCACCGAGCTCGACGCCGCGCGCGAAGCCGACCCGAAGAACACCGCCATCATCGTCACCCGCGGCGCGGTGAAGTTCGACAAGGGCGACCTCAACGGCGCGGTGGCCGACCTCAACTCCGCGCTGGTGGCCGAGCCCGGCAACGCCGAGGCGAACTTCTACCTGGCGCGGGTGAAGAACGCGAAGAGCGAGCACACCCAGGCCATCGAGGCCATGAAGCGCGCGCTCGACTACGACTCCAAGAACCCGCAGTACCTCTACTGGTACGGCCGCATCCTCGCCGACGCGCGCAAGAGCGAAGACGCGCTGGCGGAGCTGCAGAAGGCGCTCGACGTCGACCCGAAGTACGCCGACGCGCTCGAGGCCATGGGCCGCATCTCCTTCGACCGCAACGACTTCAAGAAGGCGGTCGAGTACTACGAGAAGACGCTGGAGCTCGACGCCCGCCGCAACAACGTGCGCGCGCTCATCGGCGACGCGCAGATGAAGATGGAAGACTGGTCGGGCGCCATCGTCAGCTACCAGAAGGCGCTGACCGCCGACCCGTCGCTCACCGTCGCGTACTCGAAGCTCGGCCTCGCCTTCCAGGAGAAGGGCGACAACGCCAAGGCCGGTGAGTGGTACCGCAAGGCCGTGAAGGCGACGCCCGACGACGCCGACGCGTGGCTGCAGTTGGGCTACCTGATGAAGGAATCGAAGAAGAAGAAGGACGCGGTCACCGCGTTCAAGAAGTACCTGGAGCTCCGCCCCGACGCCGAGAACGTCAAAGAGGTCGGCGACCAGATCCACTACCTGACCAACGAGGAATGACGCAGCCGTGCTGGACCTGAAGGAAGTCGCGAAGAATTTCGAGGCCGTCGTCGCCCGTCTCCAGACGCGCGGCGGCAAGCTGGACCTGAGCCGGTTCCAGGAGCTGTTCGCCGAGCGCAAGAAGCTCTACGTCGAGCTCGAGGCCAACCAGAGCTCGAAGAACAAGGCGCAGGAGCAGATGAAGACCGACGCGGCCAAGCGCGCCGAGCTGGGCGCGTCGATGAAGCAGCTGGGCGCCGTCATCAAGGAGCAGGAGAAGCGCCTCGGCGAGCTCGAGGAGCAGCTCACCGCGTCGATGGCGATGGTGCCCAACGTGCCGCACGAGTCGGTGCCCGTCGGCCCCGACGAGACCGGCAACCAGGTGGTGAAGACGTGGGGAGAGAAGCCCACCTTCCTCTTCACGCCGAAGCAGCACTTCGAGATCGGCGAGAAGCTGGGGCTGCTCGACTTCGAGCGCGCGGTGAAGGTGTCAGGCCCGCGCTTCGCCTTCAGCAAGGGCGCGCTGGCGCGGCTGGAGCGCGCGCTGACCGCGTTCATGATCGACCAGCACGCCGCGCGCGGGTACCTGGAGCTGTTGCCGCCGTACCTCGTCTCGCGCCAGTCGATGACCGGCACCGGCCAGCTCCCGAAGTTCGAAGACGACGCCTTCAAGACCGCGGGGAGCCAGGAGCTGTTCCTCATCCCCACCGCAGAAGTGCCGGTCACGAACTACCACGCCGACGAGATCATCGAAGACGCGCTGCCGAAGAAGTACGTGGCGTCGTCGCCCTGCTTCCGCGCCGAGGCCGGGAGCGCGGGGCGCGACACGCGCGGGCTGATCCGCATGCACCAGTTCCACAAGGTGGAGATCGTACGCTTCTCGCACCCCAAAGACTCGCTGGCCGAGCTCGACGAGCTGGTGGCCGACGCGTCGTCGATCCTCGAGAAGCTGGGGCTGCACCACCGGGTGTCGCTGCTGTGCACCGGCGACATGGGCTTCGCCTCGCAGAAGACCTTCGACCTCGAGGTCTGGCTGCCGGGGCAGAACGCGTACCGGGAGATCTCCAGCTGCTCGAACTTCGGCGACTTCCAGGCGCGGCGCGCGAAGGTGCGCTTCCGCCCGGGCCCCGGGGAGAAGCCCCAGCTGGTGCACACCCTGAACGGCTCCGGCCTCGCCGTCGGCCGCACGGTGGTGGCGATTCTCGAGAACTACCAGCGCGAAGACGGCACCGTGGCGCTCCCCGAAGTGCTCTGGCCGTACATGGGCGGCCTCAAGGAGCTGAAGCCTCTCTGACGAAACCGTTTGCGAACGAAAAAGGCTTCCTGTAGTGGGGGCGCCCCGCCGTCAGCAGTTGGGACGAGGGGCGTCGGTCCACGGGAAGTCTGGAGCAGTGGCCGAGTGGCTTAAGGCGGCGGTCTTGAAAACCGCAGATGTCGAAAGGCATCCGTAGGTTCGAATCCTACCTGCTCCGTAGGACGTGGTAGTCAGTAGCTCTTTGACAGGACGTCTCGTCATTTCGCTGTGGAGCGATGGCCGAGAGGCTGAAGGCGCAGGTTTGCTAAACCTGTATACTCGTAAGGGTATCGAGGGTTCGAATCCCTCTCGCTCCGCACACGGTGTTGTGGAAACAAAAGCTCCCTTAGCTCAGCTGGATAGAGCGTTGGACTACGAATCCAAAGGCCGGAGGTTCGAATCCTCCAGGGAGCGCTCCACAAACTTTTATTTCGATGAGTGAGCAACTCGACATCGATGTGGGCTTCATGACGCAAGCGTTGGAGCTTGCGAGAGGAGCGGCGGTCTTGAGCGAAGTGCCCGTGGGCGCAGTCGCTGTCAAAGATGGTGTGGTCATCGCGCGTGGGTACAACCGCCGCGAGATCGACAAAGACCCCTTCTCCCATGCAGAGTTCATCGCGATGCGCGAAGCGGCCAGGGCCCTCGGGGTCTGGCGGCTCACCGGCGTCACGCTGTACGTGACCCTCGAGCCCTGCGCGATGTGCGCGGGCGCGCTGGTGCAATCGAGAGTCTCGCGGCTGGTGTTCGGCGCGACTGACCCGAAGGCCGGCGCGGTGGGCAGTCTCTATGACCTCGCCCGCGAGCCCAGGCACAATCATCGAGTCGAAGTCGTAAATGGTGTGTTGGCGAATGAGAGCAGTCAGCTGTTGAAACAATTTTTCGCGGGTTTGCGGAACCGCAAGACGAAATCTGAATAAGTACTTGGAGAGCTGGCCGAGTGGTCGAAGGCACCTGACTCGAAATCAGGCATACCGGTAACGGTATCTAAGGTTCGAATCCTTAGCTCTCCGCTTGCAGCACCCAGGAGAGGTGGCCGAGTGGCTGAAGGCGCACGCCTGGAAAGCGTGTGTACCTGAAAGGGTATCGTGGGTTCGAATCCCACCCTCTCCGCTGATAGAAGAGAGTCACACAACAGATTCTGGTCAGGGCAACGCGGGGCCGTGAACCCCGCCAGGTCCGGAAGGAAGCAACGGTAGCGTTACTTCGCGTGTGCTCTGGCCGTCCCCTCCTGAAGCCCCGCTCCCTCAACCGGAGCGGGGTTTCGCATTTCAGGCGTCAGCGGCCGTAGAGCGTCGCGGGGCCCCGGCGCTCCAGCACCTTGAAGCCGGCGCTCAGGAAGGCCGCCTCGGTGCGCGCGTCGCGCTCGACCTCGGTCGCCGCCTGATTGCTGACGTAGATGCCGCGGTTCACGGTGGGGTCGCGCATCGCGCGCTGGAAGCACGGCTGCTCGGGGAAGTCGCACACGCACCAGAAGAGGTTCTTCCCCAGCCAGAAGTAGCCGGGCGAGCCCCACACGCCTTCGTTCACCAGCACGAAGCCCGTCGCGTCGCCCGAGGCCACGCGCGTGAGCTGGAACTGCTCCTTGCGCTGCACGTCGAAGGGCGTCCACACCATGAAGTACACGAGGCCCAGCGCGCCGATGAGCGCGGCCTCGCGCGGCTTCCCCAGTGCCCAGCGCGCGAACGCCGGCGCGCCGGCGACGGTGAGCAGCACCAGCGCCGGGTAGATGAAGCGATCTTCCTTGTGGGCGGTCGCGCTGACCACGACGAGGTACCCGAGCGCCGCGGCGATGAAGAGGCCGGGCGCCCCGCCCCGCTGCCGCGCCGCCAGCACCAGCCCCCACACCGCGAACGGCGCCACCAGCAGCCGCGGCAGGTAGTACCACCACGGGCTCGCGCCGAACTTCGCCGCCGCCGCGCCCGACGCGACGTTGAAGCGCACGTAGTGGACGAGCGAGTGGAACCACTCGCCCCAGGTCAGCAGATCGAACAGCCCCAGCGCGCCGGCCACCACCAGCCCGCCCGCCACCGCCAGGGCGAAGGTCTTCCACCGGCGCTCGACGAGGAGCCACGCCATCGCCGGCACGATGGCCGCCGCGGAGCCGTAGCGGGTCACCTGTGCGAAGCCCAGGAGCGCACCGCCCAGCGCCCACCACGCGGGCTTCACGTCGCGCGCGTCGAGGCGCTCCAGCCCCCACACGAGGAAGGCGACCGAGAACGATTCAGACATCGTGCGGCCGCCGAACCAGACCACCGGGCCGAACAACGCCACCAGCCACAGCGCCCAGCGCGCGGCCTCGGCCGACGCCCGCCGCGCCGTCAGCCGCCACACCGCCGCCAGCATCGACGCGTGCAGCGCGAACTGCGGCAGCGCGACCAGCACACGGCGGCCCATCGGCGAGGTGATGCCGAGCGCGTCGCCCAGCTTGAAGAGACTGGAGAAGAGCAGCGGCACGGCCCAGTTGCGCAGGCCCCACGGCTGCGGCGAGTTGGGCTGAGCCTGCCACTCCCACGCGACGATGCCGAAGCCCTCGGCGCGGTGGAGCGCGATCTCCAGCGACTGGAAGACCTCGTCAGGGTGCAGCCGGCCCAGCAACACCAGCGCGTGCAGCATCGCCGGCAGCGCCGCCGCGAACACCTCGAGCCACGGCGTCTTCTGCTTCAAAGCGGGGGAGCGGATTACAGCTCGAGCGCGAGCCCGAACATGAAGTGGATGGAGCTCCAGTCGAGCGTGGCGCCGATCGGCGGGAAGAGGTTCATCGCCTGGAACGTGGCCTCCGCGAAGAGGTACGTGTGGTTGACGCCCATGCTGGAGTCGAAGTCGCGCGCGAGGCGCTGGTCGAGGAAGTCGAGCTCCAGCGCGAGGCCCAGCACGCCGGCGATGCCGAAGCGCGCGCCCTTGCCGTAGAAGCCCTGCGACTGCTCCACGTCGGTGCCGTTGGTGGCCCACCACGGCATGGCCACGAACTCACCCTTCGCGTACGGCACCAGCGGCACCTTGGTCTTCTGCTTGAGCCAGTCGAAGCGGTACGCCACCACCACCTTGATGGGCACCACGTGAATGCCGGTGGCCTGGCCGATGTGTTCGCCGCTCGCCGAGTCGAGCGCCTTGCCGTACTTCTCGGCGTAGCCGGCGGAGAAGCCCGCGGAGAGGGTGCCGAACCGCTGGAAGAACTCGTACTCGAGCTCGATCTCACCGAGCAGCATCGGCGAGTTCCCGAAGAACATGAAATACGGGCCGGTGTTCTTCGCGAAGCCCGAGTCGAGCATCGGCGTGTACGGCGAGAGCTTGAACTCCAGGTACATCGTGCGCGGCGACTCCTTGCGCTCGCGGACGTCTGAGGCGAACACCTGGGCCAGCGCGGGGGCCGCCACGAGACAACACACCAACACTGCGCGATTCATCGCTTCATTCTCCGGGGCCGCAACGCGAGCGCGGCGAGCAAGAGCGTCATCAAGCCCGGCGCGGTGGCGCAGCCGCCGTCCAGCTCGCCTCCGTTCTGGGCGTAGTAGCCAAAGAAGCCGATGGTATCGATCGGCGTCACGGTGACCGAGGCCGTGGGGTCGCTCACGTTGCCCGCCGCGTCGACCGCGCGGATCCGCACCTCGTACTGCTCGTTGTTCACGAGGCCCGTGCCGCGCACCTGCGAGGTGTTGGCGACGACGGCGCTGCCCGCTTCGCGGAAGTCGGTGTCAGACGGGCCCTTCACCTCGAGCTTGATGATGACCGTGTCGGAGTCGTTGGTGGAGAACGTGACGCCCACCGCGGAGTCTTGCGCGACCGTCGACTCGATGGTGGGGATCGCCGGCGGCAGCGTGTCGTAGGTCAGCGGGAACGCGGTGGCGCGCGCGTACTGGGTCGAGCCGCCGATGGTGCCCAACACGTACGGCATCGAGCCGCACAGCTTGTCGGTGAGCGACGTCGCCGAGGGCGCGGGGCACGTGGTGCCGCCGTCGGCTGCGAAGCTCGGCAGGTCAGACAGCTTCACGGTGAACGAGCCCTGCTTGGCGCTGTTCACGTACGGCCAGCTCACCGTGGCCAACACCGGGTCGTTGGTGCCCGGCGAAGTCGCGCAGCTGGGGTCGCGGGTCGACCACACCTGGAACGAGTCGGTGGGCTGACCCGAGATGGGCAGCGCGTACACCCACGTCATGGTGATCGTGTCTCCGCAGTTCGACGCGCCGTATGTGTACGAGGTCGACGTGGTGTCGCTGGGGAGCCGGAAGACGAACGACTGCGCGCTCGCGCCGAGGCTGAACAACGCGCAGGTGATGACGAGGAAGCGCTTCATCGTGGAGCCGCTCTCCGAGCAATTCAAAGGCCAGCGAGCGCGCCCCTTAAACACCTTGAATGCTTCGGTTTTCAAGCCACTTCGACCTCGGCGGCGCTGACAAATTGTCAGGCCCGATCAGCGAGTTCCAACGCGATGTCGACGGCGGAGTCGGCGAGGCGGTACGCCGCGTCGACGCAGGCGACCAGTTGCACGCGCGGGCCCGCGGCGCGCACCCGGCCGACGTGCGGCGCGGGGTCGTCGGTGGAGAGCATCGGCATCGGGTAGAGGTTCTGCGCGGGGTCGTCGATGAGCTTGAGGCCCGAGTCTTCCTTCAGCGTGGCGCGCACCCCGTCGGCGTCGACGCCGCGGTTCAGGTGGGCGGAGATGACCAGCGTGAGGCCGTGGTACGTCGGCACGGTGAGGGCGGTCGCGGTCAGCGCCGGGAGCGCCTCGCCACTCCAGATGCGCGCGGCCTCGACCAGCACGTGGCGCTCGGCTTCGCACAGCGGGCCCTCGAAGCCGCCCACCGCGGGGATGACGTTGAACCCGAGGCGATGCGGGAAGAGCTCGAGGTCGGGCTCCTTGCCGTTCATCAGCGCGGCGGTCTGCTTCGAGAGCTGCTCGACGCCCGCGTTGCCGCGCGAGGCGGCGCCCATCAGCATCGTCACGTCGGCGAAGGCGAGGCCGAACTTCGCGCGCAGCGGCGCCAGGGTGGCCAGCAGCGCCTGCGTCGCCGGGTGCGCGACCCCCACGATGCGGCCTTGAAACGCGCGGTCCAACACGCCGTCGTTCACGCCCGGCGCGACCAGCGGGACGTTCGTGTCGACGCGGAAGGCGCCGGAGACGTCGATGACCCACGCGCCATCTTGCTGCGCGCGCAGCGCCAACTCGCGGGAGACCGGCGACGGCGTGGCGAGGATGACCGCCTGCACGCCGCGAAAGGCCGAGGGCCCGGGCGGCTCGGTGGGCAGCGTCTCTTCTTCGTAGTCGAGCTCCTCGCCCTCGGTGCGCTCGCTGGAGAAGAAGCGCACCTGATCAGGTTGCACGTCGTGGCGCTGGAGCGAGGCGATGATCTGGTGGCCGATGACGCCGGTGGCGCCGACGACGGCAATGACGGGGTCGGACATGTCAGTCTTCCTTCAAGCGCGCCTTCGGCTCGACGCCGGGCAGCGGTGGGAACTTCGGGTTCTCTTCGGCGCCCGAGCCGCGGAGGTAGTGCGGCTCCAGCGCGAAGACGGCCTGCGCGTCGTACGCGTCGGGGAGCTTCGCAAGCGCGGCGAGTGAGACCGCCGACGGCACGAGCGGCCCTGCGGCGAACACCGACGCGGGCACGCCGAGCGCTTCGAGCGGCGCGCGGTAGTCGATCAACGCTGGGCCGATCCTCGTCGCGTGTGGCGTGGCGTGGAGCGCCTCGGCCAGCTGCGCGACGGTGAGCGACGACTCGCGGCCCGCGTGGCGCACGTAGAGCTCGCCCTTCTTCACCACCGCGCAGGCGAAGACGCCGGGGGCCGCGCCGAACTCATGCTCCAGCG
>CAMLFP010000123.1 GCA_946479335.1 uncultured Archangium sp.
CGAGGGCGCTGACGGGCTCGGCCTCGGGCTGTCGCTGGTGCGGCGCATCGCCGAGAGCCACGGCGGCGCGGCGTGGGCGAAAAACCGAGACGGTGGCGGCGCGCGCGTGGGCTTCTCCATCGCCCGCGGCTGACGTCTCCTATTTCGACGACAAGATGTTCGCGACGCACATCTCGTCGGCGCTGCCTTCACCCCAGTTCACGTCGTTGGCGCCGGCGGCGTTGTCGAAGGTGCACCTCACGCGGAGCTGATCTCCCGGCTCGAAGCGCACCGGCTCCGCGAGCTGGTACTCGTTCTGCCAGTGGAAATCCCAATCGGGGATGTTGAGCACCTGCACGCGGCCGGTCGGCTTCACGAGCCACACCTCGCCGACGCGCCCCAGCGAGTGCATGTGGAACATCACCGCCTCGATGTTGAAGCCGTTCGTGGTGTCGAGCGGTGAGCCCAGCAACGAGAAGAACGCGCGCGGGTCATCGGCCCAGGTGAAAGTGGCCTCCTTCCCCGCGGGGATGTTCATGCCGCCCGCGACCCACGCGGCATCGAGCGCCGGCTGGTACGCCAGCTCGCGCGTGACGGAGTCGGCGATGGAGAACTGCATCGAGGTCTGGTCTTCCACCGGGTTCGGCGTCGACGCGAGGTTGTAGTGGACCTGCATGACGAGCATCGTGCCCGGCTCCACGCGAATGCCGCCGCCGCGCGGGAACGTGGTGCCCGAGTACCCGGGGATCCACGCCGTGAGTTGATTCACCGCGAACTGCTGCGGGCGATCTCCGAACGGGCCGCCGAAGCAGTCGTAGCCGGGCGTCGCGTCCTCCGCGTCCCACTGGGGCGGGTACTGCGCGGCGTCGGGCGGCACGAGGTACAGCGCGATGTGGTGCACCTGCGAGGTGACGCCGGGGAGCGCATTCACCCCGGTGACGAACTGCGTCTGCGCGCCGGGCCAGGTCAGCACGAAGCAGCGGTAGTCATCGGGGTGCTTCGTGGGCAGGTACGGCTGCGGCATCTGCAGCGTGAGGTCGACGCGCTCGATGCCGCCTCCCACCGGTGCGATCGCCGCGCCCGGCTTCTTCGCGTCACCTTCGACCGGGTGCTGCGCCCAGCTCACGATGGCGGCCTTCTGCGCGTCGGTGAGCGACGGGTTGCGGAGGTAGCTCACGTCGGTCGGCGCCGCTTTCCACGGAGGCATGCGGCCGCTCGACACCGCGTCGGCGATGACCGCCGCGTGCGCCTTCGCGTCGTCGTACGTGACCAGCGGGAAGGGCGCGACGCCGCCGGTGACGTGGCAGTTCGTGCAGCGCGCATCGAGGATGGGCTTCACGTCTTGTGAATAGGTCGGGCCGGTCTGACACGCGGCGAAGGCGAGGAGGAGCGACGCGGTGAACCAGCGCATGGCCGCGCAAAGTACAGAGCCCCGTGGAGATTTCACGGCTCCGTGCGTCGCATTCGCGTGAATCCGAGGCGGCGAGTAGAAACCGGCGCGATGAAGTTGTTCGACACCATCGGTGAGTTTCTGCGCACGCTCTTCGTGCCTGGCGAGGCTCCGAAGAAGGCGCCGAAGCCTGGCGCGCAGACGCACGGTGGGTTCCGTGACGGCTTCGAGAAGGCGGCGGGCCAGCGGGTGAACCTCACCGGCGTCGCGCCCGCGATGATCGTCGTGCCCGAGGAGAAGCCTGACCTCACGTCGCAGCCCGACAACGACTTCGTGGCGTCGCTCGATGATCTCCCGCTCGACGCGGCGCCGCCGGTTGAGGAGGCGGCCGCACCGTCGTCGAACGAGTCGCCGCCGCTTCAGTCTTCGCTGACTGAGGTCGCTGTGACCGAGGTCGCGCGCACTGAGGCTCCCTCGACTGAGGCGCCACCCACTGAGGTCTTCACGACTGAGGTTGCGGCGACTGAGGGTGCGTCGACGCAGGCTGCGAGCACCGAGCCCTCGACGACCGCAGCTGAATCCGCGCTGGCGCATCCCGTGGAAAGCGAACCTGCGCCCGACGCCTCTGAGCCGCCGAGCGATCCGCAGCTTCAGGAGAAGCTGCACTCGTGATGACCCGCGGCGGTGCGCCGTTCAGCTCAGCGAAGCGGCCGCATTCTGTAGGAACAGGTGATGGCCACGAAGGGCGCGGTGAGCATCGGCAGTTGCCAGTGCAACGCTGCCCAACTCATCGCGGTCGCGACGAGTGATGCGAGGCACACCACGACGAACCCGCGGTGCATCTGCCACACAGCGATGGCGGTGAGCACCGCGTTGAACCCCAGGAGTCCTTCAGAAAAGCCCGGGCTCGGAAACATGACCCCGCACCCGACCGTGAGGAGAGACACGACCCCTGCGACCACTCCCTCGCGCCACGAGCCCGCGAAGATGCCGATCAGACACACCGCCCCGGAGAGCGTCCCGCCGAGGAAGACGACCTCGCCGATGTGTCGCAACGCGATGGCGGTCACATGCTCCGGCGCTTCGAGGGGTGTCGACGCATTCCGAGGAAGCACCGCGAGCATCACCCACGCGCACGCCACGAACGGCGCGGTGAAGACCGCCACGCCATGACGGCGCGCGACATCAAAGAGCGCCGTCGCGCTCAGCACGGCGGCAGCGCCGGTCGCCAGCACGAGCGGAGTCGGCTCGAAGAGCGCCGCGGTCGCCAGCGCAACGAGCGCACCGTTGAACCCGTAGAGCCCATCGTCGAGCGCCTCGCGGGGAGCACGCAGCAGCCGACCCATGAGAAAACCGAGCGCGCTCCCGAGGAGCGCAGCGAACGCAAACCGCAGCGAACCGAGCGCCAACGCGAGAAGGAACAAGCACCCCGAGAGCCAGGAGCGCTGCAGGAAGATCTGCCCGACTCCACGAAGAACAGCGATCACGCGAGAGCCCTCTACCGCGAGGTACGCGCGGGTTCGATTCAGGAGCGATGCCGGGCGTTTCGACCGATCTCGAACTCGCGGAGAATCAGCGCCCATGATGCGCCGCTGCGCCTCGTCGAGCACCGGCCGCCATCAAGCGATGCGCGACGTCGTCAGCTCAACACCTTGAGCGGCTGGCCTTCGCGTTTCTTGAGACCGGTCGATTCCGGGCCGTCGGTCTCGAGGCCGAGCGCCATCTCCAGCAGGTCGAGCAGCTGCGCGCGCGAGTCGACGTCGTCGGGTGCCATCACCACCAGCTCCACGGGGAGCCGGTCTTCGGGCTTCACGGGCTCTGCTTCGAGCGCCTTGCCGTCGGGGCCGAGGTCTTCGACGAGCAGGTCTCCATCGCGATGAATCGAGTAGCGGCGGTACATGAGCGCGTCACCTTTCACACGTCGAAGCGGTAGCCAAGCCCGCGCACTGTCCGAAAGTGTTTGGGGTCATCGGGGTCGGGCTCGAACTTCGCGCGCAGCTGGCTGACGAAGTTGTCGACGGTGCGCGCGGTGCCCTCGTAGCCGTAGCCCCACGCGCCGGAGAGCAGCTCGTCGCGGGTGTACGTCTTGCCGGGGTTGCGCACGAAGAGCTCCAGCAGCTTGAACTCCTGCGCGGTCAGCTCCACCGGCTGGCCGGCGCGCGAGACGGTCTTGGCGTTCAGGTCGACCACCGTGTCGGAGAACGTCACGCTCGCCTCGTCGCGCACGCGCCGCCGCAGCACCGCGCGGATGCGCGCCAGCAGCTCCTGCAACCCGAAGGGCTTCACCACGTAGTCATCGGCGCCGAGGTTGAGGCCCATCACGCGGTCGGTCTCCACGCCCTTGGCCGAGAGCACCACCACCGGCACGGTGTTGTTGCGGCGCTTCAACTCCTCCAGCACCTCGAAGCCGTTCATCTGCGGCAGCATGACGTCGAGCACCAGCAGGTCGGGGCGTTCGTCCAACACCTTCTGCAGCCCGGTGCGGCCGTCTTGCGCCTGCAGCACCTCGTAGCCTTCGAAGCGGAGGTTCATCGACAACCCGGTGAGGATCGACAGGTCGTCTTCAACCACGAGAATGCGGAGTTTCTGTTCGCTCATGCAGCCACCGGGAGGTGAATGCGGAAGGTAGAGCCCTCGCCCGGCGTGCTGTCGACCGAAATCCACCCGTCGTGGGCCTGCACGATGCGCTGCGCGATGGAGAGGCCCAGCCCCGAGCCCTCGGTGTCGCGCGAGAGCAGCGAGTCGACCCGGTAGAAGCGATCGAAGATGCGCTTCTGCTCCGAGCGGGGGATGCCGACGCCGTGGTCCTGCACCTCGAGCACCACGAACTCACCGTCGAGCACCGCCCGCAGCGCGATGCGCTTGTCGTCGGGCCTCGAGTACTTGTACGCGTTCTGCAGCAGGTTGAGCAGCGCGCCGGCCAGCGCGTCGCGGTCGACCTCGATGGAGGGCAGGTTGGGCTCCACCGTCACCGTCAGGTCGTGCGCGGTGCCGATGCGCTGCGCGGCGAAGGCGGCCACCGACGAGTCGACGAGCTCCTGCGGCGTCATGCGCGACTTCTCGTAGCGCTTCTTGCCGCTCTCGATGCGCGACCAGTCGAGCACCGACTCGATCATCCCCGAGAGGCGCGCGGTCTCCTTCGAGAGGAGGTCGAGCACCGTCTGCATCTCCGCGGGCTCTTTGACGCGGCCCAGCGCCAGCATCTCGATGAACATGCGGATGGAGGTCAGCGGCGTGCGCAATTCGTGCGAGACGAGCGAGACGAAGTCGGTCTTGAGCCGGGAGATCTGCGCTTCGCGGTACAGCGTGCGCGCCGTGTAGATGACCCCCAGCACCAGCGTCGCGTAGAAGAGCCCGAGCAGCACCGAGTAGATGACGCGGTTGCGCGTCGACGCGGCGGCCACCGGGTCTTCGCCCGTCGCCTGCACCACGAGGCGGAGGTCCTGCAGCGGCGCGGGCAGCAGCGTGCTCGAGAGCTCCGGGGGCCCCAGCGCGGCCTCGCGCACCTCCGACACGTTGGAGAGCAGCCGGGCGAACACGCCCTCCGGCGGCGCCTCCTTCTTCACCGGCAGCAACACGAAGACCGCCTCTTCTCCGCTGGGCGTCACGCTGGCGCCGACGTCTTTCACCAGCGCCGCGACCGCGGCCGGGTCGAGCTGCGCGCCGACGATGTGGTCGCCCGCGTGCACCGCCGCGAGCAGGAAGGTGCCCTGCGGCGAGGTGACCGAGAAGACCAGCGGCTTGTCGGGGATCTCCGAAAGCTCCGCGCCCAGCGCCTTCACCGCGTTCACCAGCCGCGCGTCGGTCGAGACGACCTCGCCGCCCTTCGACGTGAAGCCGATGCCGGTCAGCTTCCGGCCGCCGCTCTCCAGCACCAGCGGCTCCGTCGACACCACGCTCGCGCGGTCCAACGTCGTGAGCAGCGCCCCCTGCGCCTGGGAGAGCCGCGCCGCCCACGTCGCCTCGAGCCGCTTCTCCACCGCCGCGCGCTCGTTCACGATGGCCATCACCCCGAAGCCCGAGAGCCCCGCCGACGGCAGCACCACGAGCAAGATGAGGAGCGTGAACGTGCGCCGGAACGAGAGGAACTCTGGCGTGCGCGGCGCGGCCATGCGCAGCTTCTTACACACCGCGTCGTCACTTTCCCGTCTGCGCGCGGTGAACCCCCTGCTTCTTCACGCCGCAAATTCGGCACACGCCGTGCAAAGCGGCCCGGCGCTTCGGGCAGTCTCCGAGGCGACGCAGGGCCGGGGTGGAGCGATGGCGTGACACGGCTGACAGGGGCGTGCATGTCAGGGCCGTGCCGGGCAGACTCACCAGTTGGTCGCAGCGCAACGACTTTCAAAAGCAGGGGAACCTCACATGAAACTCAAGACCTCGATGGTGGTGGGCGCAGTGGTGGCGTCGTCGCTCTTCGGTGGGTGCCGGCCGCCGGCGACCTCGGTGGCGCGGTCGTCTGGTTCGGTGGCGCTGTCGGCCGATGACCACCGCGTGTTCGCGGTCGACACCGACAACGGCGTGCTGGCCATCATCAACACCGGCACCCGCGCGGTGACCACGGTGAAGGTCGGCGAGCAGCCCGCGCGCGTGGTGGTCGACGCGAACGACACGGCCTTCGTCGCCAACAAGGGCAGCCGCAGCGTCTCGGTGGTGCGCGATGGAGACACCACCGAGTCGGCGCGCATCGCGGTGGGCGTCGAGCCGCGCGGCATGGCGTTGACCCGCGACGGCAAGACGCTGCTGGTGGTCTCCGCGACGTCGCTCACGCGCCCTGACGTCGGCACCTTGACCGCCATCGACACCGCCACGCTCGAGAAGAAGTGGGAGCTCGAGGTCGGTGAGGAGCCCTCCGCCGTGGCGGTCATCAACGGTGACCACGCGCTCGTCTCGCTCTCGAAGCAGGGCGAGGTGGTGGAGGTCGACCTGAACAAGGGCACCACGGTGCGCAGCGGCGCGGGCATCTACCAGGCGGCCAACGCCACCAACATCAACGCGGGCACCTCGGGCTTCGGCGTCGCCAACTTCCAGCAGCGGGCGATGAATGACCTCGTCGCCACCTCCGATGGCTCGCGCGTCTTCGCGCCCGTCACGTGGACGCGCGTCGACGCCATCGTGCGCCCGCCCAGCGTCACCGCGCCGTATTACGAGTCGGGCGGCCCGTGCAGCATCGGCGCCGTGGCCTCGGGCGGCATCGTCACCATCGACGCCAAGACCACCGGCGAGCTCACGCCGCAGGTCGATGACGTGACGTCCTGCTCCTTCACCGGCACCACCAGCGCGAAAAAGGGCTTCCCCTCGAGCGTGCTCTCGTCGGCGGCCAACACCACCTCGAACCTGCAGAGCCCGGTGGCCGCGGTCATCGACCCCTCGGAGCAGTGGGTGGTGGTGCTCTCGCGCGACTCGCGCCGCTTCGCCTTCATGCCCGCGTGGCAGCGTGACAGCGCGGCCATCAACTACACCGTCACCGGCTCCTCGCTGGGCGGCGTGCAAGACGTGCAGGGCGCCGGCGCCGACGGCCTCGCGCTCTCCGCCGACTACAAGCGCGCGTACGTCTACAGCCAGTTCGACCACCAGCTGGAGGTCTTCGAGGGCACCACCAACGACGCCACCTCGCAGGTGAAGCCCATTGACGTCATCAAGGTGGCGGCCGACCTGCCGTCGATGACGCCGGCGCTCATCGCGGGGCGCAAGCTGTTCTACGACGCGCGCGACACGCGCCTCTCCTCGGAGGCCACGCAGGTCGCCTGCGACAGCTGCCACACCGAGGGCCGGGAAGACGGCCACGTGTGGGGCTTCCCCGATGGGCCGCGCCAGACGCCGTCGCTCGCCGGCCGCCACCTGCTCACCACCGCGCCGTACCACTGGAGCGGCGAGTTCGAGACCATCGGCGCGTTCAACACGCACACCATCACCGCGCGCATGGGCGGCACGGGCCTCAGCGACAACGCGGCCTCGCAGCTCGACGAGTACATCTCGTCGCTGTCGTTGCCGGAGAACCCGCTGCGCGACGACGGCGCGGCCGACGCGGCGCAGCTGCTCCGGGGCCAGGCGGCCTTCGCGGCGGCGGGCTGCGACACCTGCCACACCGGCGCGGCGATGACGAACAACGAGAACAAGGACGTCGGCACCCTGAGCCTCCGCGGCACCAACCCCGACAACGGCGTGGTGACCTCGCGCGGCTTCAACGTGCCCTCGCTGCTGGGGCTCGGCCGTACGGCGCCGTACCTCCACGACGGCACCGCGCTGACGCTCGACGCGCGCGTCACCGGCACCAGCGACACGCACGGCAACCTCGCCGCGCTCTCGGGCGACCAGAAGGCCGACCTCGTCGCGTACCTGAAGTCGCTGTGAGCGCACTCCACGCGCAGGGCCGGGCGTGGGTGCTGCTGTCATTCGTCGCGGGCGTCGCCTTCGCGCAGGCGCCCGAAGACGAGTGGACCCCGTATGCCCCGGTGCCGCAGCAGGCGCCGGAGCCCGCGCCGGTCGTCCCTCCGCCGCCGCCCGCGCAGTTCGCGCTGCCTGACTTCAACCGGCCCTCGCAGCCGGTGACCGCGCGCGCGGAGGTCGTCAACCGCGTGCAGCCCGTGGTGGAGCGCAACGACATCACCGGCTTCGGCGCCAACGCCCTGGGCCACGGCCGCCGCATGCAGTCGGTGACGCTGGGCTTCCCGCTCATCGACGTGAAGGCGCTGTTCGGCATCGGCAACCGCGTCGACCTCGGCATCGGCTACGACACCTATTACTTCCTCATGCACCAGCCGAAGGCGGTGCTTCGGGTCAACTTCATCGATACCGGCACGGTGGCCTTCGGTGCGCAGTTCGAGGGCGGGTACGCGTTCTTCCTCCAGCGCGCGCCGATGGAGATCCGCGGGTCGCGGTACCTGAGCGGCCGCCGCAACGTGAACCTGCAGCCGTCGTTGAACCTCTCGATTCAGGGGAAGTTGCCGCGCTCGCCGCGCATCTTCTTCAACCTGCACTACCTCCTGACGCTGGACTTCGAGGGCTACGCCACGGGGCCGCTCAGCGGCTTGCCGCCGCCGGTCATCGTCGGCCACAACGCGGGGGTGATGGGCGGCGCGGAGCTGCCGCTGTCTCGCTACACCTCATTCATGTTCGCGCTCGGGCTCGACGTGCACGGCCGCGATGTCGACGCGCGCGTGATGCCGATGGTGGCGCTCGGGCTCGTCACCTCGTTCTGACGGGCTGGGCCGCAGCGCATAGAGTGCCGCGCCATGAACAAGGCCACGGTCTTAGGCGCGGGCAGCTTCGGCACCGCGATGGCGCAGGTGCTCTCCGCGAACTTCCCCCGGGTCGCGCTGTGGGGGCGCGATGAGGCGCTGCTCTCGTCGCTCACCCAGACCCACGAGAACCGCAACTACCTCCCGGGCCTGAAGCTGCACGACGCGGTGTACGGCGAGCCGAAGCTGGAGGCCGCGCTGGAGGGCTCGTCGCTCATCATCGTCGCCACGCCGTCGCAGGCCACCCGCGAGGTGCTGGGCCGCGTGCACGAGGCGCTGCCGGTGGGCGTGCCCATCGTCACCGTCGCCAAGGGCATCGAGGTCGGCACGCTGTGCACCATGACCGAGGTGCTGGAGCAGTCGCTCCCGTCGCGGTGCCACGCGCAGATCGCCGTGCTGTCGGGCCCGTCGTTCGCCAAGGAGATGATGCTGCGCATGCCCACCGTCGTCACCATCGCGGCGAAGGTGGAGGACACCGCGCGCGCCGTGCAGCCGATGCTCGCCAGCGAGTGGTTCCGCACGTACTCGTCGACCGACGTGGTGGGCGTGCAGGTGGGCGGCGCGCTCAAGAACGTCATCGCCATCGCGGCCGGCGTGGCCGACGGCCTGGGGCTCGGGCACAACACGCGCGCGGCCATCATCACCCGCGGGCTGGCGGAGATTTCACGCATCGCGGTGAAGATGGGCGGCAACCCGCTGACGCTGGCCGGCCTCGCGGGCATGGGCGACCTGGTGCTGACGTGCACGGGCGAGCTCTCGCGCAACCGCAAGGTGGGCATCGAGCTGGGCAAGGGCCGCTCGCTCGACGAGATCCTCGCGGAGATGAAGCAGGTGGCCGAGGGCGTGAAGACCGCGAAGAGCGCGAAGGCGCTGTCAGCGAAGGTGGGCGTGGAGCTGCCCATCTGCGACCAGATCTACCGCATCGCCTACGAGGGCGCGTCGCCGCGTGACGCGGTGGCGGTGCTGATGGGCCGTTCCCACAAGAGCGAGCTGGTGTAACGAAAGGCCTCTCATGCGCTTCTCTCGAGTCATCGTCATCGTCGGCGTCGCAGCGCTCTCCGGCTGCAAGTGCGGCCCCTCCATCAGCCAGCGCGTACCGCAGCTCGACGTGCTCGACGCGCAGGGCAACCAACGCGATGTGGTCGACTTCGGCAACGTGCAGGTCAACGCCACCGGCACCCGGGAGGTGCGCGTGCGCAACAGCGGCACCGGCGCGCTGAACATCACCGACGTCACCTTCAGCGACGCGCACTTCGGCCTCGGGCAGTCGGCGACGGTCGACCTCGGGCCCGGCGAGGAGACGAACCTCACGCTCACCTTCACCCCCGACGTGGCCGACGCGCCGGTGCAGGGCACGGCCACCATCAAGAGCAACGCTGACAACGCGCCGGAGCGGCAGCTCACGGTGAAGGGCACGGGCATCGTCGCGGCCGCCGTGGCGCAGCCCAGCCCGCTCGACTTCGGCGACGTGTACCTCGGCGAATCGAAGACGTTGACGCTGACGGTGACCAACGCGGGCTCCGACCTGCTCGCGCTCTCGGGCGCGTCCCTGGCCAACGCCGACGGCGTGACGGCTGACTTCAGCGCGCTCGATGCGGGGCTCGCGCCGGGCACCTCCGCGTCGGTGGCGTTGACGTGGGCGCCCACCGCGCGCGCGGCGCTGGCGGGAACGGTGACCATCAACATCCCCCCGGCGCTGGGCACGCTCTCGGTGCCGGTGACGGGCGCGGGTATCGGCGCGGTGCCGAAGCTGTGCTTCCGCTTCGATGACACCGGCGTCGAGTCGTGCACCGACGGCACCACCGGCTTGAACGTGGCGTTCGGGCCGCTGTGCGACGCGCGGGTGTACCCGGAAGACGGCGGGCTCCACTGCGACTTCGATGGCGGCAGCACGCCGGCCGAGCGCACCGGCAGCTTCTACGTGCGCAACGAGGGCAACACCTCGGTGAGCTACTCGCTCAACATCACGCGCTCGTCGCCGCCGGTGCGCTGCGACGGCGGCGCGGCCATCGACTTCACCTACGCCAACGCGCCGCTGCTCGCCGATGGGGGCGCGCAGGTCTCGTACATGGTGCCCACGGCGACGCTCGGGCCCGACGTCACGCCCGGCGTGGCGGTGAGCTACCGCGCGACGTCGGCGTGCCGCGGCGGAGACGACTCCGACCTGAGCACCATCATCTGGACGCGCCAGGCCGAGCCCATCGGCACCAACCGCCAGCCGCCGGTGATGATCGCCTCGCTCACCGGCTCCTCGTTGCTCGCCAACCCGGAGCCCTACGCCGTCACCTTCACCGGCAACCAGCCCGCGCCGCAGACGGTGAACCTCATCTCCAACACCGGCGGCGGCCCGCTGGAGGTCACCGGCATCTCGCTGCGCTACGCGCCCGACGGTGGCGCGACGCCGACGGCCGACTGCGCCGGCGTGACCGACGCGCCGTGCGTGTACTTCACCTGGCTCGACGGCGGCGCGACCTTGCCGCTGGTGCTGGAGGGCGCGCATCCGCTGCCGGTGTCGAAGCCGCTGCGTGACCTCGCCTACGGCACGTGGACGGTCGATGTCACCGACGCGGGGTACTACGTGGCGCCGACGACGCAGCAGAAGGTGTGGGCCGAGGTGCAGACCAGCGACCCCTACGAGCCCGTGGTGCTGGTGCCCATCATCGGCCGCTACAACTAAGCGTCAGTCGGTCAGGCCCTTCATGCGCCACGTGGTGACGCGCGAGGTGCTGGTGCGCGACTCCACGATGTTCTCCTCGGCCATCTCGTCGAGGAGCTTGAGCAGCTTCCCGCCGGGGATCTCCAGCGCCGCGGCCAGCTTGTCGGCAGACAGGCCGTACACGTCTCGCCTCAACAGGCGGATGATTTCGCGCTTCAGCTCGGCCTTGGCGAGGCCGTCCATGTCGTCGCCGCGCCAGGCAGAGATGATGCCCCACGCGATCAGCGCCACCACGATGATCGCGATGAGCGGGTAGAGCGTGTTCGTGTGGGCCTCGAACCACTCCGAATACTTCATGTCCATCGAGCCCACAGGGCGGATGTAGGGCTCGTTCTCGCCGGCACCGGGGAGCTTGGGGAGTTCGAAGAGGGCGTAGAGCAGCACGGTTGAGAAAAAGTGTACCTCGCTTCGCGCTTAAGAGAAGGTCGCCCCTCACCGTGGATCTCGTCATCGGAAACGCCACCGTCATCACCATGAATGCCTCGCGCGAAGTGCTGCGTGACGCCGAGGTGGTGATTCAAGGCGGGCGCATCGCCCGCGTCGGCCCGCAGAAGAAAGGCCGCAAGAGCGGCGTGCGTCGCTTCATCGACGCGCGCGGCCGCGTGGTGCTGCCCGGCCTCATTCACAGTCATCTCCATGCGTGCCAGACGCTGTGCCGCAATCACGCAGATGGGCTCGAATTGCTCGATTGGTTGCGCGAGCGCATCTGGCCCTTCGAGGCCTCGCATGACCCGCAGTCGCTGCGCGCCTCGGCCGACGTCACCTTCCTCGAGTGCATCAAGAGCGGCGCCACCGCGGTGTTGGATATGGGCACCGTGCACCACTACGACGCGGTCTTCGAAGCCGCGCGCGACGCCGGCATCCGCCTCGTGGGCGGCAAATGCATGATGGACGCAGGGCAGGGCGTGCCCGTCGGCCTGCGCGAGACCACCGAGTCGAGCCTCGGGGAGTCACTGCGGCTCATCGATACCTGGCACGGGCGCGAGAATGGCCGGTTGCGCTACGCGTTGGCGCCCCGCTTCGTGTTGTCGTGCACCGAGAAGCTGCTCCGCCAGGTGCAGGCGCTCGCGCGAGAGCGCGGGGTGCGCATCCACACCCACGCCTCGGAGAACCCCACCGAGTGCGACGTGGTTCGCCAGAAGACCGGCATGGACAACGTGTCGTACTTCAACCACCTCGGGCTGCTGGGCCAGCACACCACGCTGGCGCACTGCGTGTGGCTCACCGCCGAAGAGCAGAAGCTGCTGCGCGAGACGCGTACCCACGTCGCCCACTGCCCCAGCGCGAACTTCAAGCTGGCGTCGGGCACCGCGAAGGTGCCGGAGCTCCTCAAGCAGGGCATCAACGTCGGCCTCGGCGCCGACGGCGCGCCCTGCAACAACAACCTCGACATCTTCGTGGAGCTGCGGCTCGCGGCGCTCATCCACCTCCCGCGCACCGGGCCCACTTCGCTCTCGGCGATGCAGGCGCTGGAGCTGGCGACGTTGAACGGCGCGAAGGCGCTGGGCCTCGAAGGCGAAGTCGGGGTGCTGCAGGAAGGCGCGAAGGCCGACGTCATCACCGTCGACCTCACGCAGGCGCACAGCACGCCGGCCTCCGATGACCCGGTCTCGACCCTCGTCTACTCGGCGCAGGGCAGCGACGTGCGCGACGTCATCGTCGATGGGCAGGTGTTGATGCGCGAGCGCCAGCTGCTCCAGGTCGACGAGCGGCAGATCCTCGAGGCGGCGCGGCAGCACTCGAAGCGCCTCATTGCGAAGCTCGACTGACGGTATTTCTGTGTTTATGGAAATAGGGGTTCTGAAAACGGTATTTCGTTGATCTTGAGTCTTGATACGGGTGTTATGGATTTTGTAGTCGACTCCCCACCATTCCCCCCTGAAGACAAGAGAGAAACGAAATGTCAGAGAACTCCGAAATCCGCGCGCTGGTTGACGACTTCGTCGAGAAGCTTTCGAACATGGTGCGCCAGGCGGCGGTCGACGCGGCCATCGACGCGCTCCGTGGCAACAGCGCGGCGCCGGCTCGCCGGGGCCCGGGTCGCCCGCGTTCGACGTCGGCGGCTCCGCGCGCGGCGGCGGCCGGCAAGGGCAAGCGCGTGCGCCGTACGCTGGCCGACATCCAGAAGACGATGGATCGCGTGGCCGAGTACGTCGCGTCGCACGACGCGGTGCGCGCCGAAGACATCAAGAAAGCGCTGAAGCTGACGTCGTCGCAGAACGGCGACGCGCTCCGCCGTCTCGTTGATTCGAAGGTGCTCAAGACCAAGGGCGAGCGCCGCGCTACTACGTACTCGAAGGCGTAATTTACAATCTTCAGAATGCGCGGAGGAGGCTGTCGCTGACGCCATCTCCGCGCACGAAGGCGGCCCGGAGAGACTCGAGCTCCGCGAGGTTCGCGGGTTTCCCGGCCGCCGCCGTCGCCTCTCCCCACAG
>CAMLFP010000124.1 GCA_946479335.1 uncultured Archangium sp.
CTCGACGATTTCACCGGTGATTTCGTGGCCCAGGACCAGGCCGACCTGGGCAGTGTAAGCGGCTCCGGGGTGAACGGCGAGCGCTACCGGGTCAGACGGTCGAGCGGGTGGCGCGCGCGAGCTCGCGGTCGAGCTCCGCCAGCTGCGCGTCTTCGCGGCGCTTCAGGTCATCGAACGCGTCGTCGATGGCCGACTCGCGCGCGCTGAGGGGCTGCGGCGTGCCGCGCGACGGCGTCGAGCCGAAGAGCGCCTTGAGCAGCGTCACCGCCAGGTACGCCAGCAGCACCACCACGCCCACCTTCAGCGCCAGCGCGGCGAGCCCGATGGTGAGGCCCAGCAGCACCGCCACGAAGGCCAGCGCGGGAGGCGCCAGGAAGACGATGACGGCGATGACGACCAGCAACTTGAGCAGACGGTTCATGTGAAGCTCCTCTCGGGGTCCACTACGCGCCCGTCGGAGTTCGATTGCGTCGAGCTGTCTTTTTCATCGCCCTGCCCGACCTCGCCTCACGACGGGTGATGTGAGAAGCACCCGCGGGTGGAAGAAGAAGGCATCGCGCTGCTGACCTTCACCGTCGAGCGCAACTACGCGGGCTGGCGGCTCGACGAGTACCTGAAGCAGAAGATCCGCCGGGCGACGATGGAGCGCGTGCGGGAGATCATCGTCAACGACGTGGTGTACGAGCGTGAACTCACCGCGGCGACGCCGGTGTGGCCGGGGCTCACGTTTCAGGTGCGCCGGCGCGTGCGCGCGGAGCCCTCGGTGCCTCCGCCGGAGTTGATTGAGGAGGTCTTCATCGACGACGCGCTGCTGGTGGTGAACAAGCCCGCGGGCCTGCCGATTCACCCCACCGCGCGGTACCACCACAACACGCTCGTGGAGATGTTGAAGGGCCGCTACGGGTTCCCCGCGTTCCCCGCGCACCGGTTGGACCGCGAGACCTCGGGCCTCGTGGTGCTGGCGCGCACGCTGGAGGCCAGCCAGCGGTTGATGAAGCGCTTCGCGAACGGCGAGGTGCACAAGCAGTACCTCGCGGTCGTCGAGGGCCAGCCGCAAGACGAGTTCACCGTCGACGCGCCCATCGCCGAGGGCACGGAGCTCATCCGCATCGCGGTGCGCATCGACGCGTCAGGCAAGGCCGCGCGCACGCGGTTCGTGGTGGAGCAGCGGTTCGAGCGCGCGGGCGAACAGTTCGCGGTGGTGCGCTGCTTCCCGGAGACCGGGCGGCAGCACCAGATTCGTGTGCACTTGAAGCACGTCGGCTTCCCGCTTGTCGGTGACAAGATGTACGGGCCCGACCCGATGTTCTTCGACCGCTTCAGCAAGCATCAGCTCGAGCCGGAGGCGATGGAGAAGTTGCGGCTCCCGCGGCAGGCGCTGCACGCCGCGGTGCTGGAGTTCACGCACCCGATGACCGGCGCGCCGACGCGCTTCGAGGCTGCACTCCCGGCAGACCTGCGCGACTTCATCGAAGGCAGGTGAGCGTTCGATTCTCGTTCGTGCCCATCGCGCGTTTGCCCCTCGCGCTCGTGCACATCACCTCAAGCCGGTGCAACTGAGGTCCAACACCTGCTGCGGAGCACGCACGTTGAGCGCCGCCCTCAACGGCTGGAGCCAGTCGTCACGCTGCAACATCGCGTGCGTCACCACTGACGAATACCAACCCAACGCCTGCAGCTGATTCCGCTGAATCGCGTCGCGCGTCAGCCGCTGTGATTGCGAGTGCCACGCGGCGCTGTCGACATGCAGCGCCACCTTTCGCTCCGGCCACGCGAAGTCGACACGCATCACGCCCGGTACTTCGAATTGCCTCCGCACCGGCACCAACCCCGCGCGTCGCAACGCCCGCCAGGTCTTCACTTCGAGCGGCGAGTCGGTCCCTCCGTCGCGTCGCAGCTCCAACAAAGTCGCGAGCCGTCCCAGGCCCGCGCGACCTCTCGCGTTCAACGACTCCACTTCGGCTGCCAACCACGGCAACAGTCGCGGGTGCTTCACCGCCGCGGAGTCCAACGCGAACTCGAGACGCTCCTCGTCCAACACGCCCGCGAGGTCGATGAACGTGCGCGCGAGCGTCGTCACCCGCAGCCCATCGCGGAGCCTGAACGTCGTCACGGGTTCACGCGAACGGTGTGCCCGAACGCCAGCAAGTCGCATCCGTCGACTGCGTGGAACCGACAAATCAATCACCGCGGGAGCGCGATCACAGAGCGTCGTCAGGCCGAGAACGTACGCAGCGCTGAAATGGGACAGCGCCGAGCCAGCCCCTGCAGACAACAACGCCGCTGCGGCGCTCTGTCGCCAACTCGTGGGTGCCGTCGCCCCCCGATACACGCCGGAGTACAGCGGAAGCCACTCACCACTCGCGATTCGCCGGGCGATTGCGCCACGACTGATGCCCGCCTCAAGTGCCTGCGCGCGTGTAATCAACCCCAGCTGACTCGCCATCACCGTCGCCACCCTGTTCATACTCGCCGTTGTACGCGCGAGGTCCGACAACTGGGGTCACTCATGCATCGCCGGCGTGCACAAACGAGCCCCAGTTCGCACGAGACACGATCAGCTTGACGACCTGGGTTCGAAGCAGAGGGCCCGCCGGCGTCGAGCGCGACGCTCACCCCTCGAAAACCGGCCCACCCTCGAGCAGCTGAACGATTATTGGCACATTCCGCTGAGACACTGCGCGCCGCTGCCGCACGCGACACACGCCGCGCCGTTGGTGCCGCACGCGGTGTCGCTGGTCGAGGTCACGCACGTGTTGTCAGGCTGGCAGCAGCCGAACCGGCAGTTGGTCGCGTCGCAGCTGGTGAAGTGGCACGCGTTCGACGAGCAGTCCTGATCAGCGCCGCAGGTCTGACACAGCCCGCCGCCGGCGCCGCACGCGTCATGGGCGTCACCGGGGTGACAGTTCCCCAGCGGGTCGAAGCACCCGCCGCAGCTCTGCGCGACGCACGCGCCGCCTTCGCACCGCAACCCGGCGCCGCACGGCGCGCACCATGTCCCGGTGCCTCCGCACGCGAGCGCGTCGTTGCTGGGCGCGCACCCACCATCAGCGAGGCAACACGACCCGGTACATTCGCAGGGCGCGCCGGCATCAGGCGTGCCGCCGTCGATGTCGATGACGAGGCACGTCGCGGCGACGCAGTACGAGCCTGCGGCGCACACTGCACACTCCGCGCCCTTCGTGCCGCACGCGGCTTCGGTCTTCCCGCCCTGGCAGACGTCGTCGAGGCAGCAGCCGAAGCAGGTCGACGGGTTGCACGGGCTCCGACAGCCGGCGAGCAGGAAGAACGTGACGAACAAGACACTCCGCATTTGGGCGGAGGCCCTTATGCCACCGAGGCTGGCGCGGCGTCGCCTGCGGGGCTTAATTGCGAGCGGTTCATGAAGCGCCTCGCCCTGCTCCTCCTCTTCTTTGCCGCGTGCCGACAGGACGGCGTCACCAAGGCCTACGGCGAGCTGGTCTTCGTGCAGGGGGAGCGCGAGCTGACGAACGCGACGTACACGTTGCCGCCGGTGGTGATGACGGAGACGGGCACCAGCACCCTCACGCTGCGCAACGTGGGCCGGGTGGCGGCGAGCATCGCCTCCATCACGCGCGACGATGGCGACGCGAGCCTCACGGTCGACGGCGAGGGGCTGACCATCTCGGAGAACGGCGAGGGCACGCTGAACGTCACCTTCGCGCCGACGCAGGCGCTCGACGTCACGCAGGCCAGCGTCACGCACACCGCGCACTTCACGCTGAAACTCACCGGCACCGCGCAGGGGAAAGACACGCTCTCGCTGACGCTGACCGCGGCGGCGCTGGCGCGCGACTGCTACGTGCCGGCGGTGCTCGACTTCGGGCGCGTGCCGCTGAACTACGCGGTGACGAAGTCGGCGACGCTGCAGAACGGCGCGCTGGTCGAGAGCGAGACGAGCTGGAGCTTCACCTCCTCCTTCTTCACGGTGTTGACGACCTCGCCGCTCGCGGTCGCGGCGCAGGGCACCGCGGAGCTCCCGGTGCAGTTCCAGCCGCTGGAGGCGCGCAGCTACGAGGAGACGCTGACGGTGTCGCGCGGCGCCGGGTGCCCCTCCGGAGAGATGAAGCTGCGTGGCGTCGGTGACGACACCGCCATCACCTGGGCGCCCTCGCCGCTCAACTTCGGGCGCGTGCCGCTGGGTGACATCGCGACGCGCGAGGTGGTGGTGACCAACCGCTCGTCGGTCGACCTGAGCCTCTCGTCGGCCATCGCGTCGCCCAGCTTCTTCGTGGAGGCCGGCGGGCCCGCGGTGCTGCGCGGCAACTCCACGGCGACGGTCTTCGTCTCGTGCCGGCCGACGGCGCTGGGGCCGCTCGACGGGCAGCTCAACATCAACCTCGGCACGCAGCCGCAGTACGTCGCCGCGGTGCCGCTCGTCTGCGCGGGAGGTGGCCCGCGCATCTCCGTCACGCCCAACCCGCTCGACTTCGGCACGGTGCCGTACAACAGCGTCGGCAGCGCGGTGACGCGGCGCCGGTTGATGGTCTTCAATGTGGGCACGCCGCCGCAGACGCCGGGCGACAACCAGTACAACCTCTTCCTCGGGCAGGGCGGCGCGCTGCCGTGGTTCTCCATCGTGCCGCGCAACGACCAGACGCGCGTGGGCGAGTTCAGCGTGGGCCTCATCGGCAGCTACGACGCCGACGCGGGCCTCCCGGGCATCGCGGGAGAGAACCACCTGGAGTTCGAGGTGCAGATCTCGCCCAGCACGCCCGACGTGCGCGAGGCCGACCTGCTGGTGTACTCCAACGACTCCAACAAGCCGGTGCTGACGGTGCCGATGCGGGCGACGCCGCGCGCGCCGGAGCCGTGCACCATCGTCGCCGACGTGGAGACGGTGAACTTCGGGCCCACGCCGCGCGGCGCGGTGGTGACGCGCGACGTGCGGCTGACGAACACCAACACCACCTCCGGCAACACCTGCCTCGTGAGCGGCATCGAGCTGGCGCCGGGCAGCGACCTCGCGTTCTCGGTGACCGCGCCGACCGACGGCGCGCTGCTCATCGCCTCCGGGCAGACCAAGGTCATCACCGTGCAGGCCACCGTCGACGACACCGCGGCGTGGGGCGCGTACCTGCGCGGCGCGCTGCGCTTCTCGGTGGGCAACGACGGCACCAGCCGCTCGCTGCCGGTGGCGTTGGAGGTCAGCCACTGCCTCCTCGTCGACCCGGCGGTGGTGAACCTGGGCGTGGTGCAGGAGAGCTGCACCTCCGCCAGCCGCGCGGTGACGCTGTACAACGTGTGCAACGTGCCCATCGAGGTGGAGCTGCCGACAGCGGCGACGCCGTTCACCAGCAGCCCGATTTCTCCGGGGCTCACCACGCTGGCCGCGGGGCAGTCGCTGGCGATGAGCGTCTCCATCGCGCCGGCCACCAGCGCGACGTGGAACGCGCCGCTCACCTTCCGCTCGGTGGAGGCGGGCGTCGACGTCTTCCAGAGCATCTCACTGCGCGCGCAGAGCACCCCCGATGGCCTGCAGCAGGACACCTTCATGCAGGCGGCCGCGGCGGTCGACATCCTCTTCGTGGTCGACGACAGCTGCTCGATGGGTGACGAGCAGCAGGCGCTCTCGACCAACTTCGCGTCGTTCATCAGCGCGGCGACGCAGGGCGTGGGCGACTGGCACCTCGGCGTCACCACCACCGACCTCTACGGCCAACAGGGGCGGCTGTACGGCGCGCCGACGGTGCTGACGCCGTCGACCCCCGACGTGGCGAACGCGTTCGCGGCGAACGTCTCGGTGGGCATCTCCGGGAGCGGTTACGAGCAGCCCTTCGCGTGCATGGCCGCGGCGTTCACCGCCGACAACCTCGCGTCGTACAACACGGGCTTCCTGCGCCCCAACGCGGCGCTGGCGGTGGTCATCATCACCGACGCGGTGGAGCAGTCGCCCAACACCACCGACTCGTACGTCGCGCAGCTCCGCGCGTTGAAGAACAACGTGCCCGAGCTGGTGACGGTGTCGGTGGTGGGGCCGTTCACGCCCTCGGGCAACGGCTGCTCGGTGGAGGGCGTCGACAACGGCCGCTACCTCGACATCACCACGCAGACCGGCGGCGCGCGCGCCGACATCTGCACCGGCAACTGGTCGTCAGCGCTGCAGAGCATCAGCAACGCGGTGTTCGGGTCTCGGCGCTCGTTCACGCTGTCGGGCACGGCGCGCTCGCAGGCCGACACCACGGTGACGGTGGGCGGCAACGCGGTGACCTCCGGCTGGCATCTCGACACGGCGAGCAACGCGGTGGTGTTCGATTCGCCGCCCGCGGCCGGTGACGCCATCGTCATCAGCTACGCGACCGCGTGCTTCTGACTCGCCTGCGCCTCGTGAAGGCCTACGAGCCCGACCCCATCAACACCGCGCCGAACGCGATGAAGCCCGCGCCGAGGAGCCCGTAGACCACGCGCGCGCCGGTGCGCCCGAACAGGTTCACGAAGAAGCGCGCGCGGTAGTTGTTCATGAACCAATCGAAGTCGGCGAGCGCGCAGCCTGCAGTGAAGACCCCGATGAGCACCATCACCAGCGGCTGGGCCCTCACGCGCGCGCCTTCTTCCGCTTCGGCGCGGCCTTCGCCACCGCGCCGCCGTCGAGCTGCTTGAGCAGCGTCTTCGGCGCCTGCGCGCGGTAGCTCTCTTCAAGCCACGCCTTGAAGAGCGCGACGGGGAGCTTCGTGCCCTTCGGCGGCTGCGCCGTCACCCAGCCGCTCTTCCCCAGGCCGTACGGCGTCGGCTGCACCCACGGCAGCATCAACGCCAGGCCGCTGCTCTTCGGGAGCTTGCAGCCGAGGCTGAAGGGCTCCCCGGCGACGCTCAGGTACGCGAAGGTCTTGTCGTTGACCGCGAGGTCGTCGTGCCCGGGCCACGGGCTCTTCCCATGCGCGCCGGGGAAGGCGAGGCCGAAGGCGCGCAGCTCCGCCACCGCGGCATCGGAGGGCAGCCGCTTCACTTCTTCGCCGTGAGGTCGAGCACGATGGCCACGTTGTCGGCGATGAGGTCGTCGGCCTTGCCGGCGTAGACGATGCCGAAGTCTTTGCGGTTGATGGCGAAGTCGGCGTTCACCTTCACGGCCTCGCCGTCCATCGCCAGCTTCGCGGGGAAGGTGATGCTCTTCGTCACGCCGTGCAGCGAGAGGTCGCCGGTGACGGCGTAGAGGTCGCCTTTGGCCGCGATGGCCGTCGACACGAACGTCGCCTCGGGGAACTTCTCGGCGTCGAAGAAGTCGGCGCTCTGCAGGTGCCCGGTGAGCTTTTCGGAATCGGTGAAGACCGACTTCGTCTGCACCGTGGCCTTCACGCGCGCCTTGGTGAAGTCGGCGCCGGGCAGCTCGAGCGTGCCCGAGAACACGTTGAAGCCGCCCTCGTGCTTGCCGGTGACCTTCGCGCCCACGAAGCCGAACTTCGAGCCGTCGTTGCTGAAGGTGTACCGCGTCGCGCCCTCGACCGGCTTCTCGACGGCGGCGGGCACGGCCTTGGGCTCCTCGACGACGGCCTTGGCCTTGTTCTTCGCCGGGTCGGGGCACGCGGTGAGCAGCAGAACGAGCGAGAGCGAGGCGAGCAGTGAGGTGCGGTTCATGGGCCGCGCCTTAGCAACTCCCGGGTACAGTCGCGCGCCGTGAGTGTTCATGAGTTCCTCGACCTGGTGGTGCGTTGGGTGCACCTCATCGCCGGCATCATGTGGATCGGCAATTCGATGCTCTTCAACTGGCTCGACCGCAACCTGGAGAAGTCGCCAGAGCGCGCCGCCGAGCCCGGGTACGAAGGCAAGATGTGGATGGTCCACTCCGGGGGCTTCTACGAGGTCGAGAAGAAGCAGCTCGCGCCCGGTCAGCTGCCGGCCCGCCTGCACTGGTTCAAGTGGCAGAACTTCACCACCTGGGCCTCGGGCATCTCGCTGCTCATCGTCGTCTATTACATGAACGGCGGCGCCTTCCTCATCGACCCCTCGGTGAAGGCGATGGGGTTGGGGCAGGCCATCAGCCTCTCCGCGGGGTCGCTCATCGCGGCGTGGCTCGTTTACGACGTGTCGTGGCGCGTGCTGGGCCCGAAGCTGCCGGCGGTCGCGGGGCTGCTCTCGCTCGCGGCGCTGCTGGAGCTCTCGTATTTCTACACCACGGTCTTCTCCGGCCGCGCGGCGTACCTCCACGTGGGCGTGCTGCTGGGCACGGTGATGACCGGCAACGTGTGGATGGTCATCGTCCCCTCGCAGCGCAAGCTGGTGGCGGCCACCGAGTCAGGTCAGGAGCAGGACTTCGCGCTCAACAAGAAGGCCAAGCAGCGCAGCATCCACAACAACTACATGACCTTCCCGTTGCTCTTCATCATGTTGAGCAACCACTTCCCCAGCACGTACGGGCACAAGCTCAACTGGCTCATCCTCTACGTGTTGATGTTCGCGGGCGCGGGCATCCGCCACTTCATGAACATCCGCTTCGGCAAGAAGCCCGTGGAGTGGCTGGTGCCGCTGGCCGGCATCGCGGCGGTCGCCGTCGTCGCGCTGTTCCTGCTCACCGCGCGCGCAGAAGTTGCGCCGCCTCCGCCGCCGGAGAACGGCGCCGCCGAGCCGAAGGTCGAGAAGGTCACGTTCGCGCAGGTGCAGGCCATCATCTCCGCGCGGTGCCACACCTGCCACGCGGCGAAGACCACGGAGCCCATGTTCCCCGTGGCGCCCAACAACGTGATGTTCGACACGCCCGCGCAGATCCAGGCGCTGGCGCCGCGCATCAAGGAGCGCGTCTTCGTCAATAGCACCATGCCCTTCATCAACAAGACCGGCATGGCCGACGAGGAGCGCGCGCTGCTGGGCCGCTGGGTCGACGAGGGCGCGCACCTCGACTGACCTCCGCGCGTGTGGCCGATTTGATGCAGGTGGGGTCACACGATGGCGATGAGTGAGCTGGCGCGTCAGCTGCAGGCATCTCGGGAAGGCGACGAGGCTTCGACGCGCGCCCTCTTCGAGCGCTACCGCCCGCGGGTGCTGCGCTTGCTCGACAGCATGGGCAGCCTCGACGCCGACGAGCAGGAAGACGTCGCGCAAGACACCTTCGCCCGCGCCTTCCGTTCACTGGGGAGCCTCACCGACCCCTCGCGCTTCGAGGCCTGGCTGTACGCCATCGCGCGCAACCGGGCGCGCACCGCGCTGGAGCGCCGGCAGAACCGGGAGCGCACCCGCGAGCAGCTCCGCGAAGAGACCGACCTCACCGTAGAGCCGGTGCCCGCGTCGCTGCAGGTGGAGGTCGAAGCGGCGATGGTGCGCGAGCTCATCGAGGCGCTGCCGCCCGGCCCCGAGCGCGAGACGGTGTACCTCTTCTACGTCGAAGGCTCCCTCAGCACGCGGGAGATCGCCGAGCGCCTCGGCGTCGGCAAGAGCGCCGTCACCATGCGCCTCGAGCGCTTCCGCGCGCGCGTGAAGCGCGACGTCGTACTGCGAACCCTCAAGCTGCGAGGAGCCCTGCCATGACCCACCTCACTCCAGAGACGCTGCAGGCCGTGCTGGCGGGAACCGAGGGAGACGCCGCGTTGCTGGCGCACCTCGAGGCGGGCTGCGACGCCTGCGACGCCGTGATGGAACACTCCGCGCCGCTCGACGCCGCCGTCGACGTCGCGCTGCTGCGCCTCGCCCCGCCCCGCATCGGCGCGGCACGACCGACCCCGCAGCCCGCGCCGCCGCTGCCACGTCGCCCCCGCCTCCCCCGGGTGGCGATGCTGGCGGCGGCCGCCGCGGCGCTGACGGTGGGCGGGCTGTGGTGGCAGCGGCCCGCCGACACCGACGGCCTCAAGGGCGCGCCGTTGCCGCCGGCCATCGACCTCTCGGCCGCGGTGCGCGCGCGCGATGGCTCCTTCAGGCCCCTCGGCGCGGGCGACCTCGTCTCGGCGCGTGACACCCTCGTCTTCCGCGCGCAGACCTCGCTCGCGGCGGAAGGCCTCCTGTTGCTCCAGCGCGGCAGCGCGCGCCCCGAGGTGCTGGGCGCGGTGCACCTCGCCGGCGGGCCGCAGCTGGTGCAGGGCGACGACGGGCTGCTGGGCGTCTCGCTCGAAGGCGAACAGGGCGACGTCACCCTGTGGCTGGTGGCGGGGCCGAAGGCGCCCTCCCCATCGGAGGCGGTGGCCGCCATCGCCTTCCCTGCCCCGGCGTTGACCCGGGTGCCCGTGCGGGTGCGCGTGCAACCGTGACTGCGGTACGGTGCCCGAGGCCGAGCCGTCTGCGAGTGCGCGCGTGAAGAGAACAGTCCTCATCTTCGGTGCGTGGCTCGCCCTGACCGGGTGCGCCCACAGCGACGGCGCCAAGGGCGGCCTCGTGTCAGTGCGCGCCGACGGAGCGGCCATCGACCAGGCCTTCACCGGGCGCCGCTTCGCGCTGCTGGTGGGCATCGACCAGGCCGGCGACGAGCGCTGGCGCACGCTGCGCTTCGCCGCGAAAGACGCGCGCGACTTCGCCGACGCGCTGGGCCCGCCCGGCCCCGGCGGCTTCGCTTCGGTGCGCGTCATCACCGACCCGCGCGACACCACGCGGGAGGCGCTCGAGAACGAGGTGCGCGGGCTGGCCTCGCTGGCCACCCGGCCCGAAGACACGCTGCTGGTCTACGTCTCCGCGCACGGCACGTTGGACCACGACGCCCATGGAGACCTGAAGCGCTACCTCGTCACCTCCGACGCGGAGTTCCACCGCGTGAGCCAGACGGCGCTGGAGGTCGACCACCTGCTCTCGCTGCTGGGCCAGAGCGCGTCACGGCGGCGGGTGGTGGTGCTGGCGACGTGTCACTCCGGCGGCGGCAAGTCGATGTTGAGCGACGCGATGTCGGCGGAGCTGGCGTCGACCAAGGGCGCTGCGGTGCCGCCCCTGGAGCTGGCGAGCCGCGCCTCGCTGGTGTTCTCCGCGAGCGACCGCGGTGAAGTCGCGCGCGAAGACGAGACGCTGCGCAACGACGTGTACACGCACTTCTTCATCGAGGCGCTGTCAGGCGCGGGCGACCGCAACGGCGACGGCGCGGTGGCCGCCACCGAGGCGCACGACTACGCGCGCCGCAAGACGTGGGAGTTCTCGGGCGGCCGGCAGCGCCCCGCGGCTGAAATCGTCGAAGTGGGCGCCGACCCGGTGCTGCTGACGGGCACGCTGCGCGGCGCGGGCCGCCCGGAGCTCTTCTCGTACGCCGCGCGCCTCGACGGCTTCACGCTGCGGGTCGACAACGCCGAGAAGGGGGAGCTCCCCGGCGGCGCGGCGGTGGCGCCCGGCGCGCACACCGTCGAGCTGACCAAGGGCGGCGAGGTGCTGCTGCGCGACGAGGTGACGGTGCGCGACGGCGACCGCATCGACCTCGACACGCTGACGCGCAAGCGCGAGCCCAACACCACCCTCTCTCTCCTCGGCGGCGGCCTCGGCTTCCTCGACACCGCGAGCCGGCAGCAGTTGTTGCCGGCGGTGGCGGCCGTCGGCGGCTCGGTGCGCGTCGACCGCGTGGGCTTCGATGCGCTGTCGCTGGGCGCCGACGTCAGCGGCTTCTCCGGGCGCGCGGGCCTGCAGCTGGGCGCCGCGCCCGTGCCCTACACGTGGACCAGCCTCGTCGTCGGCCTCGCGGCGCTGTTGAGGTGGGAGTACCGCTTCTTCTCCTTTTGGGGAGGTCTGCGTGTGGCCGGTTGGTGGTTGCAGCGGTCTTTCTCCCTGAGCGCCTACGACGGCGCGCAGAGCGCCTTCAGTGTGACACCAGGCGCGCAGGTGGGACTCGGGTTCAAGTTGGCCACGCACTGGGAGCTGTCGATGAACGCACAGCTGATGCTGACTGTCCTCTCCGTCGATGGCGTCACGCGCCCGCTGGGCTTCGCGGGCGGCTGGCTCGCCGTGGGGTACCGCCTGTGAAGCGCGCGCTCCTCTTCCTCTGTGCGTTGGCCGGCTGCGGCGGGCTGCAGAACGAGCCCTTCACGCGCGGCGCGCTGTCGGGCCGCCTGGTGAACGCCGACGCGCAGGCGCTGGTGAGCGTCATCGGGCACGCCGAGCTCTCCACGCACCCCGACGCCGATGGCTTCTTCCACCTCGAGGACGTCCCCGCGGGCGACGTCGAGCTGTTCCTGGTGATGAACGGCACGCACGCGCAGCGCAAGCAGGTCACCGTCAACGGCGGCGAGGTGCTGCAGCTGGGCAGCCTCGAGGGCGGCGCGGCGGCGTTCCTCACCGTCGAGTACGAAGGCCCGGAGTTCCTCCACCTCTACGAGGTGAGCATCGAACTCACCGGCACGCCCCTGCCCGTCGCGCGCACCCAGGAGGGCCTGCGCTGGGTGGTGCCCGCCGGGTGCTACCTCGTGCACGGCGAGGCGCGTGGCCTGCGCCCCGTCGAGGCGTCGCTGTGCGTGGTGGAAGGTGAAGACAAGTTCGTGGAACTCCACCCGTTGCCGCCCGACGGTACCGACGGCAACGAGGGCTGCGTGGTGGGCGACTGCGACTTCGGCGCCACGTGCCAGAGCAACGGGCAGTGCGCGCTGTAGCGCGTGGCCGAAGGACCCGCGCCGAGGTCCTTTCCGCATGCGGATTCTGCTCGTCGCGTCGGCTCTGCTCGTAACGCTCGCTGGCTGTCAGGGCTCCATCGCCGTGGGGAACACCGGCGGCGGTGGCGGCGGTAACCAGGGGCCCACCGGGCTCCCGTGCGACGTCGCGGAGCTGGTGGCCGCGCGCTGCGCCAGCTGCCACGGCGCCACGCCCAGCGGCGGCGCCCCCGTCACGCTGCTCTCGCGCGACGACTTCATGAAGGCCTCGGCCTCCGACGCGACGCAGACCTACGGGCAGCGCAGCGTCACGCGCATGGAGGCGATGAGCAGCACCATGCCGCCCGGCGTGCACCTCGCGCAGGCCGAGCTCGACGTGATGGCCAACTGGGTCGCTGCGGGCATGCCCGTGGGCTCGTGTGAGCCGATCGACGCGGGCGGCACCGGCGGAGGGTCCGGGTACGACGGCGGCGGGCTCACGGGCCTCCCCTGCGACGTGGCGCAGGCGGTGGTCGACAACTGCGTCAGCTGCCACGGCCCCACGCCCAGCGGCGGCGCGCCCGTCACCCTGCTCTCGCGTGAAGACTTCCTCGCGACGTCGGCCGTCGACGCGACGCAGAGCTACGGCCAGCGCAGCGTCACGCGCATGCAGGCCACCACCGACATGATGCCGCCCTCGGTCCGCGCGCCGCAGAGCGCCATCGACGCGATGACCAACTGGGTCGCCGCCGGCATGCCCGCGGGCTCGTGCGACAGCGTCGACGCCGGGAAAATCTGGCCGCCCGACCACACGTGTCTCTCGGGCGCCACCAAGCCCATGCCGACGCCGGCAGACGCGCACGGGAGCTCCACCATGGCGCCCGGCCTGGCGTGCATCGCGTGCCACAGCGGCAACAACTTCAACAACCAGAACCCCGGCGGGCTCAGCGAGTTCGGAGAGATCCGCACCTTCATGGGCACCGTCTTCGCCGCGCCGCACGAGAACGACCTCTGCGCGCCCAGCCTCCCCGTCACCGGGAAGGTGCAGATCCTCGCGGCTGACAGCGACACCGTGCTGCTGCAGATGAGCTTCGGCGCCAGCGGCAACTTCTACGGCAACCTGAGCTCGCGGCCGGCGACCTGGCGCGCGCGCGTCGTCACCTCCACCGGCGCCACGCGCACCATGGCGGGCCCGCAGTCAGACGGCGACTGCAACACCTGCCACAC
>CAMLFP010000125.1 GCA_946479335.1 uncultured Archangium sp.
GAGCGCCGTCGCGAACGCCGCCGCGCCACTGCCCACCACCACGACGTCGAAGGTCTTGTCGAATTGCATCAGGGAGTCTCCTTGAATCACGTAACCGGACAACGTTGTCCGGAGTATGGTGCGGCGCGTGTTTTCTCGCAAACGCAGGGCAAATCGCGGGCCGGCGGCCGCGGGAGACAATCGCGCCGCGCTCCTCGCCGCGGCGCGGCAGGTGTTCTCGGAGCGCGGCTTCCACGCGCCGCTCTCGGCCATCGCGAAGAGGGCGGGCGTCGGGCAGGGCGTGCTCTACCGGCACTTCTCGTCGCGGCTGGCCATCGCCTTCGCGGCCTTCGAGGCCAACTGGGCGGAGTTCGACGCGCTCGCCGATGACGACGACCCGCGCGCCTTCGAGCGGCTGTGGCGGCTGCTCATCGACAAGACCATCAACGAGCGCGCCTTCATCGAGATGGTCATCGACGCGCGGCGGAACCTCCCCGACTACGACGGTGAGCGCCGCTTGAAGCAGTTGCTCGCGAAGGCCCTCAAGCGCGCCCAGCGGGCAGGGCTGGTGGCGCGCGAGCTCCGCGCGGGCGACGTGATGGCCGTGCAGCGCCTGGTGATGGGCCTGGTGCTGACCTCGACCGACGGCGCGAAGCTGCGCAGGCAGGTCGCGCGCGCGTTGTCGGTCGCCGGGCTGCTCCCCGCCATCACCTGACGGCTACTGGTTGACCACCACCGTGTAGTCACCCGGCGCGCCGCCCGACGCGCGCACGCGCAGGTAGTACGTGCCCGAAGCGCTCGGCGTGAAGGTGGCCGACGAGGTGAACCAGCCGCTCTGCCCCGAGGGCTGCGTGGTGCCGTCGCCGTTGTAGAGGTACCAGAGCATCGTCACCGTGGCGGTGGTGGAGATGGTGGCCGTCGTACCCGCGCTCAACGTCACCGCGTACCAGTCTTCGTCGTTGACGTACTCGATGCGGCCGTTGCGCACCTGGCCCACCGTCAGCGCCGGCGCGCCCGTCGGCAGGTTGGGCGCGTCGTCGGCGCCGTCCAGCTCCGTGAGGCTCCACGCGCCGGTGGCCGTGGCGCTGCTGACCTGCACCGAGCAGGTCTCGGTCGCCGTCGCGAGGAAGCTGCCGCTGGTGGAGATGGTGGCGCCGCTGGAGTTGCGCAGCGTCGTCACGAAGCCCGCCGGCGCGCTGTCGGTGGTGAAGGTGTACCAGCGGCCGGCGGTCACCGCGAAGGTCAGCACATCGACGTCGCCCGCGTAGTCGAGCGCGCCGGTGACCGTCGCCCCCGCGGCGAACGCCGGCGCGCCGGAGATGGTGTTGGGGAAGTCGTCGCTCCCCGAGCTGAAGGTGACGGCCCACGCGCCGGTCGCGCTGCTGCTGGTGACCGCCAGCGAGTAGGTGCCGGAGCCGGTGGCGAGGAAGCCCGCGCTGCTGGTGCCCGTCTTCACGGTGACGCCGCTGCCGTCGGCGATGGTCATCGCGAAGTTCGCGGGCACGCCGCTGGCGTTGAACTGGTACCACTGCCCGGCGGTCACCGCGAAGCGCACCACGTCGACGTCGCCGGGGTACTGCAGCGAGCCGCTCTGGCCGCCCGGCGTCACCAGCGGTGCGCTCGCCGAGGAGTTGGGGAAGTCGTCGGGCCCCAGGTCGCTCACCTGGAAGCTGTACGCGCCCGTCTGCGTGCTGGTGGCGCCGAAGTCGACGGTCCAGCTCTCTGCGGCCGTGGTGGAGAAGAGGCGCGTGGTGCCCGTGCCCGTCACCGTCTGGTTCGACTGGTTGCGCAGTACGAGGTCGCACAGCCCGGAGACCGAGGTCGAGCAGGTCACGCGATGCACATGGCCGGCGACGGTGGTGAAGGCCAGCACGTCGCGGTCGCCCTGGTAGTTGATCTGCGCCGGCTGCCCGGTGCCCAGGGTGATGGGCATCGCGGTGGCCACCGTGTCGGGGAAGTCGTCGGCCCCCTCGTCCGTCACCGTGAGCGCGTAGGTGCCCAGCGCGCCGTAGGCGTAGACCTGCACCGTCAGCGTGCCGGTGGCCGGCGCCTTCACCAGCACCTGCGTCGCTCCGGCGCCCGTCACCTGGCCCAGCACGGTGTTGCTCGCGTCGCGCACCGCGAGGTTGCACACGTTGGCGCTGCCCGGCGTGCAGCTCGCCCGGTAGATGTGCGCCGCCACGCCCGCGAAGCTGAAGACGTCGGCGTCTCCGGAGTACTGGATGTTGCCGTTGCTGGGCGAGCCGAGGGTCAGCGGCGTCGCGCCGGCGGTGGTGTTGGCGTGGTCGTCGGTGCCCTGGTCGACCACCGTGAGCTGGTACGCGCCGGTGCTGTTCGTCTGGTAGCCCGCCACCGTGAAGCGCCAGGTCGCCGAGGTGCTGGGCAGCACCAGCAGCGACGGGTTGCCGGTGGCCTGCACCGTGCCGGTGCTGTCGTACGCGGTGAGCGCGCACGCCTGGTAACCCCCGGTGCAGCTCGCCTGGTACACGTGCCCCGCGGTGAGCGCGACGGTGAACGAGTCGACGTCGTCGCGGAAGTTGATGGCGCCGGCGATGGGTGTGCCCGGCGTCAGCGGCGTCGACGTCGCGAGCGTGTCTCCGTAGTCGTCGCCCGGCGCTGACTGCACGCTGAGCGCGTAGGTGAAGAGCTGCGCGCCGTAGCCGTGCACCTCCACGCTGTAGGTGCCCGTCGTCGGCGCCCGCATGGTGCTGCTGGCGTAGTCGCTGAAGAGCTGCGTGCCGGAGCCGTCGCGCACCGTCATCTGGCACAGGTTCACCGGGTTGGAGACGCAGGTGAGCTGGTACGCCGAGCCGGCGGTGCCCTCGAAGGTGAAGAGGTCGCTGTCGGCGGCGAGCTCGATGCGCCCGCTGATGCCGCCGTCGACGACGGGCGTCCCCACCGTCGCCGAGTAGTCGTCTCCCGGCAGGTCTTCGAGCTGGTACGTGTAGTCGCCGTAGAAGCTGCCGTAGTCGGAGATGGACAGGTTGTACGTGCCGGTGCTCGCCGCGAGGAACGAGAGGGCCGTCCCTCCGGTGTAGCTCTGCGACGCCACCACCGTGCCCGACGGGTCGCGCACCGAGATGACGCAGCTGCCGCTGCTCGTGGTGGGCCGGCAGGTGAACACGAAGATGTGCCCGGCGGTGACGTCGAAGGTGAAGACGTCGATGTCGTCGCTGCGCTCCAGCGAGCCGCTGGCGGGCGTGGCCGACGGCGTCAGCGGCGTGGCCTCCGCGAGCGTGTCGCCGTGGTCGTCGACGCCGTAGTCCGCCAGACCGAAGTCGTAAGACCCCGACGCAGTGCCCATCACCCGCGCGCGCGCCGTCAGCACCAGCGTGCCGGTGCTCGCGGCGTGCACGTACTGCGTCTCCGGGCTGGTGGAGGTCGCCGTGCGCAGTACCGTCACGCCGTCGGCCGCGAAGAGGTCGCCCTGCATCGCGGCGTTGAGCGAGTACTGCCGGTAGAACGCGTACTTGTGGCCGGCGGTGACGGGTACGTTCACCACGTCGATGTCGCCTTCGTAGTCGAGCTGCCCGTCGACCTCCGTGCCGGTGCCCGCGGTGGCGGCGGTGTTGGCGTAGTCGTCGAAGCCGGCGTCGGTGATGCTCAGCGTGTACGGCCCCTGGTCGGTGCCCACGCTCGCGCGCACGCGCAGGTAGCTCAGCGCGTTGCCGGGGCTGAAGAGCAGCGTCGGGTTGGTGAGGCCGGTGCGGTCGCTCCCCAGCGAGGTGGCCGCGTTGCTCTCGTACGCGTCGAACTCCAGCGGCGTGCTGGAGCCGGTGATGCTCGCCCGGAGGATCTGCAGCGGCGCCGACGAGACGTGCACCCAGTCGACGTCGCCCGCGGTCAGCGTGTGGCTCATCGGCGCGGCGTACAGCGGTGACGTCGCCGGGCACTCGTCGGGCTCGAAGGCGTCATCGCCCGTCAGGGCATGCGGCGTCGCCATGCACACCGACTGCGCCGTCTGGCAGCCGCCGGCGCCCGCCTCGAAGCCGGGGTTGCACAGGCACTCCGCGCCGCCGTCGGCGGTGAGCAGGCACGCGTTCTGGTTGGGCTGCGTGCACGGGTTGCCGGCGCACGCGTCGAGCGCCACGCACCCGGTGCCGAAGTCGGCGAAGCCGGCGGGGCAGGTGCAGACCGCGACGCCGCCGTTCTCGGTGCACATGCGGCCCAGCGCCGCGCAGGGGTTTCCTTCGCAGGCGCCCGCGCCGGTCCCGCCGCCCGACGTCGCGGCGCCGCCACCCGTGACGCCCGCGCCGCCGCCGGTCGTCGCCGCGCCGCCGCCCGTCGCGCCCGCGCCGCCGCCGGTGGACCCCGCGCCTCCGCCGCTCGCGGGGTCGGCTACGCACTTCAACGCGTCAGCGTGGAAGCCCGCGTTGCACACGCACTCCGCGACGCCCGCGTGTGACGCGCAGTGGCCATCGCCGCCGCAGTTGACCGCCTCGCAGGGGTCGGCCGTCGGCGGGCTGCAGGCGGAGACAGCAAGGAGCAGGAGACCGACGCGTCGAAGATGTTCCATGTGTTTCCCCCGTGGAAAAAAGCGGCTCCGGGAGGATGCACGCGGAATTTGCGCTGCAGCAAGGCTGTAACGTTCGTAAGTGAATGAGCCGTTCAACCAGCTGAAATCACACGTCCATCAGCGGGGTAAAACGCCAGCGGGGCACGAACTTCCAGCGGGCGAGGGTGGCGGTGAGCGCAATTGATGCGCCTCCGAAGCCGAGCAGCACCAGCAGCGGTTGCACCCAGTGGCCCCCGTATGCGCCGAAGAGCGCCGCGCGCGCCGCGGTGAGCACCCATGAGAAGGGCACGAAGGGGTTCGCCGCGCGGAAGAAGCTGCTGGTCATCGCCAGCGGGAAGACGCCGCCGCTCGCGCCCATCTGGAACACGAGGAAGAGCAGCGCGATGACCTTCCCCACGTCGCCGAAGAGGCCGATGAGCATCACCAGCACCGAGAGGAAGACGGTGGAGGTGACCAGCGCGATGAGCCACAGCTTCCAGAAGCTGGGCACGGTGGCGCCGACCACGAAGGTGAGCGCCAGCGAGAGCAGCGTCGCCTGCCCCAGCACGAAGACGAGCGGCATCGCCAGGCGGCCCAGCACCAACGCGAGGCGCTTCACGTGCCGCACCCGCTGCGGGAACCAGCGCAGTTGAAAGATGAAGCCCATCATCACCACGCCGACCCACAGCGACAGCCCGAGGAAGTACGGCACCATCGAGTTGCCGTAGGCGCCGACGGTGGTGAGCGGCTCCAGCTCCGGTTGAATCGACGCGGCGAGGCCCTTCGCGTCACCGCGCAGGCCGTCGACCGATGCCGGGAGCGCGGCCTCGAGCGTCTGCAGCCCCGTGGAGAGCTGCGAGGCGCCGTCGCTCAACTTGACCAGCCCGTTCTCCAACTGACGCGTGCCGCCGCTCAGCGCACCGAGCCCGGCGTTCAACGCACCGGTGCCCTCGGCGACCCGCGCGCTGCCGGCGGCCAGCTGCGCGAGCTGCTCGTCGGCCGGGAGCTTGTCAGCCATCAACCGCACCCCGGCGCCCAGCTTCGAGACGCCCGTCGTCAACGCGGTGACGCCGTCGGCCACCTGCGCGCCGCCGTTCGCGAGCTTCTCGCTGCCGTCGCGCGCCTGGCGAGCGCCCGCCTCGAGCTGCCCCGCGCCCGCCGCGATCTTCCCGCCGACGAGGGGAATGTCTTTCGTACCGTCCTTCAGCTTGGTGGTGCCGGCGGCGAGCTTGTCGAGGCCCGCGGTGAGCTGCTGCTGGCCTTCAGCGACCTGCCGCGCGCCATCGTTCAACTTCGCCAGCTTCTCGTCGGCCGGGAGCGCGTCGCGCAGCTGCCGCAGCCCTCCACCGAGTTTGCTCACGCCGTCGGTCAACTTCTGCGTCGCGTCGGCCACCCGGTGCGCGCCGTCGTCGAGCTTCTCGGCGCCGTCCTTCGCGCGCGCGCTGCCCTGCGCCAGCTTCGTCGCGCCGTCGCGCGCCTGGCCCAGCCCCTCATCGAGCCGCCCCGCGCCTTCACGCAGGCGACCCACGCCGTCTTTCAACCTCTCGAAGCTGCCGCGCGAGGAATCGACGGTGTGCAGCACCTCCGCCCAGCGCTGCGTGTTGAGCGACTCGTTCGCGCTGCGCGTCAGCTCGTCGGCGAAGCGCCGCGCCACGGTGGCGCCCATGAAGTTGTTGCCCTCTGAATAGATGACGCGGATGCGCGCCGGCGTCTGCGAGGAGGCCTCCATCGCCGAGGCGCTCAACGTCGGCGGGATGATGAGCGCGAAGGCCACCGTGCCCTCGCTCACCAGTTGCCGCGCCTCGGCTTCGCTGTTCACCACGCGCGAGGTGAAGGCGTGCTTCGCCTCCAGGCCCGCGAGCATCGACGCGCCGACCTCCACGTGGTGCCCGCGCAGCTCCACGGGCTGGTCCAGGTTCACCACCGCCACCGGCAGCTGGCTCACCTTGCTGTACGGGTCCCACGTGGAGCTCAGGTAGATGGTCGCGTACGCCGCCGGCACCAGCATCACGCCGAGGCACGCCAGCAACAGGCGACGCCGCCCGTGGAACAACGAGAGGTCGTACCAGAGCACCTTCTTCACATCGCGGAGCAGTCGCATCATCGTCACGCCTTCTTCACCTGGGGAAACAGCAGGCCGCGCACGCTGCCCACCAGCGCCTCGGGGTCGGGGCGGCCGGGCTCCATCGCGAACTGCAGCGCCGACCCGAGGATGAAGCTCACCGCCAGCTGCGCGAGCCCGTCGCCGGTCAGCCCGCTGCGGGTGCGCGCCAGCTCGTCACCCACCGGGCGCACGGCGTCGCGGTAGCGCTCCAGCCCCGCGCGGATCCGCTTGCGGATGCTCGCGTTGCGCAACCCCAGCACCCAGAAGTCGATGAACAGCTCCACCTGCCGGCGCTCGGTGCGCAGCCGCTCGAAGCGCTGCTGCAGAAATGACAGGAGCCGCTGCTCCGGCGTGCCCGCACCCTCGGGCGTCGTCAGCCCGCCGAAGATGTCTTCGATGAGCGAGTCGAGCACCGCTTCCAGCAGCGCCTCGCGCGTCTCGAAGTGGAAGAACACCAGCCCGCTCGACAGCCCGGCCTTCGCCGCGACCTTCCGCCCCGTGAGCTGCTCCAGCCCGTCGCTCATCGCCACCGCGCGCGCTGCGGCCACCAGCTCGCTGCGACGCTCGTCCAACTGCTTGCGTTTGCCTGACATGGTTATTGACCTTGTGGTCAGTAGTATTGACCAGATGGTCAATAGTCAAGTCACTGACGGGCGAAAGGTGCGCCCGGTGCGGGTTCGACTATGGTGGCCCGCGTGCTTTCGCTTCTCCTGCTGACGCTCGCCGCGCCGCCGAAACTCGCCGTCATCGAACTCGACTCCCCGGAGCTGATGGGCCTGTCGATGCAGGTCACCCACGCGCTGGAGGTCGAGGCGAAGGCCCAGGGCTACGACGTGGTGGGCCCGCAGGCGCTGCGCGCGGGCTTCGAGGCGGCCGCCTGGGAGGCGCTCAAGAAGTGTGGAGGCGACGGCCTGTGCACCTCGTCGGCGCTGCGCGGGAAGGGCTTCAACCGCGCGGTGGTGGGCAGCCTCGGGCGCGACGAGAAGAACTACCTGCTCAAGCTGTGGCTGGTCGACGTGGAGGCCGGGCGCGTCATCGCCGATGTCGACCGCCCCATCCTCATCGCGGCGCGGCGCTTCCAGAAAGACGTGGAGCAGGCGGTGCCGCCGTTGCTGCGCGGCGAGAGCGAGGCGCGCGGCACGCTGGTGTTGACCAGCAACGTGCCCGACGCCCGCCTGTTCCTGAACGGCGCGCTGCAGGGCACGGGCGAGGTCTCGCTGCGCCTCAAGCCCGGCAAGTACGAGGTGCGCGGCGAGCGGAACAGGTACCTCTCCACCACGCGGCTGGTGAACGTCGAGGCGAACCAGGAGACGCGCGAAGCGCTGCAGCTCCTGCTCAAGCCGGGCGAGCTGCCTGACGCGCCGGTCGCGGCGGCAACCCCGGGCAAGAAGGTGGAAGAAGCGGCGGAGGTGGTGTCCGTCTCTCCGGCGACCTGGGTGCTGGGCGGCGTCGCGGTGGCGGCCGGCGGCCTGGGCCTCGGCTTCGGCATCGTCGCGCGCAAGCAGGAAGACAGCCTGCGCGGTGGGTACGACGCGGCGACGCAGACCTACGCCGGCACGCGCAAGACGGCGCTCGAGCAGAACCGCAACGCGCTCATCGCTGATGTCGCGTTCGGCGTCGCGGGCGCGGCCGCCATCAGCGCGGTGGTGGTGGGCATCGTGTCGGGCACCAGCGCTCCGAAGTCGTCGGTGACGGTGGCGCCCCTCGCGGGCCCCTCGGGCGGCGGCCTCAGCGTCGGAGGTGCGTTTTGAAGAAGCTCCTTCCACTCTTTCTCTTCGCCGCGTGCGTGCAGCTCGACCTCCACGCGCGCTTCTCGTGCACCACCGACCCCGACTGCGGCGACGGCTTCCACTGCGTGCCGCAATTCGCGGGAGGCGGGCTCTGCTACACGACCAACGAGTGCAACGACGCCGAGACGTGCAACGGCGCCGATGACAACTGCGACGGCCGCGTCGATGAGGCCTTCCCCGGGAAAGATGACGCGTGCACCGCCGCGGAGCCCGGGGCGTGCGCCACCGGCGCGCAGGCGTGCGTGCTGGGGCAGGTGGTGTGTCAGTCGACCGTCGAGCCGGTCACCGAGCGCTGCGACTCCATCGACAACGACTGCGACGGAGAGGTCGATGAGACCTTCGACCTGACCTCCGATGAGTCGAACTGCGGCGCGTGCGGCGTCATCTGCGCGCAAGGCACGAACTGCCGCGCGAGCGCGTGCGTGGAGTCGAACTGCGAAGACCACGTCGACAACGACAACAACGGCCAGCGTGACTGCGAAGACGTCGCGTGCCTCGGGCTGGTCTGTGACACGTCGACGCCGCCCGCGTGGCACTGCGGCTTCCGCTTCTTCGACGGCGGCACGCTGATCCCCGATGCGGGTGACGTCGACGCCGGCGTCGCCGATGCGGGTGAGGTGGATGCCGGAGTCGCCGATGCGGGTGATGTCGACGCCGGCGTCACGGATGCGGGTGAGGTGGATGCCGGAATCGCCGATGCCGGTGATGTGGATGCTGGCGACCTCGACGCGGGTGCCGCAGACGCGGGGACGCCCGACGCCGGGTGGGACGGCAGCCCGCAGCGCGGGTGTTTCCCCCCGGAGCATCAGTGTGATGATGGGCGCGACGAAGACGGCGACGGAGAGACCGACTGTGAAGACGACGACTGTGTTGGGCTGCGCTGTGCGAGCGGAAATGTCTGCACGAACCATGCGTGCCCGCCGTGAGTTGATGCTCGGCGTCGCGCTGTGGGCCTCCACGGCGGCGGCGCAGGTCGACGTCACCGTCGACGCCCGCGCGCAGACAACGGTGGTGCCGTCGTTCGTCGCCGAAGACCCGGCGGTCGGCACGTACGTCATCGGCACCGACGGCGCGCAGAACGGCTTCTACGCGTACGAGCTCACCGGCGCGTGGAGGAACACCGTCATCACGGGGCTCACCCGCTCGGCCGACATCTCGCGCGGCGTGCTGGCGGTGGCGGCGCCCAACGCGGGGTTGCTCTTCTTCAACGAAGCCGACCAGACGCCGATGCTCGCGCCCGACGGCGGCGTCGCGACGATTCAGTTGGCCTCGGTGTCGATGGTCGCGCTCGGAGACGACGGCAGCGGCAACCTCGCGGTGTTCGCCAACTCGGGAGGGACCACGCTCTTCAGCTACCGCTTCGGAGGCGCCGCGCTGCCTGACGTCACCCTGCCTGCGGTGCCGCGCGGGCTCGCGTGGGGCAACGGCGCGCTCTACGCGACCATCACCGGCGCGGTGGTGGCGGTCGACGGCTCCGGCGCGGTCACCACCGTCGTCTCCGACCACGTGGGGTCTGCCGACGGGCTGACGATGGTGGCGGTGGGCAACGCGGGCTACGCGTTCATCGCGTCGTCGAGCGACAGCCGCGTCTACGTGCACCGGGTGAGCGGCACGCCCGCGTTCATCGGCACGCTGACGGTGAAGAACGGCTCCGCGACGGTGACGCCGAAGTACGTCGCGTCGAACAACGCGTGGCTCGTGCTGCAAGACAGCGCGACCGCGAACTACAAAATCGTCGACCTCAACGACGCGCTCGTGGCGCTGCAGCTGGTGAGCCCCGCGGTTGATGGAGGCACGCCCGGCGGCACCGACGGCGGGAGCAGTGGTCCCTCCGGCCCGGGAACCGTTCCGGGTGGGGGACCGTCGGTGCCGCTGAACCCGTCGTGCAGCGTCGGCACGCCGCTGCTGCTTTTGCCTGCGGTGCTGGCGTTGCTGCGCTGCCGCCGTCGTCGGGAAACCGCGGAAGACACCCGTCGCTCGCGCTGATCATCGCCGCTCGCAGGAACGGCACGTGTGCACCGTGGACGCTCGGCCGCTCGCGGGTGCGCTCGTCGCGCGTGTTTCGTTCGCGCGTGCGCGCCCATCGTTTCGACCGGGCGCATTTCGACACCGCTTCCCGCGCTGCACTCGCTGTGGTTGGTTCGCCGCCCCCCGATGACGAAGCTCGCTGTCTCGCTCCTGTGTCTCCTCGTTTGTGCCTGTCAGACCCCGCGCGAGGCGACGCGCCCGGAGCCGGTGGGTGTTGCCCCCGTCGCGAAGCCGCCGGAGCCGGTGCGCATCACCCTCATCGGCACCAACGACGTGCATGGCTGGGCGGCGGCGCAGAGCGAGAAGTTCCCCGGAGGTGAAGTGCGCTTCGGTGGGCTCGCGGCGTTCGCGTCGTACGTGAAGGCGCTGCGCGCCGACAACCCGGGCGGCGTGGTGCTGGTCGACGCCGGTGACATGTTCCAGGGCACGCTGGTCTCCAACCTCTCGGAGGGCCGCGTCATCGTCGAGATCTTCAACGCCCTCGGGTACGACGCCGCGTCGGTCGGCAACCACGAGTTCGACTACGGCCCCGTCGGCCCCGCGCCCGTCGCCACGAAAGACGCGCCTGATCCGTTCGGCGCGCTCAAGGCCCGCATCGCGCAGGCGAAGTTCCCGATCCTCTCCGCGAACATCTACGAGGCCGCGAGCGACGCGCGGCCGTCGTGGTTGCCGGGCGATGGCACGGTGCTCATCGAGCGCAAGGGGGTGAAGATCGGCATCGTCGGGCTGACCACGCCGCAGACGCCGACCGTCACCACGCCCATCAACGTGGCGACGCTGCGCTTCGCGCCGCTGGCCGATGAAGCGAAGGCGGCGTCACAGCGGCTCCGCGCGCGCGGCGCAGACGTGGTCATCGCGGTGATGCACGCCGGCGGCCGGTGCCCCAGCGCGGCGCACCCGCACGAGCTGACCGGCTGCGACGAAGACGTGGGCGAGGTGTTCGGCATGATGAACGCGCTGCCGCAGGGCACGCTCGACGCGGTGGTCGCCGGTCACAGCCACGCGCTGCTCGGCCACTTCATCAATGGCACGCCGGTCATCGAGAGCTACTCCTTCGGGCGCGCGTTCGGCGTCATCGACCTCTCCGTCGACCCGGTGACGAAGAAGGTGCTCGCCGACCAGACCGTCATCACGCCCGCGACCGAGGTCTGCGAGACGTGGGACGAGGCGAGCCACAGCTGCGACGTGAAGAAGCTCAAGGCGCGCGCGGCCGAGGTGAAGCCCGTCGTCGCCACCTTCCGCGGCGCCCCGGTGACCCCCGACGCCGACGTGCTGGCGTTGCTCGCGCCGGCCGAGGCCGCGGTCGATGAGCTCCAGCACAAGCCGCTCGGCCTCGATGTGCCCGAAGACCTCGTGCGCGCGTACGAGAAGGAGAGCGCGCTGGGCGACGTCTTCTCCGACGGGCTGCGCGGGGTGGCCAACGCCGACGTCGCGCTGATGAACCCCGGCGGCTTCCGCGCCGACCTGCGCGCCGGGCCGCTGACCTACGGCGCGGTGTACGAGGTCATCCCCTTCGACAACACGGTGGCCGTGGTGACGGTGAACGCGGAGCAGCTGGGCCGCATGCTCAACGCCGCGTACGGCGCTCGCAAGGGCGCGTTCCAGGTCTCGGGGCTCGAGGTGAAGCTCAAGAAGTGTCTGGTCAGCGACCGGCTGCTGTCGTTCTCGCTGCCCGGCGGCAAGAAGCTCGACCCGAAGAAGCGGTACCGCGTGGTGATGCCCGACTTCCTCGCGCGCGGCGGCGACGGGTTGGGCCCCGCGCTGGCGACGCTGGAGAAGTCGCAGATCGACCTCCAGGAGAACCGCGGCACCAACGTGCGCGACGACCTCATCGCGTACTGGCAGGCGAAGAAGAGCTCGTTCAAGGCGCCGAAGCCGACCCGCCTCAGCTTCGTCGACACCGGCGAGACCTGCGCCGCGCCCGACGCCCACCAGTGACGTGACAATACGTGACATGCCCCGTTGCATGTGGAGGTCGTACCTGCGTACATTGTTGATCTCAGGCCGGTAAATCGGCCTCCCAGCCTGCCGAGGGGATCACATGCTCTACAAAGTCACGCCGAACCTGACGCCGATCGCAGCGCCCGCGGAGCCCGCTGCCGACGCCCCGAAGGAGCCGCGCAAGCGCCGGAAGTCAGCGGTCTACGACGCCGACGGCAACGAGGTGCTGATCACCATGATGTGCCTCAAGTGCAAGTCGATGAAGCCGCTGGCGATGTTCGGCCTGCGCAAGATGGCCGACGGGGCGATCCGCAATCAGCCGTGGTGCCGCACCTGCCGCAGTGGCGCGTCGAAGAAGAAGGCCGAAGCCGAGGCGGCGGCCCGTGAGCCGGTGGTCGAGGCGCCGGCGCCGGTGGTGCAGGCCGCTCCCGAGGAGCGCAAGCCGATGACCGCGCTCGAGCAGCTGCTCGCCGGCCCCGTGCTGTGAGCTGAAGGCGCTCGTCGGGCCCAAAGAAAAACCCGCTCCTCTTTCGAGAAGCGGGTTTTTTTGTTTGTGGAGGTGAACGGGATCGAACCGATGACCTTCGCATTGCGAACGCGACGCTCTCCCAACTGAGCTACACCCCCAAACGGTATCCACGCTGTTGACGGCTTGAACGGCGGCGGCTGACTACGATTTCCAGCCGCGTACTGTCAAGGAACGATTTCGCCCTCGAATAGACATTTGACGCGCGGAGGGGGCGGTGTCACAAAATCGACCTCTCTGATGCCTCCCGCGACGAAGACGTTGAGCCCGGCCGAGCTCGCCAAACTTGAACATGCTTTTGCGACGGACCCCGCGTCGGAGGCCTACAAGCCGCTGGCCGAGGCCTACCTCGGCATGGGCCGCTTCATGGAAGCGATGGTGGTCTGCAAGAAGGGCGTGAAGGCCCACCCGCAGATCGCCGACCCCCGCGTGCTCCTCGCGCGCGTCTACGCCGAGCAGGGCAAAGACAAGAAGGCCATCGAGGAGCTCCAGGGCGCGGTGCAGGTCTCGCCCAACGACAAGGCCGCGCTGCGCATGCTGGGCGCGCTGCAGATCAAGGGCGGCGAAGCCACCGGCAAGGACACGCTGCTCAAGGCCTACGAGGCTGATCCGCAAGACGGCGAGACGCTCGAGGTGATGCAGAAGAACGGCGTCGCGGTGCCGAAACCCGCCGCGCCGCCGCCGCCTCCTCCCGCGCCGGTGGTGCAGGCCGCGCCGCCGGTGCTCGCGCCGGTCGAGCCGCCCGCCGGCGCCACCGCG
>CAMLFP010000126.1 GCA_946479335.1 uncultured Archangium sp.
GTGTCGCTGTTGAGGCCCTCGAGGCCGCCGTCGAACGACGTCACGAAGGCGTTGGCCGACGTCGGCAACGTCACGCCCTGCCACGCGATGGCGAGGGTGGTGTCGGTGCAGCCCGCGTCGCCCGCGCCGCGCGTGAAGACGAAGTTGCCGCCCAGCAGCGCGCCGCGCACGTTCTCGGAGCAGACCGTGCCCGCGTCGCCCACCGCGCGCGTGCTGTAGAGGAGGAAGGGGCTCCCCGACGGCGCGCCGACGGAGGCGGAGGTGCTGCCCGCGGCCATCGTCAGCTCGCCGCGGCTGACCTGCGCGCCCGCCACGCTGACCACCTGCGCCGCGTACGAGATGACGCCGCCGTCGACGCTCTGCAGCTGCAGCTGCGAGCCGTTGGCCTGCAGCTTCGCCGTCGCGTACGAGGAGCTGTCGGTGGTGGCGCCGTTGCTCGACGAGAACAGCAAGAACGAGCTGCCCGCGTCGACCGTCGCGCCCAGCGCCACGGAGCTGTCGGCCGCGGTGAACTGCCCGGTGAGCTGCCGCACGCTGACGCCGCCCGCCGCGAAGCCCTTGCCGAACGACATCACCTGGTACGCGATGGTGGCCGCGCCGGTGGTGCTGACGCGGTCGCACTGCACGCCGCCGTCGAGGTAGCAGCGCACGTCGCCGGTCGGGCTCTGCGTCGAGAAGACCAGGAAGGAGCGCGCGGTGTCGGAGGGCAACGCGGGTGACAGCGCGCTCCCGGCCACCGCGTCGCCGTTGGCGAACGAGACCGTGCCGGTGCGCACCAGCGGGTACAGCGTCAACGCGTAGGTGCCGCCGTCGGCGCCGCCGTAGTCGTCATTCACCAGCACGTTGAAGGCCGCGCTGGTGGGCACCGACTTCGCGTGCACGTACACGTGCGTGAGCGACGCGAGTTCGCTGCTGTTGATGAAGCCCGACACGCTGGTCACCGCATTGGTCGCGCACGCGGAGTCGGTGTGCAGCGTCAGCGCCGGATCCGCCGCCGTCACCGTGAAGGCGGTGCGGCCGAAGCTGGCGAGCCCGCGGCCGACGGTGAAGTCCAGGCACGCGCCAGGCTCTGCGAAGGTGACGCTGTTGGGCACGGTGAGGGTCAACTGCCCGGGCGCGCCGCTGACGCTGACCGGGCGCGTCGGCGTGGCGCTGCTTCCCGGCCCGCTGCCGGACAACGAGATGTTGCCGGAGCCGCTGCCCGCCGCCGCGACGAAGACGGGCTTCGCATGGTCGCCGCTGTTGAACACGACGTTGGTGCCCGCATCGAGGCACCCCGAGCCGCCGGAGAACTCCATGCCCAGCGACGTGACGGACGACCCAAGGATGGCCGTGAAGGTTCCCGTCGCGTCGTTGCCGTATTCGTCGCGCAGCACGAGGTCGCCCGCAGGCGTGCACTGGTAGCGCGGCAGGTCGAGCGCGCCCGCGTCAGCCCAGTCGGCGTGGTCCGGCGGCTTGGCGGTGATGCTCCAACCCTGGTGCACGTCACCGCCGTCGAGGCCAGCCGACACCGTGAGGTCGAGCGCGGTGGTGGCCAGCGTGCTCTGCAACAAGAACGAGAAGCCCGAGCTGTTGGGGCCGACATTGAGGGTGGCTGAGGCCACGCCGCAGGAACTCGGCGCGAAGATGGTGGAGAGCCCGGTCAGCGGGCGGCCGCCGTCGTAGCTGAGCGTCACCGCGAGCGGGCCGGCCGTCGTCGGGTTGCCGAAGGCGTCGGTGAAGATGGCCGTCACCGGGCCCGCGCAGCTCCCGGCGACCGCGGTGCGCGCGCCGCCGTCGAGCACGATGCGCGAGGCGGTGTTGGCGGTGATGGAGAAGGGGAAGGCGCCGCTCCCCGCGTCGGTGACGAGTTGGCCTGCGCCCACGCCGGTGCCGCGGAAATAGAGCGCGCCCGACGGGCCGAGGCTCAGCGTCGGCGTGCCACCGCTGCACCCGGGTGAAGTGGAGAGCGTGACGTTGGCCAGCGTCGAGCCCATCGAGAAGGTGCCGGTGTCGAGCGCGTTGTCGAAGCTGTCCCGCGCTTCGACCTGCAGCGCGTTGGAGCACACGCCGGCCTGCACCGAGGCGCTCCCGCCGTCGAACACCACGTGGTCGAAGCCCGCGGGCAGCACCGTCAACTGCACCGACGCGTCCGCCGCGGCGCTCACCGTCAGCGCGCCCTTGGTCTTCGGGCGCACGCTGAAGTTGGTGGAGGCGCCGGCCATCGTCACCGCGCTCACCGTGCCGCCGGAGCAGCCGTTGGGGAAGACGTCGAGCTGCGAGGCGCCCGGCAGCCAGGTGATGGGGAACGACGCGCCGCCCGCGGGCGCGGGGTTGCCGAAGGTGTCGAGCTGCGAGAGCACCATCGCGTGGCAGGCGCCCGCCGTCACCGTGCTGCCGCCGTCGAGGGGCTTGAGCTCCAGGTGCGGCGCCGAGGGCGTCACCGTGAAGCCCACGGTGCCGGTGGCGTTGTAGGTGCCGCTGCCGGCCGAGAGCGCGTAGCTGTTGGTGACCTGCCCGCACGCGGCAAAGTTGACCGACTGCTGGTTCCCCGGGAGCAGCACGCTGGGCCCGCGGTTGGTGGGCGGCGTCGTCGTCACCTGCACTCCCGCCATCGGCGTCGAGGTCACGGTGATGGTCAGCGGCGCGCCGAGCGTGGTGGGGTTGTTGTAGTCGTCGGTCAACGTCAGCCGGTAGTCGGCGGGCGTGCAGTCACCGGCCTGGGTGGTGCCGGCGTCGGCGCCGGTCCACGCGAGGCGCGACGGCGTGGCGGGGATGATGGAGTTCCCCGGCACGGGGCTGCCGCTGGGCGTCAGCGGTGAGGCGCCGGTGATGCCCACCGTGAAGGCGCTGCGCGCCAGCGTGCCCTTGAAGAAGACCTGCGCGCTGCCCGCGTCTTCGGGGATGAGGACCGACGGCGAGAGCCCGGAGCACGCGCCGTTGGCCGAGAAGCCGAGGTCGGTGCCGGTGCCGTTCTGCTCCGCCAGCGACACCGTCACGCCGCCGGCCGGGGCGCGCGCGGCGTTGCCCTGCGCGTCGTACACCGTCAGCAACAGCGCGTTGGTGCTGCACGCGTTCGCGGTGGCGCTCACCGCGGGGCCCGACAGCGAGACGTTGGTCGCCGGGCCGGGGTCGACGCTCACCGTCAGCGCACCGGGCGCGATGCTGGAGTCGCTGGGCGTGACGGTGATGGCGCCGGGCCCCGAGGTGGTGGCGTCGACGCCGAAGGCCATCGCCCTGGTGCCGGTGGCGAAGTCCAGCGCGCTCAAGGCGCCGCAGTCATTCGCGTTGCCCGTGGCGAGGCCGGTGCGCGACGACGCCAGCGCCAGCGTCAACGGCGCGCGCGCGGGCGACGCGTTGTTGAAGCGGTCGCGCAGCGTCACGGTGGCCACGTCGCACTGCGAGGCGGTGGTGACGGTGAGCGGCTGCGGGTCGAAGCTCACCTTCGTCGGCACGTCGGCGGTGACGGCCAGCGACGTCAGCGCCAGCGCGTTGGGGTTGGCCACCAGGCGCGCGCGCACCTCGTAGTCGTTGGCGTGCGTGTCGCGCGCGGTGAGGGTCAGCTGCCCGGCGCCCTGCGGCACGGTCGCCGTCGCGCCCACCGGCATCGCGCCGTTGCCGGCGGTGAAGAGCAGCGGCCCCGACGGCCCGCCCTCCGCGCCGCCATCGATCTCCATCGTCAACGCGGTGCCGCCGGTGCCGGCCAACGTGCGCCGGTTCGCGCTGTCGACCAGCTCCATCGTCATCACGCCGGGCGTGCAGACCGTGTCGCTGACCGTGAGGCTGCTGACGCTGGGCGAGACGAAGCGCACCGCGGTGACGGGCGTCGGCTCCAGCGAGATGGGCGTGGTGACGGTGAGCGTCCCGGTGCTCGCGGGGTTGGTGTTCACCTCGGCGTCGAGGCGCACCGGCAACGTCGCCAGCTGCGGCTCGGTGCTGGCCACGTAGAAGACCAGGCGCTTCTGCCCAACGGGGATGGTGAAGCCCCCGTCATGCAGCGCGGGGTTGGGGCCGGAGCTCGGCTCCAGCACCTGGAAGCCCGGCGCCGTCACCGCCACCGGCGTGTCACGAATCGCGCCCTGCGCCGTGCCGTTGGCCAGCTGCAGCTCGTACACCAGGGGGATGTACGCGTAGCTCAACTGCGTGGGGATGCTGCCGTCGGCCATCAGCCCGCCGGAGACGCCGCCGTCGACCAGCACCAGCTTCGTGGGGGGCGTCGCGCACAGCCCGAGGCCGAAGCACGTCGGGTCATCGCAGCCGGGGAGGTCGTTGCAGTCGTTGTCGGCGTTGGTGGTGCACTGCTGCGACTGGCCGTAGTTGGTGGTCTTCACCGCGTCGTCGCAGTCGGCGCGCGTGGCGACGCCGCCCACCACCGAGGCGTACCCGTCGGCGTCGCGGTCGGTGTCGCCCGAGTCGCGCTTCAACGCCACGCTGAGGTCCTTCACGCCCGATGAGGGGAAGCTCTGGCTGGCCTTCTCGACGCGCGCGTTGAGGCGCAGGGTGGCCACGTCGGCGCAGCGGGCCTTCTCGGCGGCCGCGCGCTCGTCGGCGGTGAGGCCCGCGGCCAGCGCCGGGCCCACGAGGCCCTCCACGCGCACCGTCATCGAGTCGGGCCAGCCGCTCTGCTTGCGCACCACCACCGTGGCCCTGGCGTTGGCCGGCTTGACGAAGGTGGCGACGCCGTCGGGCAGCGCGTTGCCATCGGCGTCGAGCAGGCTGAGCCGCAGGCAGTCGGTGGCGAAGGGCGTGGCGTCATCCAGCGTGACCTCGACGCGCAGGGCGGAGTCAGACTGGCCGCACGCGGCGAACGCGAGCGCGACGAAGGCGGGCAGGAGACGGGTACGCAGCATGGTTGGAGTTTTCCGGGAGAAAAAGTGCGGCCAGAAGCGCGCGAAAGGTAGCACGTCACGCTCGCGCGACACGGTCGAACAGCGCCCCGGCGCGCGGGGTTGATCAGCCTCACTCCTTGCCGATGTCGCGGTCGAGCAACTGCGCCGAAACGCCCGCGGTCACCAGGCGCTGCGCCAGCGCGGCGGCGATGGCCACGCTGCGGTGCTTGCCGCCGGTGCAGCCGATGGCCACGGTGACGTAGCTCTTCCCCTCCCTCTGGTAGCGCGGGAGGAGGAACTCCAGCAGCTCGACGGTCTTCTCGAGGAAGGTGGCCGCGTCGGGCTGGTCGAGCACGTAGCGGGCGACGCGCTCGTCCTTCCCGGTCAGCGCCTTGAGCTCCGGCACGAAGTACGGGTTGGGCATGAAGCGCACGTCGAACACCAGGTCGGCGTTCGACGGCACGCTGTACTTGAAGCCGAACGACATCACCGTCAGCGCCAGGCCCTGCTGCGTGGTGCCGAAGCGCTGCCCTATCTGCTTGCGGAGCTCGTGCACGGTGAGCGCCGAGGTGTCGAAGACGTGCTCCGCGCTGTCGCGCAGCGGGCGCAGGAGGTCGCGCTCCTTGGAGAGCCCCTCGGGCACCCCGCCGCTGCCGGAGAGCGGGTGGCGGCGGCGCGTCTCGGAGTAGCGGCGCGCCAGCACGTCGTCGCTGGAGTCGAGGAACAGCACGTCGACCTTGTGGCCCGCGCGGCGCATGTCTTCGATGACCGCCGGCACGTCTTTCAAGAACTGCTGTTCGCGCACGTCGACCACGAAGGCGAGGTTGTCCTTGGTCTCGCCGAGCTCGGTCACCTTCATCAGCAGCGGCGCCGGGAGGTTGTCGATGCAGAACCAGCCCGCGTCTTCGAGCGCGCGCACCGCCGTCGTCTTCCCGCTCCCCGACATGCCGGTGATGACGATGATGCTCTTCACTCGACCTCCTCTTCGTCATTGAACGTCATCGCGGGGCCGCCCGGCTGCGAGGGCCGCGGCGAGGTGCGCGAGATGGCCTGGGTCAGCTTCTGCGCGAACTCCTGCGCCGAGTAGTGGCCGCGCAGCTTGAGCAGGTGGTTGCGCGCGGCGACCTCGATGATGGTGGTCATGTTGCGGCCGGGGCGCACCGGCACCGTCGACATGATGGTGTCGGCGCCCACCAGCGACATCGTCTTCTCGTCGATGCCCAGGCGGTCGTATTCGACGTTCGGCTGCCACTCGACCAGCTCGACGATGAGCTCGATCTTCTTGCGGTCGCGCACCGAGGCCACGCCGAAGAGGTCCTTGATGTTGAGGATGCCGATGCCGCGGATCTCCATGTGGTGCTGGATGAGGTCGTTGCCGTGGCCGTAGACGTCGCCGCCCGCGCGGCGCGTGAGGTTGACGATGTCGTCGGCCACCAGCCGGTGCCCGCGCATGATGAGGTCGAGCGCGATTTCAGACTTGCCGATGCCCGACTTGCCCAGCAGCAGCACGCCCACGCCGTACACGTCGACCAGCACGCCGTGGAGCTGCCCGGTGGCGGTCAGCGCCTCCTCGAGGAAGCTCTGCACCTGCGAGATGAACGCGGAGCTGATCAGCGGCGTGCGCATCAGCGCGAGGCGGTGCTTGCGGCAGCCCTCCTGCAACGGCGTGGGGATCTCGAGGTTCTTGGTGACGATGACGCACGCGAGCGTGCTCTCGAAGAGCTTGCTGATGACCGCGCGCTGTTGATCTTCGGTCAGCGTGCGCAGGTAGCTGATCTCCGTGTTGCCGAAGACCTGGATGCGCTCGGTGTGGAGGTGCTCGGTGAAGCCGGTCAGCGCGAGGCCCGGCTTCTGGATGCGCGACGAGGAAATCTGGTGGTCGAGGCCTTCACGGCCCTCGAGGAGCTCCAGCTTCAGGTCGTATTGCTGGTCTTCCAACAGGGCCGAGATGGGGATGGACAGCGCGGACGGAGTCGTAGGCACGGGAGCGATTGTGCACTAACCCACGCACGCCATGTGGCCAAGGGAACGACCGGCGCGACTCATCCTCTTCGGCGCGCTCCTTCTCGGCTTCGCGGCCCGCGCGTACGTCGTCTTCACCGACGAGGGCATCAACTGGCCCGACGAAATCTACCAGTCGTTCGAGCCCGCCCACCGGCTGGTCTTCGGCCACGGCATGGTGGCGTGGGAGTACCTCGACGGCGCGCGCACCTGGGCGGTGCCGGGGTTCGTGGCCATCTGGCTGTGGCTGGCGAAGCTCTTCGGCGCGACCAGCCCTGGCGCGTACATCCACCTGACCAAGCTGGTCTTCTCGGCGCTCTCGTGCGTCGCGGCGCTGGGCGTGTACCGGTTGGCGCGGCGCTTCGAGGCGCGCGAACTCGAGGCCAGCGTGGCGGCGGCGGCGTGGAGCCTGTGCGCGCTGGCGCTCTATTTCGCTCCGCGCGCGATGAGCGAGAACCTCGCGGCGGTGTGCATCGTGTGGGGGCTCGCGCTGCTGTTCCCTCTCCCCCGGGGAGAGGGTCCGCGGAGCGGGGGTGAGGGGCGCGACCTCATCATCGGCGCGAGCCTGCTGGGCGCAGCGACCCTGTTCCGTCTGCAATCAGGCGTGGTGTGCCTCGCGGTCGTGCTGGTCTTCGCGGTCCACGGCCTCCGCACGCGCGCGTGGAAACCGCTGGCGGTGCTCTTCGGCACGCTGTGCGTCTGGGCGCTGCTCTTCGGCGCGTGGGACGCCGCGGCCTGGCACGACCTGCCGCGCGCGAAGTACGGCGGCTGGTTCCATTCGGCGTTCGTCTATTACGACGAGAACATCACCAAGAACCGCGGCGCGGCGTGGGGCGTGGCCGACGCGGGCTACTACTTCCGCGCGCTGTTCTCGGCGATGCCGGGCGTGACGGTGGCGCTGGGCGTGGCGGTGCTGGCCTCGTTCCGCCGGGCGCCCGCGGTGCTCTTCATGGTGGCGGCCTTCGTCGCGCTGCACCTCCAGGTGCCGCACAAGGAGCTGCGCTTCATGCTGCCGATTCTCCCGGTGGCGTGCGCGCTGCTGGGCGTGGCGCTCTCGCTGTTGCCGCCGGCGCCGGCGCGCCTCGGCGTGGCGCTGGTGGGCGCGGCGGTCCTCTACTCGTTCGCGACGGCGCGCAACCTCACCATGGGCGACCTCGGCAGCTACCCGGAGCGCGCGGGCTCGAGCGCGTGGAACGACTTCGGCCCGGTGAACAGGCTGATGATGGCGGCCAGTCAACGCGACGACCTGTGCGGCCTGCGCGTCGACGTGCACCTCGCGTGGACCGGCGGCCTCACCTACCTGCACCGCAACGCGCCGCTCTACATGCCGCGCACGCCGCACCAGTACGGCTGGTTCAACTACGTCATCACCCAGGGCGCGCAGGGCGTGGAGGTCATCGCGCAAGAAGGGCCGTGGCAGTTGATCCACCTCCCGGGGATGAGCACCTGCACGCCGAACCCGAACTACAGCTGGAAGCTGCCTTGATGAGGGCACGGGCGAACATCGAGAGGTGCTCGACGCGAGCGAGCCCTCGACCCCGGGCCAACACGTGAAGCTGAGCGCTCGCCTGGGGAAAAAGGAGCGCCTGGCGCAACTTTTCACCCAACGGAGCATGCGCTTGCAGGAGCGCGCCCGAAGAGACGCGCCTGACTGCCTTTCGTCACTGCGCACGTCCGTTGCGCGCCGACCCACCTCGGAGCGGTGCTGCAGCATCTCTGCGCAGTCACGCCGTGAACGAACTATGTTCGAGGGTCGATGCGCTCGACGTTCCCCGCCGACTCTCCGCTGTACGCCTTCACTGACGCGGAGGTCGACGCCATCTTCGGTGCCGGCACCGAGCGCCGCTACGCACCGGGAGACGTCGTCGTCTCCGAGGGCACGCCGGGTGACTCGATGTACTTCCTCGTCGAGGGGCAATGCGAGGCGCGGCTGCACAGCGGCGCCACGGTGCGCACCTACGGCCCGGGGAGCTGGTTCGGCGAGCTCTCGTTCATCAACCCCGGCCACCTCCGCAGCGCGACCCTCGTCGCCACGCAGCCCACGCGGCTGCAGGAGCTGGATCAACACAGCATCGAGACGCTGATCACCTCACACCCGCGCGCCATCTTCACGCTCGTGCGCCGCACCACCGCCTTCCTCGTCAACGCCGAGCGCACGCTGGTCGGCACGCTGCGCGACCAGAACGCGGAGCTGCAGCGCACCATCGAGAGCCTCAACTTCACGCGCAGCCGCTTGAGCCAGGAAGAAGAGGCCGCGCGCACCGACGGCCTCACCGGGCTGTACAACCGGCGCGCCTTCGACGCCGAGCTGGAGTCGTTCGTGAAGCGCGCGTCGGCCATCGGCCGGGGGCTGGCGCTGCTGGCCCTCGACCTCGACCACTTCAAGCCGGTGAACGACACGCTGGGACACGCCGCGGGCGACTTCGTGCTGACGGAGGTGGGGAAGATCCTGCGCGAGAAGGTGCGCCGCACCGACCTCCCCTGCCGCATCGGCGGCGATGAGTTCGTGGTGCTGCTCGCCGACCTCACCGAGTCGGTCGCGAAGGAGAAGGCCGAGGTGCTGCGCAAGGCCATCGGCGCCTTCCCGCACCCGGGCAACGGCCAGGGCATCCGCATCACCACCACCATGGGCGGCACGATGTTCGTGCCCGGTGAGGGCGTGGAGACGTTCCGCGCGCGCGCCGATGAGGCGCTGTACGACGCCAAGCGCGCCGGGCGGAACCGCGTCGGCTGGCGCTGAGCCGCGAGGGAGCGTCAGGCGCGCGGTGACTCCAGCGTCTGCCGCTCCCGAATGCTCTACGGCGACCAGAAATCTCGGCAGATGGCGCGCTCGATTCTGCCCTCGACCTCGCACAGCAGCGCGTGGCGCCGGACGCACATCCATCGTGCGGCGCGCCACGAGGTGCGTGCGTCGCTGCGTCACCTCGTCACGGCTGCAGAGGCGTGGGACGACGGCGTCGAGTTCGGTGAGCGACATTGGCGAACGCTGCGCTCCGTCGTGCAGGACCGCCGCCGCGCCGACAAGCTGAACCCCTTCATTCGCTGGGCGGCCGCGCGTTCCCGAGACCTCGCCCCGGAGACGCGCCTCGACAGCCTGCGCGGCGTGCTGCCCACCGGGCTCATCGGCGACCACGCGTTGGACCACCTCCAGCGTGACCGACGCATCACCCCGCGCGCCGAGCATCACCGGCCGTGGGTGCGGCACACCGTGTTCCTCGACCGCGGGCTGATGGCGTCACTGCTGCGCAAGCTGCTCGATGCGCCTGACGGCGTGCGCTGGCTGCACCGCTGCTTGAAGACGGCGAGCCGCGTGGTGGGCACCCGCCGCGTCACGCCGGGCCCGCATCGCTTGTTGGGCCACCCGCAGGTGCTGCCGTTCCTCGACGCGGTGGAGCGCGACCGCGTCGCCCGCTTCGTCGTCAGCGACTTCTGCCGCGAGTACCATCGCACGGGTGACGCGGAGCACGCCGCGCTGACCGCGAGCGCCAGCGTGACGGTGCCCGATTGGGACTGGTTCTACGACCACCACCGCTGACCGCGTGGATCGTCTCGTGCGGCGCAGGCAACACACCCGCTGTGCAGCGCGCTGCACGCTGAACAGCCCACCACCCTCCGACCCGTGCTCGCCCTGGCCCTCGTCACCACCCTCGCCGCGTCGCCGACGCCCACCGTCTCGCTCTCGGCGCGCCTCGACGTGGGCGGGCTGCTGGGCTCCGGCTGGTACGTGCCGCAGACCCGGGAGCAGATGCTGCTGGCGCTCAACGGCGCGCGCGACGGCCTGCTGGGGACACCGGCGCTGGGCTTCGACCCGCTGCTGAACTCCACGCCGGTGGTGGGCGCGTGGGCGATGGCGGTGAACACGCGCGGCTACGACCAGGCGATGCTCATCACCTCCGGCGCGCTGCAGTTGATGGGCGTGCTGGTGGCGCTCAAGCGGCTGGTGTTCGACGACAGCGCGTTCGCGAAGCCCGTCGGGCCGCAGCTGACGTTCTCACCCATCGTCGGTGGGCAGCTGGGCGTCAGCGTGCGCCTCACCAACTTCTGAAGCGCTACGTGCAGGTGCCGCCGACGCAGCTCTGCGTGCCGCCGCACACGATGCCGCAGCCGCCGCAGTTCATCGGGTCGCTGCTGAACACCGCCTCGCACCCGTCGGGGTACCAGCCGTTGCAGTCGCCGGTGCCCGGGTAGCAACGCGAGCGCGCGCAGACCATGCCGGGCAGACACACGCGGTCGGCATTCGCGACCGGCGAACACATCTGCCCGCAGCCTCCGCAGTTGTCGGGGTCGTGGTCGAAGTCGATGCACGCGTTGCCGCCGCAGCTGGCGGTGGGCGCCTGACACGTCGCCGCGCACTGCCCGGCGTTGCACACCAGCCCCGGCGCGCACGGCTGGTTGCACGCGCCACAGTTCGCGGAGTCGACCATCGGGTTGACGCACTGGCCGCCGCACGGCGTGAGCCCGGGCTGACAGACCAGCATGCACGCACCGCCGACGCAGTCTTCCGAGGGCGCGCACGCGTGGCCGCAGGTGCCGCAGTTCAACGCGTCGCGCGCGGTGTCGACGCACCCCGGCCCGCACGCGGTGGTGCCACCCGGGCACGCGGGCACGCACTGGCCTCCCGCGCACGTCTGGCTGGAGTCGCACGCCACGCCGCACGCCCCGCAGTTGAAGACGTCGAGGCGCGGGTCGATGCAACCCTCGGTGCACGCGAGGAACGGGGCCGCGCACGGGCTGACACACCGCGCGTCGACGCAGCTGCCGGTGACGCAGTCGGCGTTCCGGAGGCAGCCTTCATCCACCGCGCACGGAGGGCACGCGCCACCACAGTCAACGTCGGTCTCCGCGCCGTTCAACGTCTGGTCGGTGCAGCTCGGCGCGGCGCACTGGCCGTTCGCGCACACGCCGCTGGCGCAGTCGTCGGGTGTCGCGCACGCGAGGCCATCGGCGCAGGGCGCGCAGTCACCACCACAGTCGATGTCGGTCTCCGTGCCGTTGCGCTGGCCATCGCGACACGCGCCGGCCGCGCAGGTGTGGCCCGCGCAGAGGCCGCTGGCGCAGTCGGTCGCCGCGAAGCACGTCAGGCCCTGCGCACAGCCGGCACAGACGGCGCCTCCGCAGTCGACGTCGCTCTCTTCGCCGTTTTTCACGCCGTCGTTGCACGTGGGGGCCGGCGCGCACGCCGCGAGCGCCGCGCAGAAGAGGAGGAGCCTCGACGCGCCCTCGGCGTCAGTCATCAGCAGCCGTCGCACAGGAGCACTCCGTTGCAGTTGGTGTAACCGGCCGCGCACGGCGGCTGGAGCGAAATGCTCGCGGGCGTCGGGTTCTGCGCGGCGTCGTTGCAGAGGCACGACAGCACGCCGTCGCACGCCTCACAGCCGGTGCAGCTCGTCTGGTACGTGCCGGCCGGCAGCGCGCCGCAGCAGCGGCCGCTGAGGCACGAGTCGCTCGAGTTGCACGCGGTGCCGCAGCGCCCGCAGTGGCTGGAGTCAGCGCCGAGGTCGGCCTCGCAGCCGTTGACGTCTTGCCCGTCGCAGTCATCGAAGCCCGGCAGGCACACGCCGCGGCCGCACAGGCCCGTCTCACAGTTGGGGATGGCGTTGTTCACCGCGGTGCACGCGATGCCGCAGCCGCCGCAGTTCATGGGGTCGTTCGCCGGGTCGATGCACAGGCCGCCGTCGCACGGCAACAGCGGCGGTCCACACGAGGCCTCGCACATGCCCCCGACGCACGCCTGCGGCCCACACTCGACGCCGCAGCCGCCGCAGTTGAAGCGGTCGCGGTCGGTGGAGACGCAGAGCCCCTGACACGCCGTCTGCCCCAGCGGGCACGCGAAGATGCAGCTGCCGCCGAGACACACTTCACCGGCGCCGCACGGGTTGCCGCACGCGCCGCAGTTGTCGCGGTTCGCGGCGAGGTCGACGCAGCCGGAAGGACACGGCGCCAGGCCTCCGGTGCACGACGCGAAGCAGGTGCCGTTGAAGCAGACCTCCGCCGCGTCGCAGGGCGTGCCGCACGCGCCGCAGTGGTCGTGCTCGAAGCGCGGGTCGACGCAGCCGCTGCCGCAGTCGAGCAACGGCGCCGCGCACGACACCGCACCGCCGCAGGTGCCATCCGCGCACGCGCCGCTCTGACAGTCAGCGGTGCGCACGCACGCCTGCCCCGTCGCGCACGGCGCGCAGCGGCCGCCGCAGTCGATGTCGGTCTCATCACCGTTCTTCGCCAGGTCGCTGCAGGAGCCCGCGCCGCAGAGGCCGTCGCCGCACGCGCCGCTCACACAGTCGGTGGCCACGCTGCAGCGCTGCTGGTCAACGCACGGCGCGCACCCGCCGCCGCAATCGACGTCGGTCTCGGCGCCGTTGATGACGCCGTCGGCGCAGCTCGGCGCCGCGCAGTGGCTGGCCACGCACACGTGGCTCGCGCAGTCGACGTCGCGCAGACACACGCGCCCGTCGCCGCACTGGGCGCAGTTGCCGCCGCAGTCGACGTCGGTCTCGGCGCCATTGGTGCGGCCGTCGTCACACGCGACCGCGCCGGGCGTCAGCTGCGGCACCCATTGGCACCCGGCCAGCGCCCACGCGAAGAGGAGAACAGGGAGATGGACTCTCAGGACGACACCAGGACTGAGTCGGAGACGGGTTCTCGCGGCGGCGACGCGTCACCGCGCGCGGCCTCCAGCACGCCGCGAAGCTCCGGCGGCACC
>CAMLFP010000127.1 GCA_946479335.1 uncultured Archangium sp.
CTGGCTCCTGCTGACGGTGGCTGTGTTCGCGTGCCCGGCGATGGCCGCGTGGGTCGACGACTGCGGTCTCGAGCCGCCCGGCAGCGTGCCGTACGTGCCCGTCGAGCCGAAGCCATGGGAGCCGGTGCTGACGCCCGACGCGCCGCCGCTGGTGCGCGAAGAGCGCCTGGTGCCGCGCATCGGTGGCGCCGCGGTGCCCCGGCTGTCCACGTCGGGCGCGCTCGCCGGCAAGGTCATCTACCTTTCGCCGGGTCACGGGTTCACCTGGGAAGACGGCTTGACCGCGTGGCGTACGCAGCGCGGCAACAACTACGAGCTCGTGGAGGATCTGATCAGCATCGAGACGCTGAGCCAGTTCTTGATGCCGATGTTGTTGAACGCCGGCGCGCGCGTGGTGCCGGTGCGGGAGCTCGATCTCCAGACCAACCTCGTGCTGCTCGACAACGGCGAGGCTGGCTACACCGAGAACGGCGACGCGGCCGACTTCGTCGACTCGACGCTGGTGGCGTGGGCGCGCCCGGCCTTCCCCATGACGGGTGACGCGACGCCGTTCGCGGCGGGCGGCAACCGGCTGATGAACGCGGCGGCGACGGAGACGGCGAGCGCGACGTACGACGTCAGCATCCCCGCCGATGGCTTCTATTCGGTGTCGGTCTCGTACACGCAGTACTCGGCGCGCGTGACCGACGCGCACTACGAGGTGGTGCACGCCGGCGGCAGCACGCACTTCCGCGTCAACCAGCAGCGCCACGGGCACGAGTGGGTGTTCCTCGGGCGCTTCTATTTCTACGCGGGGCAGCCGGCGCGTGTGGTGGTGCACAACGACTCCGCAGACCCGGCGGGCCGGAACGTGTCGCTCGACGCGGTGAAGTTCGGCGGCGGCGTGGGCTCGATCGATCGCGGCTCCGGTGCGAGCGGGCGGCCGCGCTTCGAGGAGTCTGCGCGCTACTACACGCAGTGGGCCGGCGCGCCGTCGTCGGTGTGGGCGCCGTCGTCGAACACCCCGGCGGCCGATCGCACCAACGACGTCGGCACGCGCTCGCGCTTCGCCGCCTGGTCGCACGACACCGGTGAAGACGCGGTGTACGTCGCGTGGCACACCAACGCGCTCGATGGCCCCGGCGGCGCGGAGCCCACCGGCACCAACACCTACGTCTATGGCAACAACGCCCCCGACGGAACCTTCGGCACCTTCACCGGCGTCGACGGCGGCGTGCAGCTGGCCAACGCGATCCACAACGAGCTGATCAACGACTTCCGCAAGCCCGCGGGGTGGAACACGCCGGGCTGGGTGAACCGGGGCGTCGACACTGCGTACTTCGGTGAGATCAACCCGGCGAACAACCCCGAGACGCCGGCGGTGCTGCTGGAGATGGCGTTCCACGACACGCCCGCTGACGTCGCGCGCATCAAGGAACCCGCGTGGCGCTACCTCGCGGCGCGCGCCATCGCGCAGGGCCTCATCAAGTACTTCGCCACGCGCGACGGTTTGCCGGTGAAGCTGCCCGCGGAGCCGCCGACCAACCTCAGCGCGGTGAACCAGTCGAACGGCGACGTGGTGATCTCCTGGCGCACGCCGCCGATTGACACCGATGGTGTGCGCGGCGACGCGGCGTCGGCGTACCGCGTGTACTCGAGCCCCGACGGCCTCTCGTGGGACGACGGCGTCGACACCGTCTCGACCTCGTTGCGGCTCCCGCTCCCGGCGGATCATGCGAGGTACTTCCGCGTCACGTCGCTCAACGCGGGCGGCGAGTCGATGCCGTCGGCGGTGGTGGGCGCTCGGCGGCCGGTGCCCGGTCAGCCCTTCGTGCTGCTGGTGAACGGCTACGGGCGCTTCGACTCCACGCTGGGCAAGTACGAGACCTTCGCGCCGACCTACGACCTCGGTGACGTGCTGCGCATCTTCGTGGAGAAGATGAATGACGGCTCGTACGCGCGCTTCTCCGGGGCGGCGCTCGACGCGAATGACCTCGGCTTCGACTGCGCCGACAGCGACGCGGTGGTCGACCTCTCGTTGGCGCCGTACTCGCTGCTCACGTGGTTCGCCGGGCGCGGCAAGGAGGGCGGCGCAGCGCTGACGGTCGACGAGCAGGCGGTGGTGACCGGCTTCCGCACGAGGAACCGCCCGGTGTTCTTCACCGGCGACGCGACCGCTGATCCGGCGTTCGTCTCCAGCGTGTTCTCCGGCACCACCACGACCGACACCAGCGGGTTGCAGGTGATCGGCGCGGGGCCGTTGATGGGCGTGAGTACGCTCATGCTCGACGACGGCAACGGCGGTTCGTTCGACACCGGGAGGCCGCCGGTGATCGACGTCGCGGGCGCTGCGATCTCGCTGGGCAGCTACTCCGCGGGCGGCAACGCGGCGATCGGCGTGCCGCAGCAGACGGCGATGTTCGGGTTCCCCTTCGAGACGATCGCGGGCGCCGCGCAGCGCACCGACGTGATGCAGCGGGTGATCGCGTTCCTGTTGCCGCAGCCGTTCGACGGGGGCTTGCCCGAGACCGACGCGGGCACCGCGCTCGACGGCGGCTTCGACGCGGGCACGCCGCCGACGCCTGACGCAGGCACGGAGCCGGACGACGGCGGTGTCGATGCGGGCACCGTGGCGCCGCCGCCGATTCAGCCGAAGCCGAAGCTGGGCTTCGTGGGCGGTGGGTGTTCGACCGCGCCCGGCATGTTGATGCTGGTGGCGCTCGCGCTGCTGCGACGCCGGCGGTGATCGCCTTCGCGCCTTGAGTTCCCCACCGTGGGCGGTAAGAGGGCGGCGGTTTTCACCTCTCACTCACGGAGTCATTCATGGCGATCAAGTTTGCGATCAACGGGTTCGGCCGCATCGGCCGCATGGTGCTGCGCGCGGCGCTGCTGCGTAACGAGAAGGACATCGAGATCGTCGCCATCAACGACCTCGACAAGCCGGCCACGCTGGCGCACCTCTTCAAGTACGACTCCGTGCACCGCAACTGGAAGGGCACCGTCAGCTCGACCGAGAACTCCATCACCATCGACGGCAAGGTGTTCAAGGTCTACGCCGAGAAAGACCCCGCGAAGCTCCCGTGGAAGGAGCTCGGCGTCGACGTGGTGATCGAGTCGACCGGCCGCTTCACCGCGCGCGAGAAGGCGCAGCTGCACCTCGACGCCGGCGCGAAGAAGGTCGTCATCTCGGCGCCCGGCAAGAACGTCGACCTGACGATGTGCATGGGCATCAACGAGGAGAAGTACGACGCCTCCAAGCACCACATCATCAGCAACGCGAGCTGCACCACCAACTGCCTCGCGCCGGTGGCCAAGGTGCTCAACGACAGCTTCGGCATCGAGCACGGCTTGATGACCACCATCCACAGCTACACGAATGATCAGCGCATCCTCGATCTGGTGCACGACGACCTCCGGCGCGCGCGCGCGGCGGCGCTGTCGATGATCCCGTCCTCCACGGGCGCGGCGAAGGCCATCGGTGAGGTGTTGCCGGAGCTGAAGGGCAAGCTGAACGGCGCGGCGATCCGCGTGCCGACGCCGAACGTGTCGCTGGTCGACCTGACGGTGAAGCTCAAGAAGAAGGCCACCGTCGACGAGGTGCACGCCGCGATGAAGGCCGCCGCGGAAGGCAAGATGAAGGGCATCCTCCAGTACGACACGGAGCTGACGGTCAGCATCGACTACAACGACAACCCGCACTCCTCGATCTTCGACTCCACGCAGACGCAGATCATCGGTGACGACTTCCTCAAGGTCTTCGCCTGGTACGACAACGAGTGGGGCTACAGCTCGCGCGTGGTCGACATGGCGCGCTTCCTCGCCGGGGCGAAGTGATGCCGAAGTACATCAACGAGCTCACGCTCACCGGCAAGCGCGTCTTCGTGCGCGTCGACTTCAACGTGCCGTTGGATGACGCGCAGCACGTGACCGACGACACGCGCATCCGCGAGGCGCTGCCCACGGTGCGCGCCATCCTCGCGGGCGGGGGCAAGCCCATCCTCGCGTCGCATCTCGGCCGCCCCAAGGGCGTCGACCCCAAGCTGTCGCTGATGCCGGTGGCGAAGAAGCTGGCCGAGCTGCTGGGCCGCGAGTTCGAGGTGCTGATGGCCGATGACTGCATCGGCGAGGGCGTCGGCAAGCAGGCGCGGGAGCTCAAGGCCAACCAGGTGCTGCTGCTGGAGAACCTGCGCTTCCATAAAGAAGAAGAGGCGAACGACGAGCGCTTCGCGCGTGAGCTGGCCGCCAACGCCGAGGTCTACTGCAACGACGCCTTCGGCACCGCGCACCGCGCGCACGCCTCGACGGCGGGCATGGTGCCCTTCGTGAAGGAGAAGTGCGCGGGCCTGCTGATCCGCAAGGAGCTCGAGCAGCTGGGCCGCGTGGTGAAGAGCGCCGAGAAGCCGTTCGTGGTGGTGCTGGGCGGCTCCAAGGTGTCTGACAAGATCAAGGTCATCGAGAACCTGCTCCCGAAGTGCCAGACGATGCTCATCGGCGGCGCGATGGCGTACACGTTCTTGAAGGCCGAGGGCGTGGAGGTCGGCAAGAGCCGCGTGGAGGAAGACAAGCTCGCGCTCGCCTCGCGCCTGCTGGAGTCGGCGAAGCGCCTCGGCGTCGACCTGGTGCTCCCCATCGACCACGTGTGCGGCACCTCGCCCGACGAGCACAGCAAGGCCATCGACGTCACCGAGCGCGCGATTCCCAAAGACCTGATGGGCCTCGACATCGGCGGCAAGACGCGCGCGCTCTACACGCAGCACCTGCGCGACGCGAAGACCATCCTCTGGAACGGCCCGATGGGCCTCTTCGAGGTGAACAAGTTCGCCGAAGGCACGAAGTCGGTCGCCACGGCGATGGCCAACAACCGCGACGCGCAGACCGTGATCGGCGGTGGTGACTCCGCGGCGGCGGTCAACGAGTTCGGGCTGGCCGACAAGATGACGCACGTCTCCACCGGTGGCGGCGCGTCGCTCGAATTCCTCGAAGGCAAAGAGCTGCCCGGCTTGAAGGCGCTGGAGTGACCATGACGCGACGCAAATTCATCGCCGGCAACTGGAAGATGAACAAGACGGTGGCCGACGCGCTCACGCTGACGCGCGAGGTGCGCAACGCCGTCTCGCAGGTCAGGGACCGCGTGGAGATCGCCATCGCGCCGCCGTTCACCGCGCTGCACCCGGTGGCGAAGGCGCTCGAAGACTCGAACGTGCTGCTGGCGGCGCAGAACTGCCACGCCGCGGAGTCAGGCGCCTTCACCGGCGAGATCGCTGCGCCGATGCTCAAGGAGGTCGGCGTGAGCTGGGTGATCCTCGGGCACTCCGAGCGCCGCCAGTTCTTCGGCGAGACCGACGCGGGGGTGAATCGCAAGGTCGCCGCGGTCTTGAAGGCGGGCATGAAGCCCATCGTGTGCGTCGGCGAGACGTTGGACGAGCGCGAGGCGGGCAAGACGCTCACCGTGGTCGAGACGCAGGTGCGCGGCTCGCTGCAGGGCTTCACCGCCAAAGAGGGCGCGGAGTTCGTCATCGCCTACGAGCCGGTGTGGGCCATCGGCACCGGCAAGACGGCCACCTCGCGGCAGGCGCAAGATGTCCACGCGCACATCCGCGCGGTGCTGACGGCGCTGTGGAACAGCGAGACGGCGGCGCAGATCCGCATCCAATACGGCGGGTCGGTGAAGGCCGACAACGCGGCGGAGCTGCTCTCGCAGCCCGACATCGACGGCGCGCTGGTGGGCGGGGCGAGCCTCAAGGCGACTGACTTCGCGGCCATTGTCAAAGCCGCTCCGTGATGCTTAAGGGCGCGCTCCTATGTTGACCTTCTTTACCGTCGTGCACGTGCTGCTGAGCGTCTTCATGATCTTCGTGATTCTTCTCCAGCCGGGGAAGGACGCGGGCATGGGGGCGGCGCTCGGTGGCGGCGCGGCGACGTCGGCCTTCGGCGGCCGTGGCGCGGCGACGTTCTTGACCAAGCTCACCGCCTTCTGCGCGGTCGCGTTCTTCCTCACCTCGCTGGGCCTCTCGTTCGTGGGCCTGCGTTCGTCGGTGTCGAGCCAGCTGATGGCCGAGCCCGCGGCGCAGACCGCTCCGGCGCCGACGCCCACCGAAGCGGCCCCTGCCGCGCCGACCACGCCTCCCGCCGCGACCGGCGAGACGCCGTCGGCCAACGACGCGGTGCCGGCTGAAAAGCTGCCGCAGTAAAAAACCTCTTCCGCTCGTCAGGCGACGTGGTAGTGGGGCGTCGCTTTTCGAGGGCGGCGGGGACAACAGAATCAAGCCCAGGTGGTGAAACTGGTAGACACACCATCTTGAGGGGGTGGCGCCTCGCGGCGTGGGGGTTCGAATCCCCCCCTGGGCACTCGTAAAAGCTCGTGAGAAATCACGGGCTTTTCGTTTTTCTACGGTCGCAGCGTACGCACCAGCCGCTCGAGGAACTCGACGTTCTGCGCCTCGGCGGCGGCGAGCTTCGGCAACGCGGCGCGGAGCTCGGCGACGTTCTTCCCGTCCAGCTCCAGCAGCTCCGCGTCGCGCGTCAGCCACTCGCCGAAGGCCGTCGCGGTCAGCTCGGGGTGGAACTGGAGGCCCACCGCGCGCCCGAGCCGGAACGCCTGCTGCGCGTAGCGATCGGTGGAGGCCAGCAGCGTCGCGCCGGGCACCGGGCTCCAGGTGTCTTCGTGCCAGTGCGCCATCACCGCCTTCGCGGGCAGGCCCTTGATGGCTTCATCGACGAGGCCGTCCTTCGTCCACCGCACGGGCGCGACGCCCACCTCGAAGCCGTTCTTGCCGCGGGAGACGGTGGCGCCGGCCGCGCTCGCCAGCAGCTGCGCCCCCAGGCAGATGCCCAGGGTCGGCCGATTCAACGCGAGCCGCTCGGTGAGCAACCCGAGCTCGTCACGCAGAAAGGGGTGCGCGCCGGTGGAGGTCACGCTCATCGAGCCGCCCAGCACCACCAGCAGCTCCGCGTCGAGATCGCGATGCTCTACGCCGCGGAAGCGCGTGGTGAGCGCATAGCCCGCGTCGCGCAGCACCCCTTCGAGCAGCCCGGGGCCTTCGTGTTCTTCGTGCTGGAGGATCACCGCGTGCATCAGCGTCGTCTTTTCCGCAGCAGCGCCAGCGCGCCCAGCATCAACAGCCCCGAGCCCGAGGAGCACCCGAGGTACGAGTGCGTCTGGTCTTCGCGCGCGAAGGCGAGCCACGGCGAGTCGCAATAGTCGTTGCTCATCACGCAGCCGGGCAGGGTGACGAGCCACGAGTCCATCATCGCGGTGACCTGGGCTTCGCTGCCGCGCGCCAGCATCAGCTCGGCGGTGGCCTGTACGGCGGCACCGGTGATGGCGGCGTTCCCTTCTTCCGCTTCGCACTCGTCCATCGAGCCCGAGTGCCGGAGCCCGTCGCGCGCCTCGTCGTAGTCCCTGATGAGCGCGTCGGCGTAGTTCATCACGTGCCGCACGGTGTGGAAGTCGTTGTCGCGCAGCGTGTGCGAGAACGAGTCTTGCGTGGCGTGCGCGGCGCGGCCGACGAAGTACGCGGGCGCCCAGACCTTCACCGAGACCAGCCCGTAGTGGTCGACGTAGTCCTGCACGGTGACGAACTCCTCGGCGCGGGCGCGGGCCGTCATGCTGGAGATCACCGCGCGGGCGCCGTCGAGCGCCGCCTGGTTGCCGGCCTCGCCGTCGTCGGTCGCGTTGCGCAGCGCGTGCGCGTACTGATCGTTCGCCGGCACGTGGATGAGCCGCGTGTTCTCGAGCTCGAAGAGCGAGTGGCCTTCGCAGTCGGGCGCGCGCACCCCGAGGACCAGGCTGAAGAACGCGTACCGGTAGCGCTCGTCGAGATCGGGCGCGAGCTTGCTCGTCAGGTCGGCCGCGAGGCGCGCCTCCACGTCGCTCGGCGCGGCGGGGAGTGCGTCGACCGGCCAGCTCGCCAGCGTCTGCTTGAAGGCGCGCGCGGTGAGGCGCTCGTGGCAGGGCGTGGTGAAGGCCGTGCCGATCTGGAAGGCCCACGCGGGCGTCGCCAGCGCGGCGAGCAGCAGCGCCGCTCTCACAGCCCGAACTCCAGGCTCAGCGCGGCGCGGTACTCGATGTGCGCGAGCGGGATGCGCGTCATCGACGGCAGCTCCAACACGAAGTTGATGGGGTCGAGCCCGAGCGTCAGCAGCTTGCTCAACTGCCAGCGCAGCCCGAGCGGCACCACGTAGAGGAACAGCCCGGTGCTGCCCGCGTTGTCGATGGGCGTGTTGAAGAGCAGCGTCGAGAGCCCCAGGGTCAGCGCGGTGCGCACGAAGCCGCCCGCGTAGCGGAAGTCGGCGCCCACGCCGTAGTTCAAGACGCCGGGCGAGAGCTTGTTGCCGTAGGTCGCCGCGCCCCACACGTCGTTCTCCACGTGGAGGAACACGCCCCAGCGGCCGAACTCCACGCCGCCGCGCAGGCCGAGGCCGAAGCTGGCGCTCAAGTTGGGCACACCGGAGCTGCCCGCCAACAGCGCGCCATGGGCCTCCACCGCGAGGCGGATGGGGGGGCGCGTCATCGGCGCGGGCGCCGCGGTGGTTTCAGCAGGCGCGGCGAACAGCGAGGCGAGCAGCAACGCGTGGGCGACCATCGCGCGGCATCATGGCACGGCTCAATTCTTCGGCGCCGTCAATCGCCCCACGGAGCGGATCAGCTCCGCGTTGTCGCCTTTGCGCAGCGTGTGGGCGGTCTGGCATTCGCGCGCGCGGGCGGCGAGGGTCACCGAGTCGCCCGTCGACCACAACAGCACCGGCGTCTGCCCCAGCCCGTGCGCGCGCGCCGCGGAGAGCAGCACCGGGGCCTTCATGGTCTTCAGCTCCGGGTCGAGGATCAGCAGCGACACGGGGTGCCGACGCAGCGTGCTGGCCAACAGCATCGGGTTGTCGAGGGTCAGCACCTCGTAGCCGGCGCGCGAGAGGGTGTCCTTCGCGGTCTCCAGCGACGCGGCGTGATCGTCGACCACCAGCACCACCTTCTTCGCCTGCACCGCGGGCAGCGCGCTCACCGAGTCGACGTGCCGTTGCAGCGCGGGCACCGTGCTCGAGCGAGAGGGCTGCGGCGGCGGGGCAACCACCGGCGCGGTCGAATCGCGCAGCGTCTGGGTGATGAACGTGCCGAGGTCGTTGAGCGGCACGATGTGCTCCGCGGCGCCCAGCTCCACCGCCGCCTTCGGCATGCCGTACACCGCGCACGACGCGCGATCTTGCACGATGGTGCGCGCGCCCATGCGCCGCATGCGCAGCAGGCCCTGCGCCCCGTCGTCACCCATGCCGGTCATCAGCACGCCCATGCCGCGCCCCTTGAGCGCGGTGGCCATCGAGAAGAAGAGCGAGTCGACGGAGGGCGAGATGAGCGCGTTGGGCGGCGGCGGGAGCAGCTTCACCGTGAGGTTCTCGCGCACGAAGAGCTCCTGGCGCGGCGGCGCGACGTAGACGCGGCCGGCTTCCAGCGTGGTGGCGGCGTTGGCCTGCTCGACGCGGTGCCCCGACGAGTCGCGGAGGAAGCGCACGAACGAGTCGAAAAAGTCTTCGGCCATGTGCTGCACGATGGCGATCGGCAACGGGAAGTCGCGCGGCAGGCTCGAGAGCAGCCGGGCGAGCGCCTTGGGGCCGCCCGTCGACGCGCCGATGCCCAGCAGCAGCGGGCGCTCGGTGGAGACGGGGATGGGCGGCGCCGGCGCGGCGGGCGCGGGCTTCTCGTCTTCGATGCCGGCCTCGGCCAGCATCCGCATGCGCTCCACGAAGCGGTGGAGATCGTCGTCGCCCGCGCCGAAGACCTGGCTCTTGGGCACCAGCTCCAGCGCGCCGCGCGAGATGGCCTCGTAGTTGAGGTCGACGCCGGAGGTGGAGGAGCGCTCGGAGATGACCACGATGGGCGTGGGCCGCTCGCGCATCACCACCTCGATGGCCTTGAGGCCACCCATGCCCGGCATGTTGAGGTCCATGGTGATGAGGTCGGGGCGCAGTGATCGAACGCGCGCCACGGCCTCCTCGCCGGTCGTCGCTTCACCGACCACCGTCAACGTGTCGTCGAACTCCAGCGTGCGCTTCAGCACTTCGCGGCTGAGCGAGGAGTCGTCGACGATGAGCACACGAAACTTCGGCATTTCCCGGAGAGCGACTCTAGCTACCAGCGGCGCAATCGCTGGCTACAAAATTCCCCTCTTGTTTCTGCGCCGTAAGGTGGGCCCATGCGCAAGCGTGACGATGGGCAGCTCCAGCTCGACCTCGCGACCCCGCCGAAGCTGCGGGTCATCAAGGGGCTGGGTCAGAAACAACAGGAGCCGCTGGCCTCGCGCGACGCGGTGGCGCGGGTGTTGATGGAGGCGGGCGCCGATCTGCTGCTCCGCCGCATCAGCAGCGAGCGCGCCGAGGAGATCGAGCAGCAGGTCGACGAGATCCTCCGGTTGTTCGACCTGGTCGATGACAACCGCCTGTTGTTCCCCGTGCTCCAGCGCAAGCTCGACGCGCTGGAGTCATTGATGCGTGACACCCGCGAGAAGCGCCTGCGCCGCACGCGCTGATACATTCTACAGGAGGCCTGCCTCCCCCCGTGTCGCTCGAAACCTACGGCCGCTACCAGCTCCTGAAGAAACTGGCCGCGGGCGGCATGGCGCAGATCTACCTCGCGCGGCAGCAGGGCCCGGAGGGCTTCGAGAAGCTGCTGGTGGTCAAGCGCATCCTCCCGCACCTCGCGGAGAACGAAGACTTCATCACCATGTTCCTCGACGAGGCGCGCATCGCGGCGCGGCTCAACCACCCGAACGTGGTGCAGATCTTCGACCTCGGCGCGCAAGACGACTCGTACTTCATCGCGATGGAGTTCATCCACGGCGAGGACCTGCGCCGCGTGTGGAAGCACTCCGAGCGTGAAGGCAAGCCGCTGCCGGTCGCGCTGATGCTGCGCATCATCATCGATGCCTGCGCGGGGCTCGACTACGCGCACAAGAAGACCGACCAGACCGGGCGCCCGCTGAACATCGTGCACCGCGACGTCTCGCCGCAGAACATCCTCGTGTCGTTCGACGGCGCGGTGAAGGTGGTCGACTTCGGCATCGCCAAGGCGGCCGACCAGTCGACCGTCACGCAGTCGGGCGTGCTCAAGGGCAAGTACTCGTACATGTCGCCGGAGCAGGCGTCGGGCCAGGACCTCGACGCTCGCAGCGATCTCTTCGCGCTCGGCGTGGTGCTGTACGAGCTGCTCACCAACACCCGCCTCTTCAAGCGGCAGAGCGACATCCAGACGTTGAATGCCGTCACCGCCTGCGTGGTGGAGCCGCCCTCGAAGGTGAACCCCGACATTCCTCCCGCCCTCGACGCCATCGTGATGAAGGCGCTGGCGAAAGATCGCGACGCGCGCTTCGCCGACGCGCGGCAGTTCGGCGCGGCGTTGGAGCGCTGGCTGCTCGACAACCAGCTGCCGGCCTCGACCGCCGACCTCGCCGAGTTCATGCACGACGTCTACCGCGAGCGCCTCGCGCGCGAAGCGGAGGAGGGCCGGCTGCTCTTCGAGACCATCGAGAGCGACGCGCCGGCCGAGCGCGCCACGCCGTCGGGGGAGTTCAAGCGGCCCACGCGCGCCACCGGCTCCAAACGGCTCTCGAAGCCGCTGGAGATGACCAAGGCGAGCAACAGCCGGCTCGCGCAGCGCGCGCCCACCGAGGCGTCGATGCCCACGCTGGCGCAGCGCGAGGTGAAGCTGCCGCTGGTCGCGGCGGTGGTGCTGCTCGCGTTGCTGGTGGGCGGGGTGGTGGCGTGGTTCTTCACGCGCGGCCGCGCCGAAACGCCGTCGCCGGTCGTCGAGAAGCCGGTGCCGCCGCCGGTGGAGAAGCCCGTGGAGGCGCCCACCGTGCCGGTGCCGGTGAAGTTCGCGACGCGCATCGAGAGCACGCCGCCGGGCGCCACCGTGTCGATCGCCGGGCGCGAAGCGGGCGTCACGCCGTTGGTCGTGGAGCTGGAGGCGGGCCCCGTCGCGATCGCGCTCGCGCTCGATGGCTACCGCGACGCGGAAGATCGCTTCGAGGTGACGGCTGACGCGGAGCCGCACCGCTACGTGCTGACCGCCCTCAAGAAGCCCAGCGCCGTGAAGCCGCCGCCGCCGACGACGCCGAAGGAGAAGGCCACGGTGCGCTTCTTCAACGCCGAGGCGCGCATCGAGTGCCCGAAGGTCGGGTTCAAGGGCGAGACGCCACCCGCCGACAAGCAGCTCCCCGTCGGTGACTACGAGTGCATCTTCACCTCGGAGGGGCGCCGCTCGACGCAGACCATCCACGTCGAGGCCGGCGTCATCAACAAGGTGAAGGTCGAGTTCCCCTGATCAGCGCAGCTCGCGCGCGAACCCGAACGTGCGGATGAGGTTGTACACGTGGCTGCGCGTCAGCTCGAGCCGCCGCGCCGCCTCGGTGATGTTCCAGTCGCAGTTGTCCAGCGTGCGCCGGAGGAACTCGCGCTGGAACTGCCGCGTCGCCTCGGTGAAGCCCCGCGGCTCGGGCGTCGGCTCCAGCGCGGTGGAGGTCTCGAGGTGCCGCGCCTCCACCTGCGGAGATTGATCGGCCACCGCGCGGATCAACGCCTGCTCGAGGCGCGCGCGCAGCTGGCGCACGTTGCCCGGCCACTCCATCGTCTCGCAGGTGAGGCGGAACTGCGGTGAGAGCGGCAACCGCGGCAGGTTGTGCTCCACCGCGACGTGCTCCACGAGGAACTCCAGCGTGGGCACGATGTCGTCGGGGCGATCGGCCAGCGACGGCATGCGCAGCACGAAGCTGTTGAGGCGGTACAGCAGGTCTTCGCGGAACTTCTTCATCGCCACCAGCGCCTCGAGGTTCGCGTTGGTCGCCGCGATGACGCGGATGTTCGCGTCGGTGAGGCCTGTCGCGCCGACCGCGTAGTACTTCTTGCTCTGCAGCAGCTGCAGCAGCTTGCTCTGCGCCGGGAGCGGGATCTCGCCCACCTCGTCGAGGAACAGCGTGCCGCCCTCGGCCGCCGCCACCTTGCCCAGCGCCTTCTTCGCGCCGGTGAAGGCGCCCTCGCGCGTGCCGAAGAACTCCGACTCGAACAACGTCTCGGGGATGGCGGCGCAGTTCAGCTCCACGAAGGGCCCCGCCGCGCGCGGCGAGTTGTCGTGGATGGCGCGGGCGATCTGCGTCTTGCCGGTGCCCGATTCGCCCTCGAGCAGCACGTTGATGTTCAACGGAGAGACCAGCGCCAATTGCTGGAACACCCGCGCCAGCGCCCGGCTGCGGCCGGCCACCGAGTCCAACTTCAGCTTCTGCCGGTACTGCCGCGTCGGGTCGCTCGCGTCCTCCTGCGTGATGGCGTGCGCCGCCAGCACCGGCCCCAGGAAGCGCGCCACGTGCTCCGCCAGCCCCACGTGCTCCGGGCGGAACGCGCCGGCCCCGCGCACCCCCTCGAGGTACAGCACGCCCGCCTGCACGCCCGACAAGGGCAC
>CAMLFP010000128.1 GCA_946479335.1 uncultured Archangium sp.
CCACTGCTTGAAGAAGAACGCGACGCCCGCGCGCTGAAACTGCTCGCGAATGTCGCTGACCCACTCAGGCTGCATCGGGCGTGCACCGGGCCCTGATTCGCCGCCGACGATCACTCAATCGATGTCGCGGGGGGGGCGAGCTTCGGCGGCCACCCATTCGTTCGCCGGTTTCGTGACCATCGACCCGCCGGTTGGCACAATGTAGGGGGTTCCACATGGCCACCGCCGAGCAGCTCAAAGCACTGATTCGGAGCCACTCCGAAGGAGACGACGACAGGTTCCTGTCGATCGCGATGCAGGTTGCTGCCCATGCCGCGCGAACGGGCCACGCGAAACTCGCTCAAGAGCTTCGTACGCTCGTCGACGAGGCACAGGCGCGGGGGGCGAGGAGCGCCCGCAACACCAGAGCCGTCCCCGTGGTTCAGCCGCGAGGAGAACTCGCTGGCCTCCTGACCGTTGCCTACCCGCGGAATCGACTGGAGGAGATGGCGCTCGCTCCGCCTGTTCGAACGAAGCTGGAACGCGTGCTTCGCGAACAGCGCGCCCGTGACCAACTCCAGGCCCACGCGCTATCACCGCAACGGAAGCTCCTCCTCGTTGGTCCTCCTGGTACGGGGAAGACGCTCACGGCCTATGCGCTCGCGGGCGAGTTGGGGCTGCCGCTCTTCTCGATCCAACTCCATTCGCTGATCACGAAGTTCATGGGCGAGACCGCGGCCAAACTGGGTCTTGTTTTTGAGGCGGCCAGAAAGACGCGTGGCGTCTACTTTTTCGACGAGTTCGACGCCCTCGGGGGAGACCGCGCGTCTTCCCAGGATGTCGGTGAGATGAGGCGCGTCTTGAACACGTTTCTCATGTTGCTCGACCAAGACGACTCTCAAAGCCTCCTGGTGGCCGCGACGAACCATCGATCGATGCTCGATCACGCGCTCTTCCGTCGCTTTGATTCCCTGGTCGAATACTCGCTACCGAGCCCGCAGGACGCTGTGAAGATCATGAGGTCGCGTCTGGCCACTTTGCAGACAGGGAATATCAACTGGTCCGCGGTGATGAGCGCGGCTGAAAATCTGTCCCATGCTGAGATCGCGCAGGCGTGCGAGTTTGCCGCCAAGGATGCGATTCTCGACGGCCGCCACGAAGTGGGCACCGAGAATCTGCTTCATGCGCTCGAAGATCGCCGAACTTCGCGCCGATGAAGTAAAGAACAGGCGTGGCCGCGCCTCGTGATCGCAAACACCTCGTTGTCACACTCCCGTTGAAGTCGGTTTCGTTTGTAAGGCACGACCAGGACTACCCGCCAAAGAACATCCCTGTTCCCAATCGGGTGTCACGTGGTCACGCGCTGAAGACCGAACTTCGCGCTGCGGTGAAGGAGGCCCGCGAACGCCGCGAGGCTGCCGAAGAACACCTGAGTTCACGCGCGGAAACGCCTGGAATCTACGTCCAGTTCGAATCAGTGCCCGGAGTGCAGCTCAACGTCGAATCGCTCGAAACTCGTCGTGGCAAGGACCCGGTCGAAGTCGTCGCCTTCACCGAAGAGCTCCGGCTGCTCGACGGGGTCGAACAGCGTGTTCAGAAAGCGACCGTGTTCGTGCCGGACGGCAAGGTGAAGCAGTTCATCGACCGGTTCGACAAGTACGAAAAGACACCGGGTGCGAATGAGCCGCCTGATGCCAAACGCGTGCAACGTCATCACGACGCCTTCGACCGTGTCGCGTCACTGCGCCTGGCGACGCTGAAGGCGCTGTGGACGGACGACGCGAGCCTGTTCCCTCAAGATGCCGCTGCCATCTGGTGGGAGGTCTGGCTGCGCCGAGCTCCGGACGGAAAGGAGGCTCAGCGCTTCAGGGAGTTTGCGCAAGAGACGGGAGTCATCGTCAACGACCGAGCGCTCAAGTTCGACGACCGAACCATCTTGTTGGCCAAGGCGTCAGCCGGGGTGCTGAGCGCTTCTCTCGATGTTCTCGATTCAGTTGCGGAACTTCGCGCTGCCCGGCCGCTTTCAACTGGCGTTACACGTCTCACGAATGTGGAGCAGCGCGAATACGCGGACTCCATGGCGGACCGTGTGCGACGCGAAGGGGGCGACAGACCCGCTGTTTGTGTTCTCGACACTGGTGTGAACCGAGCCCACCCGTTGCTCGCTGAGGACCTCAAGCCCGAGAACATGCACACCATCAATGCGACGTGGGGAACAGCCGACGATAGCGGGCACGGCACTGAGATGGCGGGCCTTGCACTGTTAGGCGACCTGACGCCATTGATGCTTGGGAATGAGCCAATCGACATTCAGCACCAACTCGAGTCGGTGAAGATCCTTCCGCCGGTCGGCGCGAACAAGCCGGAGCTGTACGGAGCGCTCACCGCCCACGCCGTCAGCCTGTCGGAGAGCATCGAGCCCGAGCGCCGGCGCATCTTTTCGATGGCTATTACGGCGCCAGACGAAACCGACAAGGGTCGCCCAACGCTGTGGTCTTCAGCCATCGACGCGCTGGCGGTGGGTCGCAGCTTTGATCAAGACGCAGGAGGTAACCTGACGTTCCTCGACAAGGCCCAATCGCGCCTGATGGTGGTGAGCGCGGGGAATGTTGACGTGCTGCAGGTCAATCACCTCGATCGCAGCGACGCGGAGCCGGTTGAAGACCCAGCGCAGGCATGGAACGCGATCACAGTCGGCGCCTCCACCCAGTTGTCTTTTCTTGTTGAAACGGATCAGTGGCCCGACGGTCAGGCGCTTGCTCCTCCGGGAGAACTTTCGCCGTGGAGCCGCACGTCATTCCCTTTCGAGAAGAAAAAGTGGCTCATCAAACCCGACGTCGTCTTCGAGGGAGGAAACCTTGTCCGTACGGAGAGCGGAGGTATCGAGTTTCCCGCGAGTTCATTGAGCGTGCTGACGACATCACATGAGCTTCAGGAGCGCTTGCTGACACATTCGTGGGGGACCAGCGCGGCCACGGCGCAAGTCGCTCGACTTGGTGCCCGGATCTCCGCTCAGTACCCGAGCCTCTGGCCAGAATCGATCCGCGGGTTGATTGTGCATTCCGCCGAGTGGACACCTCAGATGCGGAAGGCCTTCCCAGACAAGAAGAAGTCTGATCGCGGGAAGCTCTTGCACCGCTATGGCTACGGCATTCCCGATGAAGCCCGCGCCCTTCGCAGTGCTGGTGACGCACTCACGTTGATTCACCAGGGCACGATTCATCCGTTCGCCAACGGAAAGATGCACGAGATGAACGTTCACAGCCTGCCATGGCCGAAAGATGCGCTGGTCGCACTTGGCGCGGCCAACGTCAGGCTTCGTGTCACGCTCTCGTACTTCATCGAGCCGAATCCCAGCCGTCGCGGGCTGACTTCTCGCTACAGGTACGCTTCGCACGGGCTTCGCTTCGCGATCAAGACACCGCTCGACAAAGACGAGAAGGCGTTCCGCCAGCGCATCAACAAGAAAGACCTCGACGACGCAGGGAAGCCTGACACCCCGGGCGACATGCCCGAGTGGTGGTTGGGTGAACAACGCGAGGTAGGCTCGTTGCACTCTGACTTTTGGTACGGCTCGGCGGTCGAGCTCGCCGATCGAGATGTGCTCGCTGTCTTTCCGGTGAGCGGCTGGTGGAAAGACATGCCGAAGAGAGACCGGAGTGGTCTTGGCGCGCGCTACTCGCTCATCGTCAGCATCGAGACCGACGCCGTGGACGTCGACCTGTGGACGGCGGTCGCGCAGGAGGTCGGTGCACTGACGGTCATTCCCGTCTGAGGTTCGAAGCGCACGGCAGATATGGCATTCTGCGGTGGCTCATGAACGAAGCGGAGACGCGCGCCGAGCTGATTGATCCAAAGCTCAAGGCAGCCGGGTGGGGTGAGGTCGAAGGGAGCCGCGTTCTCCGCGAGTACCACATCACCGAAGGGCGCCTCGAAGGCCGCGGCAAGCGCGCCCGCGCCGACATCGCGGACTACGTCCTCGTCTACAAGAACACCAAGCTTGCGATCATCGAGGCGAAGAAGCGAGATCTCGGCATCACAGACGGCCTCGGGCAAGCGAAGGACTACGCCAGGAAGCTGTCGATTCGCTTCACGTACTCCACGAACGGGCTCGGCATTTACGGCGTCGACATGGAGACCGGCCACGAGGCTGACGTGGCGGCGTTCCCGTCGCCCGAGGAGCTGTGGCAACGCACCTTCGCGGTCGAGAACGAGTGGCGCGAGCGCTTCGCCGCGGTGCCCTACGAAGACAAGAGCGGCGCGTGGTCGCCGCGGTACTACCAGGACATCGCCGTCGCTCGCGTCATGGAGGCCATCGCCGCGAAGAAGCAGCGTGTGCTGCTCACGCTCGCGACCGGCACCGGGAAGACGGCCATCGCCTTTCAGATCGCGTGGAAGCTGTACCAGAGCCGCTGGAATCTCCGGCGCGACGCGCAGCGCATCCCGCGCATCTTGTTCCTCGCCGACCGGAACATCCTCGCCGACCAAGCGTACAACGCGTTCTCTGCGTTCCCCGAAGACGCGCTGGTGCGCATCGCGCCCGATGAGATTCGCAAGAAGAAGCAGGTGCCGAAGAACGGCAGCCTCTTCTTCACGATCTTCCAGACGTTCATGTCGGGGCCAGAGAAAGAGGGCGTGCCGTCGCCGTACTTTGGCGAATACCCGCCGGACTTCTTCGACTTCATCGTCATCGATGAGTGCCACCGCGGCGGCGCCAACGATGAAAGCAATTGGAGAGGGATTCTCGACTACTTCGCGCCTGCGGTGCAGCTCGGCCTGACGGCGACTCCGAAGCGGAAGGACAACGTCGATACGTACCGGTACTTTGGCGACCCGGTCTATGTGTACTCGCTGAAGGAGGGCATCAACGACGGGTTCTTGACGCCGTTCCGCGTGAAAGAGATCGCCACCACGCTTGATGAGTACGTGTACACGCCCGACGACACGGTGGTGGAGGGCGAAGTCGAGAGCGGCAAGCGTTACACCGAGCAGGACTTTGCGCGCGCCACCATTGAGATCAAAGAGCGTGAGCAGCACCGCGTGAAGTTGCTGTTGGAGATGATCGACTCGCGAGAGAAGACGCTCGTGTTCTGCGCTTCGCAGGCGCACGCAGCGCTGATTCGCGACCTCATCAACCAGCAGAAGACCGTGCCTGACCCGAATTACTGCGTTCGAGTCACCGCACAAGACGGCGCGCTGGGCGACCAATACCTGCGCGACTTTCAGGACAACGAGAAGCTCATCCCCACGGTGCTGACGACGTCGCAGAAGCTGTCGACGGGGGTGGATGCGCGCAACGTGCGGCACATCGTGCTGCTGCGGCCGGTGAATTCGATGATCGAGTTCAAGCAGATCATCGGGCGCGGCACGCGGCTGTACGAGGGGAAGGACTACTTCACGATCTACGACTTCGTGAAGGCGCATCGCCTCTTCAACGACCCCGAGTGGGATGGCGAACCGATCGAGCCAGAGCCGGGAACCGTGCGCGGCCCCCGAGACGTGGTCGAAGCGGGGAGCGCGGCCGAGCCTTCGTCGGACTACGGGGAAGAGACGAAGAAGCGCCCGTCGAAGATCAAGATCAAGCTGGCTGATGGCAAGGCGCGAACGATTCAGAACATGGTCTCGACCTCGTTCTGGGGCGCTGACGGCAAGCCGATGTCTGCGCAGCAGTTCCTGGAGGCGTTGTTCGGCGCGCTCCCGAAGCTGTTCAAGGACGAACAGCAGCTCCGGCAGCTCTGGAGCCAGCCGGAGACACGTCGCGCGTTGCTGGAGAGCCTGTCGGAGGCCGGCTTCAGTCGCGACGCGCTGGCGGAGATGCAGCGCGTGGTGTCGGCGGAGAAGAGTGACATCTACGACGTGCTGGCGTTCGTCGCCTTCGCGACGCCCGTGCTGACGCGCGACACCCGTGCCGCGCAAGCGGAGCGCGCCGTGCGGCCGACGCTGAACACTCAGCAGCGCGACTTCATCGACTTCGTGCTCTCGCACTACGTGCAGGAGGGCGTGGATGAGCTCGATGACACCAAGCTCGCGCCGTTGTTGCAGTTGCACTACGGCTCGATCGACGACGCGCGGTCGACGCTCGGCGAACCCGGCGCGATTCGGAAGCTGTTCATCGAGTTCCAGCGTTACCTCTACGACGACGCGAAGGCCGCGTAGCCAACATGTCGGAGGTAGCGAGTAGGAAGCCACGCGAATGAGACGCGTGTCTGAAGAGTCGCTGGCGAACGTGGCGCTGCACTATCTGCAGCGCTACTCGTCGAGCACCAAGCGACTGCGTGAGGTGCTGACGCGCCGGGTGAAGAACCACATCCGGCTCAAGGGCGGCGAGCCGGTCGACGCCGCGCCGATGATCGAGAAGATCGTCGAGCGCATGGTGAAGGCCGGCTACGTCGATGACGCGCGGCTGGCCGAATCGAAGACGGCGTCACTCCACCGCGCGGGGAAGAGCGCGCGCGTCATCAAGCTGAAGCTCCGCCAGCATGGGCTCGACTCGTCGAAGGTGCCTTCCGACACCGAGCACGAGCTCGAGGCGGCGATGACGCTGGGCAAGAAGAAGCGGCTCGGCCGCGACCCGGAGCGCAAACAGAAAGACCTCGCGGTGTTGATGCGCGGAGGCTTCAGCTACGGCATCGCGAAGACGGTGCTCGCTCAGCTCAGCTCGACGCGCACCAGCTGACGGCCGATCAAGAACTGATCGCCGTTGTCGACGAACGACGGCGCGCCCAGCCGCAAGAACGTGCCGTTCGACGAGCCGAGATCCTTCAGCACGAGCCGATCAGCAGCGACCTGCAGCGTCGCATGCCGCCCGGAGACGAAGCCGTCAGACGGGAAGGTGATGTCGCCGTGCTCGCGGCCGATCTGGTTCTCGCCGTCCTTCAGGGGGAACGCGCCGCCGCGCACGCCGCCCTCCAACAACTGAATCAGGCGGAACCGGTGCCCGGGATCAGGCGAACCCCACGCCGTCGCGCCGTCTTCCGCCGCGGTGAGCGGAGGGATGGGCTCCACCACGAGGCGCTGGCGCCCGACGCGGATCTCGCCGCCCGGCGCCACTTCGCGCTCGGCCCGCAGGCGCGTGAAGATGCCGTTGCCGCCGCCCACGTCTTCGACCGCCAGTCGCGCGCCCGAGAAGAACAGGCGCATCTGCGTGTCGGCCACGAACGGGTCGTCGGGGATGGTCAGGTCTCCCTGGCGACCGCACAGCATCACGTCACCACGCATGGGAATGACCGACTCCGGGCCTCCGTCGGCGCGAACGACGCGGATGGCGACTCGTGGGCGGTTGGCGGCAGGCATGGGCAAAGGTGCTTAGCAAATGTTGCTGTGGCGAGGAGATTCGTTGCGTGGAACATTCTCCCAACCCGTGGCCGCGACCGACGAAAACATCGGCAAGACCTTCGCCAACAAGTACCTCGTCGAGCAGATGATCGGTGAGGGCGGCATGGGCAAGGTCTACAAGGCCAACCAGATCGCCCTCGACAAGCCGGTGGTGCTCAAGGTGCTGCGGCCCGCGCTGCTCTCTGATGAGCGCACCGTGGCGCGCTTCCAACGCGAGGCGAAGGCCGCCAGCCGCTTGAACCACCCCAACTCCATCTCGGTGCTCGACTTCGGGCAGGCCGACGACGGCGCGATGTACATCGCCATGGAGTACGTGCAGGGCAAGGACCTGCACCACATCCTCTCCCGGGAGTGGCCGCTGCCCGAGGCGCGCGTCATCCGCATCATCTCGCAGGTGCTCTCCGCGCTGGCCGACGCGCACTCTGCCTCGGTGATCCACCGCGATCTCAAGCCCGAGAACATCATGGTCGAGCAGCGCCGCGGCGAGGCCGACTTCGTCAAGGTGCTCGACTTCGGCATCGCCAAGATCGTCGACGGCTCCAATGACGACGGGCCGTCACTCACGCGCGCGGGCTTCGTGTGCGGCACGCCCGAATACATGTCGCCGGAGCAGGCGCGCGGCGCGCAGTTGGACCACCGCAGCGATCTCTACGCGGTGGGCGTGATCCTCTACCAGTTGACCTCCGGGCTGTTGCCGTTCGACTCCGACTCGCCGATCGGCTTCGCCACCAAGCACCTCACCGAGGTGCCGCCGCCGCCCACGCGCCGCCGCCCCGACGCGAAGATCAGCCCCGCGATGGAGCGCCTGATCATGAAGGCGCTGGCGAAGAACCCCGACGATCGCCCGCAGACCGCCGAGCAGTTCCGCGCCGAGCTGCTGGCCATCGAGAAGGAGCGCCGCGCGGGCGTCGCCACCACCGGCCGCCGCACCGGGCAGAGCATGTCGGGCCTCGCGCGCCGCGTGACGCCCACCGATCAGAAAGACACGCAGGTCAGCCCGCCGCCCGCGCAGATGGCGGCGATGTGGAAGGCGCCCGAAGACACCGTGAAGAACGCCACGCCGCTGGCGATGCCTCCGCCGCGGGGCACGCAGGGCGGTGGCGCGCGCAGCGCCGCGTTGATCTTCAAGGTCGCGACCGCCGGCCTCGTGGTGTTGGCGCTGACGCTCGCCGGCCTCTACGCGTGGAACGCGCTCAAGCAGAAGGACAAGGAGGTCTACGTGCCTCCCACCAACGCGCCGCTCGTCGCGCTGGCGCGGCTGCACGAGCTGGAGCTGCCGCCCGAGGCCCGGAACCCGGCGCAGAGCGCGCAGCTCGAGGCGCAGGGCGATCTCGCGATGCACTCCGGGTCGGTGGAGCAGGCGCTGCAGAAGTACCTGAGCGCCTGGCAGGCGAACCCCACGCCGGAGCTCGCGCTGCGCATCGGCGAGCTCTACTTCCAGAAGGACATGCCGAGCGACGCGCGCAACTGGTGGGCGCGCTACCGCAAGGACGCGCCCGCCGGGGCCTCGCTGCCGTACATCGACGCGCGGCTCACGCAGTAACGCGACTCACCGCGAGCTCGTCAGAGCGCTTCGACCTGCAGGGTCTGCTGGCCCACGCGCAGGCGATCGCCCGGCTTGAGCGCGCGCTCTCCCGAGATGCGCACGAAGGTGCCCAGGCCGCCGGAGAGATCCTTCAGCAACGCGCCGTCAGGCAGCGGGGAGAGTTCGCAGTGGCGCGGCGCGAGGCCCTCGTCGTTCGGGAAGCTGAAGTCGCAGCGGCTCTGCCCGAAGGTGAGGGTGGGGCCGGGGCTCAGCACGCAGCGGCCGCCGCGTTCGCCCAGCAACACCTCTTCGACGAGGTAGTGCACCTGCGCGTTGGGCACCGCGAAGCCGTAGACCAGCACGTCGCGGCGGTTCCACTGCGGCGCGGGCTCCACCGCACCGAGGAAACGGAACAGCCGCAGGCCGGTGGAGAACATGCCGCCCACGGGCACGGTCTCGGTGTGGTTGACGCTCGCGTAGACGCCGGAGCTGGAGCCCTCGTCGCGAACGAAGAGCTTCCCGTCGCGCACCGTCAACGTCGCGTGCAGCGGAGAGATGAATGGATCATCGGGGAAGAGGATGGCGCCCTTCGCGCGGCCGAGCTGCGCGCCCGTCGCGGCGATGCGGAAGCGTTGCCCACGCGAGGGGCCCGCCAGCACCGTCAGCCCGAGGCGCGGGCCCTGCGGCTGCGGAGGCGGCGGAGACTCGAAGGTGGGCCGCGCCGGCACGCCACGCACCGGCGGCTGCGGCGGAGGCGTCTGCGTGCTGCGCTTGAGGCCCGGCGGCGTCGCCTCCACGGCGGCGGGCGCGGGAGGCAGCGGCTGCGACGGCGCGCGGGTGGCGGGGCTGCTGCCGTCGGTCGCTGCACCGCAGGCCATGCAGCGCACGGCGCCCACCACGTTGAGGAAATCGCAGGAGGGGCAGATGACAGCGAGGGTTTTGGTCAACAGCGCAGCCATGGGCGTCGGCCATAGTCAATCAAGCGCCCTCATTCCGCAACACTCGCGTTGAAATGCATCACTCCGACGTTCAGGGCGCGCGCATTGCGACCCGGCGACCGGGTGTTACGCTTCAGGGCGTTTGATTCGCCTCAACGACATTCTCCAGCGCGTCTCCAGCTACCACCCGGACCCCGACCTCGACATCATCAAGAAGGCCTATGTGTACTCCGCGCGAGTGCACCAGGGGCAGGTGCGAAAGAGCGGTGAGCCGTACCTGATCCACCCGCTCGAAGTCGCGGGGATCCTCGCGCAGCTGCGGCTCGACGAAGCGTCGATCGTCGCCGGGTTGTTGCACGACACCGTCGAAGACACGCTGGCCACCATCGAGGAGATCCGCGAGCTGTTCGGCGACGAGGTGGCGTTGATCGTCGACGGCGTCACCAAGCTGGGCAAGTTCAGCGCCTCGCAGCAGCTCTCGCAGGAAGAGAAGCAGGCGGAGAACTTCCGCAAGATGCTGGTGGCGATGGCGCAGGACATCCGCGTGATCCTCGTCAAGCTGGCCGACCGCACGCACAACATGCGCACGCTCGATCACATGAGCGAGGAGAAGCAGGCGCGCATCGCGCAGGAGACGCTCGACATCTACGCGCCGCTGGCCAACCGCCTCGGTATCTCGTGGATCAAGACCGAGCTCGAAGATCTCTCGTTCCGCTACACGCGCCCGAAGGACTACTTCGATCTCGAGTCGCGCATCTCGCGCAAGAAGAAGGAGCGCGAGAAGTACATCGACGACGTGGTGGCGGTGATCGAAGGGAAGCTGAAGGAAGCGAACATCCCCGCGAAGGTCAGCGGGCGCTTCAAGCACTTCTATTCCATCTACAAAAAGATGAGATCGCAGGGCATCGACTTCGAGCAGGTGCCCGACGTGATCGCTTTCCGCGTGATCACCCCGGAGCTGGGCAACTGCTACGCGGCGCTCGGCCTGGTGCACCAGATGTGGAAGCCGGTGCCCGGCCGCTTCAAGGACTTCATCGCCATCCCCAAGGCGAACATGTACCAGTCGCTGCACACCACGGTGATTGGCCCGCTCTCGGAGCGCATCGAGATCCAGATCCGCACCGAGGAGATGCACCGCATCGCCGAAGAAGGCATCGCCGCGCACTGGGCCTACAAAGAGGGCAAGGCGCAGATGAAGGGCGACGACGAGAAGTTCGCCTGGCTGCGGCAGTTGCTCGAGTGGCAGCAGGACCTCAAAGACCCCAAGGAGTTCCTCGACACGGTGAAGGTCGACCTCTTCACCGACGAGGTCTTCGTCTTCACCCCGAAGGGAGACGTGAAGTCGCTGCCGCGCGGCGCGACGCCGGTCGACTTCGCCTACGCCATCCACTCCGGCGTCGGCGAGAAGACGGTGGGCGCGAAGGTGAACGGCAAGATCGTGCCGCTCCGGTACAAGCTGAAGAACGGCGACCAGGTGGAGGTGTTGACCTCCCCGCAGGCGCACCCCAGCAAGGACTGGCTGACCTTCGCGCGCACCAGCCGCGCGCAGCAGAAGATCCGCGGGTTCATCAAGGAGCAGCAGCGCGAGAAGAGCCTGGTGCTGGGCCGCGAGCTGACCGACCGCGAGTTCAAGCGCTTCGGGCTCAACCTCAACAAGCTGATCAAGGCCGGCGAGTTGAAGAAGCCCGCCGAGGGCTACGGCTACCGCAACGAAGACGATCTGCTGGTGGGCGTCGGCTACGGCAAGATCCAACCGAGCCAGTTGGTCGACGTGCTCGTGCCGAAGGAGAAGGCCGAGGAGGTGCGCAAGCAGGACCGCGCCGAGAAGGAGGCGCCTCCGCAGCCGAGCGCCTCGGGCCTCTTCCAGACCGTCACCGACGCCGCGCGCAAGCTGGTGGGGCGCAAGCCGACGGGCGGCGTGACGATCGGCGGTATTGATGACGTCCTCGTGCGCTTCGGGCGCTGCTGCAACCCGGTGCCGGGCGACGCGATCGTCGGCTTCATCACGCGTGGCCGCGGCGTCACGGTGCACACCGCGGGTTGCGAGAAGGCCAAGGCCACCGACCCGGAGCGGAAGATCGACGTCGCGTGGGACGTGCGCGGCGACTTCCGCCGGCCGGTGACGTTGCGCGTGCTGACCACCGACCGCCCGGGCCTGCTGGCCGACATGTCTCAGGTCTTCACCAACAAGGGCGTGAACATCTCGCAGGCGAACTGCCGCGCCACCGGTGACGATCGCGCGGTGAACACCTTCGAGGTCACCATCGCTGACTTGAAGCAGCTGACCGACGTGATGCGCAGCATCGAAAAACTGACGGGCGTGTTCTCCGTCGAGCGCGTTTAGAAAAGCGCTACGGTGGCGCGCATGTCGCACGAGATCATCCAGACTCCCGCAGCGCCCCAGGCCATCGGCCCGTACTCGCAGGCCGTCGTCGCCGAGGGCACGCGCACCATCTACCTGTCGGGGCAGATCCCGCTCACGGCCGCCGGGCAGCTCATCGACGGAGACATCACCGCGCAGACCGAGCAGGTGATGAAGAACCTCGAGGCGGTGCTGAAGGCGGCGGGCGCGGGCTTTGGCGACGTCGTGCGCTGCGGCATCTTCCTCACCGACCTGGGCGACTTCCAGAAGGTCAACGAGGTCTACGGGAAGTACTTCCCCTCCAGGCCTCCGGCCCGGGCGACCGTGCAGGTGTCAGCCTTGCCGAAAGGCGCGAGGGTGGAGATCGATTGCATCGCCGTGAAGTGATCGCTGTTCAGGGCCGAAGACACGAGTGATTGAGATGTCACGTTTCATTCTCCTGACCGTGGTGCTGTGTGGAGCCGGGGCCTTCGCCCAGACGGCGACGGCCGCGCCTGACTTCTCGCCGCCGCCGTTGGTGCCGGCCACGCCGCCGCCGGAGCCTGCGGCTGACCCCTCCGCGCCGCCGATGACGCCGCCGCCCACGCTGACGCCGCAGGGCACGCCGACTCCGCCGGGCTACGTGCCGGGGCAGCCGGGCAGCGGGTACACCTATTCGCCGTACGGCAACGCGCGCGGCACGCCGCAGAAGCCGCCGGGGCCGGAGGTGGGGCTGATGGTGAGCGAGTCGCTCTTCGGCATGCTCAGCGCCGCGGGCACGACGATTCTCCCGTACTTTCTGTTGGGGCTCGGAGGCGGCGTGCAGGGCGACATCATGGGCATCCTCACCGTGGCGCTCTTTGCGTTGACGCCGGTGGTGGTGTCGCAGACGCAGGTCGGCATCGCCAACGGGAGCGCGTACTACAAGACCGACGCGTGGATTCCGCTGCTCGTGGGGCTCGCCTCCGAGGGCATCGTGTTGACGACGTACTACTTCGCGAACGGGAAGACGTTCATCCCGCCGTCGCCGTACGCGTCGAGCGGCGCCGCGCCGAGAGATCAAAGCGCGGTGATCTGGCTGTTCATCGGCTCGCTGGGCGTGGTGCCGTTGCTGCAGATGGTGGCCATCAACCTCTTCAAGCAGCCGAAGGCCGGCATCCTCGCGAAGCTGGGTGCGCCGCCTGACAAGAACGGCTTCTCCGTGGGCTTGCCGATGCCGGCGCCGGTGCTGTCACGCACGCAGGCGGGGCTCTCGGTGGGCGCGCAGTTGCAGTTCTTCCGCGGCACGTGGTGACGACCG
>CAMLFP010000129.1 GCA_946479335.1 uncultured Archangium sp.
GGCATGCGAGTGCACGCGTTGGCCGCGGTGCTGTTGTTGGGCGCCACCGACAGCCCCGACTTCGAGCTGCCGCCGCACGCGCGCGCGCTCCTCGAGCAGGGGCGGTGGGACGCGACGCCGAAGAGCTTTCGCATCATCGCGCTCTCGCAGCTCGCCGATGGGTGCGCGGCGCAGGGGCTCGCGCGGCCGGAGTTCTCGGCGCAGGCCCGCGCGTGCGTCGAAGGGGCGCTGAAGCGCGCGCGAGAATTGCCGAAGCGCGGTGACGCGTTGTTCTTGAGTCACCTCAACCTCCTCTACGGCGCGGGCGACGCGACTGGCGCGTGTCTCGATGAGGCCGAGCACCGGCGCCTGAGCGCGCTGTTGGCCGCGCAGAGCCTGGCGGATCCGCTCAAGCACGCGGCATCGTATGTGGGGCGCCCGTTTCGCTGGCCGGCTGATCAATCAGCGACGCTCGCGAGCCTGGCGCGCTTCGACACCGCGCATGGCGCGCAGCTCTCGAAGGCGCCCATCGTTGCGTGGGAAGAGGTGCTGGCGCGCCACCTCGACGTGAAGACGGGGCTCCCGAAGTCGGAGCTGACGGGGAAGGCCGCCAACGCGGCGCTCCCGCGCGGGTGCGCGAACTCGTTCCTCGTGCGCTACACCGCGGAGTTCGATGCGCCGCTCGCGTCGACGTGGTGGCGCGCGTACCAGACGCACTTCCTCACGCACGTCGGGCCGACGGTGGGGTTCCGCGAATGGCCGCGCGGCGTGGAGCGGAAGGCGGACGTGGACTCCGGGCCCATCGTCTTCGGCGTCGGCGCGGCGGCGAGCGCGTTCGCCATCTCTGCGGCGAAGAGTCAGGGCGACGGGGCGCTGGCGGCGCAGCTCGAGGCGAGTCAGGCGGCGGCGATGGCGCTGGTGGGCGGCGAGGCGGCGCGCGGCGTGCTGCCGGAAGCCATCGCCTTCGAAGGGCGCTGGCATCGGTGAGCGTCAGGGGTGCCAGCCCGGAAGCGCATTCCAACGCCAGCTCGTTGCGCAACGTGGTGCCCGCGGCGAGACAGCGACGGCCGGCGGGCGTGTCTGCGATGGCGACCTCCACACGCTTCGCGGCGGTGCGACACGCGACCAACCCCACGAAGACCCGCAGCGCCGTCACGCGCATCGGTCGTTCTCGGAGCACTCACGCGAGCGCGAATCGCCGGTCGCAGCTCGGAGACGCGCGTCGCGCTTTTGTTGCGCGCCGAAGTCGCCGACGCTGCACCGCATGTTGAAGCGACTTCTGTTGGGCGCGGCGGTGGTGCTCCTCCTCGCGCTGGCCGCCGGTTTCCTCCTCGTCACGCGCGCGCGCACGCACCTCGCGCAGGCCCCGGTCATCACCCGCTCCCTGTTGCCCGGCGCCGGAGACCCCGCGCACGGCAAGTACCTCGTGAAGGACGTGCTGGTGTGCGGCGAGTGTCACGGCGCCGACCTCAGCGGCGGCGTGGTGCTGGAATCCACACTGCTGGGCCGCATCACCGCGCCCAACCTCACCGCGGGCCGGGGCGGCCTCGGCGCGAAGTCACTCCACGAGTGGGACCTCGCCGTGCGCCACGGCATCGCCAACCGCCGCGCGCTGCTGCTGATGCCGTCGGAGGGCTACTCGCACCTCACCGCGCAGGACATGCGCGACGTCGCCGCGTACCTCGCGCTGCTGCCGAAGGTCGACCGCCAGGTGCCGCCCACGGAGCTGCGGCCGCTGGGCGCGCTGCTGGTGCTCAACGGTGAACTCCACGCCGACGCGCTGACGCTGTCGCACGACACGCTCGACCTGGGCGACACCGGCGTGGCGCTCTCGCGCGGCGAGTACCTCCTCGAGGTGTCGGCGTGCCGCAGCTGCCACGGCACCGACCTGAAGGGCCGCGAGGTCGCCCCCGGCAAACCGCGCGCCCCGGCGCTCTCTCGCGAGGTGCTGCAGCCGTGGAGCTACGACGACTTCTCCAACGCGCTCCGCAAAGGGCAAGGCCGCGATGGCCGCGCGCTCGATGCGCTGATGCCGTGGCGCGCGTACGCGGCGCTCCCTGAAGAAGACGTGTTGGCGCTGTACGGCGCGCTGCACGGGCCATGAAAAAGGCCGGTGGATTGCTCCACCGGCCCTCTCACCTGCGAAGCGTCGGCCTGGTTACGGCGCCAGCGTGACGTTCAACGAGAAGGGCTGGTGCTGGTCACCCGTCTGCGCCCCCGTCACCACCTGCAGCAGCAGCGCCTGCGGCGCGCCGGAGGTGTTGGTGTACGTCAGCGGCGCGCTGCCCCCCGAGTAGAAGTACCCGTTGGAGAGGCAGTCGGTCACCGTCGTGGTGCAGTCGGTGTTGGCCGCCAGCAGGTTCATGCCCACGATGGCGTCGGGGTCGGTGGTGTTGGCGTTCACCGTCAGCGTCTGCTGGTTCGCCACCGTCACCGAGTAGAGGACGTCGGGCGCGCTCCCCACGTCGAGGCAGGTGGTGCCGTTGGAGTCGACGTAGGTGTCGCCGAAGAAGCCGACCGTCGAGCCCACCACCGCGGTGCCCGTCAGCGTCAGCGGCGCCGAGCAGAGCTCCCCCTGCGGAATGGCGCTCAGCGCCGCCGAGAGGTGGAACGCGGTGCTGGGCGCGCCGCCGTCGGCCATCGAGTACTGCGCCACCGCGACGAAGTAGTCGCGCGCGTTCGCCGACGAGTTGGAGAAGCCCGCGGAGTTGTAGTCGTTCGACGCCGGCTGGCAGACGCGCGTGGCCGACGCCTCGCACTCCGACGCCGTCGAGCTGATGACGTTGAGCACCGTCGCGAGGCCCGCGTCGGCGTCGTCGGTCAGCGTGAGGGCCACGCGCTGGTTGCCCGGCACGTTGAGGCGGTACACGCGGTCGACGCCCTCGGCGGCGATGCACTGCGCGCCGCCCTGGCCGTAGTCGTTGAAGAAGGTGTCGAGGGTGCCCGCCACCGCGCCGCCATCGGTGGGCAGCGTCGTCACCGCCGTGGTGCAGGTGTCGTCGGCCGGCGGCACCGCCGAGGAGAAGGTCACGTCGAACGCGTCGGTGGCCACGCCGTCGACGACGGCGAAGAAGGGCGCGTCGCTGCCCGAGGTGTTGAAGAACGACGCGCTGTTGAGCGCGTTGCTCGACGCGGTGCACACCACCGGCGAGGCCTCGCACGCGGTGGGCATGTCACCCGCGATGAGGTTGATGGTGGGGGCGCTGCTGGTGGTGCTGGCCAGCGGCGTCACCGTCACCACGCCGCGCTGCCCGGCGGGCACCGACAGCGAATACGCGCGGTCGGGGCCGGAGCCGAAGCTGCAGGTGGTGGTGGCGCTCTGGTTGTAGTTGTCGAAGTAGCCCGTCAGCGTCTGGGCGCTCAGCGTGCCCGCGTCGAGGCCCACCGCGCCGGCGCACACGTCATCGGCCGCCGGGGTGAAGGTGGTGGCCGTCAGCGTGAAGGTGCCGCTGCCGCCCCACGCGTCGACGATGAGGAGGTACGTGTGGTCGGCGCCGGTGGTGTTGATGGCCTGCAGCGTCTCCGTCTCGCCGCCGGAGAAGCCGGTGTCGGCGTTGGCCACGCACACGTCGCCGCACGACGCCGCGCCATCGACGAGGTTCAACGCGAGGTCGAGGTCACCGTCGGGCACCGCCACCACCTGCAGCGCGTCGCCCGCGGGCACCAGCACGCTGTAGACGCGGTCCGGCGAGAGGCCGAAGGAGCAGTTGTCGCCCTGCGAGACGTTGTAGTCGTAGTCGTTGAAGTAGGTGTCGAGGCCCTGCGCCGTCGCGGGCGTGCCCAGCGTCAGCGCGGCTTCGTTGCCGTCGCAGGTGTCGCCGGGCTGCGGCGCGGCCAGCGTGGTCGTCAACGTGAAGGTGCCCGTGCCCGAGTACGAGTCGACGACGAAGTAGTAGTCGGCGTCGGCGCCGGTGGTGTTGTCGAAGACCAGCGTCTCCGGGTCGCCATCGAGGCCGTCATCGGCGTTGGTGACGCACTCGCTGCCGCACATCGCCGAGGCCTCCGTCAGCTGCAGCACGGCGTCGAGGTCACCCGCCGTCATCGTCAGGTTCACCGTCAGCCGCTGCCCCGCGGGGATGGTGATGGCGTACGCCTTGTCAGGCCCGGAGTACGCGGAGCAGGTGTTGCTGGTGGTGCCGTTGTAGTCGTCGGTCGCGTCGTCGACCGTCTGGCCCGTCATCGTGCCGACCACGAGACCGAGCGCCGACGCGCAGGTGTCGCCCGCCACCGGGCCGGAGCCGCCGCCCGTGGTGCCCGTACCGCCACCCGTCGTGCCGTCGCCGCCGCCGGTGGTGCCGGAGCCGCCGCCCGTCGTCGTCGTGCCGCCGCCGGTCGTGCCAGAGCCGCCACCCGTCGTCGCCGTGCCGCCGCCCGTGGTGCCGGAGCCGCCACCCGTCGTCGCCGTGCCGCCGCCGGTCGTGCCAGAGCCGCCACCCGTCGTCGAGCCGCCGCCGGTGGTGCCGGAGCCCCCGCCCGTCGCGGCCTGACAGACGCCCGCCTGCACGCTGCACGTCTGCCCGCTGGGGCAATCATCGTTGCTGTCGCACTTCGTCGTCGTGGGGCAGGCCATCAAGACCAGCGCCGAGAAAAGAAGGACTCGCTTCATGCAGCTCCTCGAGAGGTGTGGGCCCGTCCCGGACGACGGGTGTGGGCGCGTGTAGCACCCCGTGCGGTTCGGCGTGAATGGTGACGGCGTTCGTGACGCGTGAGAAACGTCGCGCCGTGAGCTGGCAGCACTTTCTGGTGACTGCGCTGTGGGGCGGCCTCATGGCGTTGGAGCGCCGGGCCTTTCTGCAGGCGATGTTCTCGCGTCCGCTGGTGGCCGCGACGGTGGAGGGCCTGCTGCTGGGCGACGTGCTGGCGGGCCTCTACGTGGGCCTCGTCTTCGAGCTCTTCTTCCTCGGCGGGGCGTCGCTGGGCGGCGCGCACCCCGACCACGACACGCTGCCGGCCGTCTCCGCGGCGGCGATGGCGGCGGCGATGGGCACCGCGTCGGGCGCCGAGTCGACGCCGGCGATGTGGGCCCTCTCCATCCTCCTCTGTGCGCCGTTCGGCCGCGCGGGGTTGTGGCTCGAGAACCGCCTCGATCGCCGCGCGCGGAAGTACTTCGGGCGGGCGGTGCGGGCCACCGACTCCGGCGAGCTGGCGCGGGCGGCGCGGCAGAACCTGCGCGCGATGTGGCCGCAGTTCGTCTTCTACGGGCTGCTGTGCGCGGCGGCGGCCGGCGCGGGCCCCTTCTTCACCACCGTGGAGGCCTCGGCCAGCGACCAGGTGCGGCGCGCGCTGTCGTGGGCGTACCCGGCGATGGGCGTGGCCGCCGCGGCAGTGGCGGTGGCCGGCAGTCACGCGACGCGGAAGAACGCCATCGCCTTCTTCGCGGCCTCGGCGACGGTGGCGGTGATGACGGTGCTGCGTCTGCGAGGTGAGGGGTGACGACGCTGCCCTTCTTCACGCTGGTGCGCATCGCGTGGCGCTCGCTCTTCATTCAAGCGGGCTTCTCGCCCGACGCGATGCAGACGCTGGGGTTGCTGTACGCGCTGGCGCCGGCGTGGCCGCACCTCTACCCGACGCCGGAGGCCCAGGCGGCGGCGGCGAAGCGGCACCTGACGCCCTTCAACACGCACCCGTACGCGGCGGCGGCGCTGGTGGGCGGCATCCTCCACTACGAGCTGAAGCTGACGCGCGGGGAGGCCACCGCCGACGACATCACGCGCTTCAAGACGACGTTGATGGGCCCGCTGGCGGCGCTGGGCGACGGCTTCTTCTGGCTCTCGCTGCGGCCCGCGACGGGCGCGCTGGGGGTGGCGCTCATCCCGCTGCTGGGGGTGTGGGCGCCGGTGGTCTTCCTCCTCGCGTACAACCTCGTGCACCTCGTGGCGCGGGCGTGGCTCTTCAAGGAAGGCCTGGAGCTGGGCAGCCGGGTGGTGCCTCGCCTCAAGGAGCTGAAGGTACCCACCTGGAGCAACCGTCTGCGCGCGGTGACAGCGGCGGCGGCGGCCGGCGTGGGGGCGTGGTTGACGTTGCGCTTCGGCGCGTTGACGGGCGGCGAGTCGGCGCTGTTCGCCGCGCTGGTGTGCTTCGTGCTCGGCGGCGTGGGCGTGGTGCTGGTGGAGCGCAGGGTGCCTCCGCTGGCGTTGTTGTACGGGGCTGCGGGCCTCGCGGGCGCCGCCAGCATGTTGTGGTAGAGAAGGAGTTCGCACATGGAAAAGGTCGAGGCGGAGTTCACCATCATCAACGCGCTGGGCTTGCATGCCCGCGCGGCCGCGCAGCTGGTGAAGGCCGCCAACCGCTACACCTGCGAAGTCGAGCTGGAGTGCGAGGGCCAGTCGGTGAACGGCAAGTCCATCATGGGCGTGCTGATGCTGGCGGCCGCGCAGGGCATGCAGGTGAAGATCCGCTGCGCGGGTGACAAGGCGCAGGCGTGCCTCGATGAAATCGCCGCGCTGATTCACAACAAGTTCGGCGAGCCGCGCTGACGCATTTTGCAGGGCCGGGTTTTGGAGGTCGGGATGAAGCGTGTACGCGTGGTGGTGGTGTTCTCGCTGTTCGCCGCGTGCGTCTCGACGAGCGGGCATGACGCAGGGCCGAGTGACGCCGGCTCGTGCGGCTGCGCGGTTGAAGGAAACGTTCTCTCGTATTCGTGGGAGTGCTTCTGCGCGTCGGGTGGCTGCGCGTCTGCGGCGCCAGCGACGACGTGCAGCGGCACGCGCGACTCGCAGGTGGCGTGCGGGCTGCGCACCGACTCCATCTTCACGCCGGGAGGGCCGTTCATTCAGGTGTTCGACGCGACTGGCGCGCTGGTGGGACAGAGGAGTGGCTCCGATACGGACGAGTTCGTGTGCCCCGACGACCCGTCGCTGCGTGGGTTCGTGCAGCAAGTGGGCACCTTCCCTGACGCGGGCTGCGCGGTGACGACGTGTGACTGCGTCGATGGAGGCGTCGCGTGCCCCGCGCCGCCATCGTGCGGCTGTCAGTCCAACGGCGGGGTGATGACCATGTCGTGGGAGTGTTTCTGCGCGAAGTACGGGTGTGATCAGCGCCCCATCACGACGTGCAGCACGCTGCAGCAGGCGGAGCTGGTCTGCGGGCAGCGGGTCGACGATGTGTATCCCCCGCAGCGAATCATCGTCTTCGACGACGCGGGCGTGGCCATCGGCGGAGAAGTTCACACTGACCTCAGCGACCTCGTGTGCCCTGACGACGCGTCGATTCACGGCTCCGTCGCCCGCGCCGGGAGTGTCCCCGCTCCGGGGTGCGCGAAGGTCGTGTGTGACTGCATCGACGGCGGCGTCGTATGCCCGCCACCCGCACCGTCGTGCGGCTGCTCGGTTGAAGGCGACACCCTCACGTATTCGTGGGACTGCTTCTGCGCGACGCACGACTGCACGGCGTTCGAGCCGCAGGCGCTCTGCGGTTTGTACCCTCCGACGGTGGCGTGTGGCCTGCGCACGGATCAGTTCCAGAACATCGGCGGGACCAACTTGCGGGTGTTCGAGAACGGCGTGCTGGTGGGCGCCCAGCTGCGAGACGACACGCCCTCCTTCGCGTGCCCCGATGACAGCTCGATGGTCGGGAGCACGTTGCGCGCAGGGACGTTCGCCGACGCGGGCTGCGCGGTGACGACGTGTGATTGCGTCGACGGCGGCGTCGCCTGCCCGTGAGGCAGTCGCGTGAAGTCGAGCGCTTCAGAAATAGGGTCACCAGCGCGCTGTTCCGTGTCGAAGCGCGAGCGAAGTTCGGAGGGCGAAAATGGGGATGAAGCGAATCGTGTTGGTGATGGTGTTCGCGGGCTGCGGAGCGCTGCAGTCGGCCGATGACGCGGGCGCAGATGGTGGCGTTGATGCGTCGTGCTGTCGCATCGCGGACGGTGTCATGGACCTGTCGTGGGACTGCTACTGCGCGCGGTTTGATTGCACGCGCCAACCTGCGGCGGCGTGCGCACCCGACACCGTCACGACCCTGGGCTGCGGGCTTCGGACCGATGGGCAGTACACAGCCTTCGGTGGGCACGCGTACGTCTTCGACGACGCGGGCGTCCTCGTCGGCGCCGACATGTGGACGGACACCGCTCTCTTTGCGTGCGTCGCGGGGTCTCGAGAGTCGGCGTACCGAGTCCGCTCGGGCGTCTTCATGGAACCCGACGCGGGTTGTGCGACGACGTGTGATTGCGTTGACGGCGGTGTTGCGTGCCCGTGAGCGCTGATCAGCTCTGAGTGGGGTGCGATGGTTCGTTGTCTGTCACCGTGGTCGACGTGCGCTGGCTCCGCTGCACGCCACGAACTTCTGCAAGAGTTGAACGACCCAGGGCAGTTTGAGCTCGCCAGGCGAGTTCGAACCGCCCCGCCTCCCAGCTTGATGGAGTTCGCCTGGAAGCCGAGGGCTCGCGCGTGTCTGGCACAGCGCGCACCCGTGAAAACCGGCCTCCCTCACGAGCCGTAGATCCAATTTCCACCTGCCGCGTTGAAGGAGGCATGCGCCCACTCTTCCGCTCGCTGGTCATCGCCTCGTCGTTGTTCGGTTCCACCGCCGCGCTCGCCGCCGACGCCCCGCAGGGTCAAGTCGCGCCGCAGGTGCAGAAGGCCGCGCGCCCCACGTTGGACGTGGTCTTCGTGCTCGACACCACGGGCTCGATGTCGGGCCTCATCGAAGGCGCGAAGCAGAAGATCTGGAGCATCGCTTCGCGCATGGCCTCGGGCCAGCCGGCGCCGCGCATCCGTGTTGGCCTCGTCGGCTACCGCGACCGCGGCGATGAGTACGTGACCAAGCGCTTCGAGCTCTCTGAAGACCTCGACGCGGTGTACGCGAACCTGCAGGGCTTCAGCGCCGGTGGCGGCGGCGACGGCCCGGAGCACGTCGGTCAGGCGCTCGGCGAGGCCGTCTCGCTCATGCAGTGGAGCCAGGACTCCAAGACCGCGCGGATGATCTTCCTCGTCGGCGACGCGCCCGCGCACGACGACTACAAGGACGGCTGGAACACCAAGGTGTGGGCGAAGAAGGCCATCGAGAAGGGCATCGTCGTCAACACCGTGCGCTGCGGCGGCGACCCGAACACCGGCGCGCTCTTCGCGGAGCTGGCGAAGCTGGCCGACGGCACGTTCGTCTCCATCGCGCAGTCGGGCGGCATGGTCGCGGTGGCCACGCCCTTCGACGGCGACATCAAGAAGCTCAACGATGAAATCGCCGACACCACGCTCACCGGTGGCGACGTGGCCGTGCGCCGTGAAGCCGCCGCCGAGATGGGCGCGTTCAAGAGCATGGGCGCCGGCACGCTGGCCGACCGCAGCTCGTACCGCAGCAAGATGGCGCCGGCCGCCGCGCCGATGGTCGAGGTGAAGGCCCGCGGCTCCGTCTCGCTCAACGCCGACCCGTCGAAGGTCAACACCATGAAAGACGAGGAGCTGCCCGACGCCGTGCGCGCGCTGCCGAAGGGCGAGCGCGAGGGCTACGTGCGCAAGCTGAACGAGGAGCAGAAGCAGGCGCAGGCGAAGCTGGTCGAGCTCAGCAAGAAGCGCGACGAGTGGATCAAGTCGAACGCCAGCAAGAAGGCCGACTCGTTCGATGATCAGGTCTTCGCCGGCGTGAAGAAGAGCGCGGAGAAGGTCGGCGTCGCCTACTGAAGCACCCGGAGAACCCTTCCATCGGGCCGGACTTCGAAAGGAGTTCGGCCCTTCTTCTTTCTCTCTACACTGGTGAAACCCATGCGACTCCCGCTCTTGCTGACGGTGGTGTCTGCAGTCTGTCTCGCAACCGAAGAAGCGCCGGTCTCGCTCACGGCCTCCGATGGCACCGGCCTCAAGCTGGTGAAGTTCGACGCCTCGGCCGTGGTGCAAGACCCGCTGGCCTTCACCGAGTTGCGCCTCACCTTCGAGAACCCGCTCGACCGCGTGCTCGAGGGCCAGTTCAAGGTGACGCTGCCGCAGGGCGCGGCCATCAGCCGCTTCGCGATGAAGATCGACGGCCGCTGGCAAGAAGGCGAAGTCGTCGAGAAGCAGGCGGCGCGGCGCGCGTACGAAGACTTCCTCCACCGCCGGCAAGACCCCGCGCTGCTCGAGCAGAACGGCGGCAACGAGTTCACCGCGCGCGTCTTCCCCATCCCCGCGCGCGGGCAGAAGGAGCTCATCGTCTCGTACTCGCACGACCTCACCGCAGCGAACGCGCCGTATGTGTTGTTCTTGAAGGGCTTGCCGCAAGTCGGGGAGCTGACCGTCTCCGCGAGTGGCGTCGCTGGAGAGGCGAAGCTGTCGAAGACGAAGTTCGTGCCCAACGCCGACTTCGTGGTGCAGCCCACGCGCACCGGCGCGGGCGTGCGTTCGGGTGACCTCGTCGCGGCGCGCGTGGTGCCGGTGGCGAACACCGCTCCGGAGATGATGACCGCGCTGACGCTGCTGGTCGATTCGTCGGGCTCGCGCGCGCTCGGTTGGAAAGACCAGGTGACGCTGGTGAAGACGCTCATCGCGGAGCTCGCGAAGGGGCAACCGTCGCTCAACGTTTCTGTCGTCGCGTTTGATCAAGAGGTCGTGCCGCTCTTCGCAGGTGCGGCGTCGAGTTTTGGCGAGGCCGATGCGAAGAAGTTGATGGCCAGGCAGGCGCTCGGCGCGTCGAACATCGAAGCGGCGCTCAAGTCCCTCGAGGGCAAGCCGACCGACCGCGCGGTGATCATCTCCGATGGCGTGATGACCGCCGGCGTCACCGAGGGGCAGAACCTCGTCGCGCAGGTGCTGAAGCTGAAGAAGGCCGGCGTGAAGCGGCTCGACGCCATCGCGGTCGGCGGCATTCGTGATGAAGGCGCGCTCGCGCGGCTGGTGCAGGGCAACCTCGAGCGTGACGGCGCGGTGCTCGACGGCGCGCAGTCGGTCGCGGAGCTGACGCAGCGCCTGCGCCTGTCGACCAAGTCGAAGCTCAAGGTGCAGGTCGAAGGCGCGACCGCCGTCTGGCCCACGGAGCTCTCGGGCATCCAGGCCGGCGACGCGGTGCTGGTGTACGCGCAACTGAAGGCCGGCGCGGCGTTCAAGCCGACCATCGGCGGCGTGACGTTGCCGGTCGCGCAGCTCGCGGAGGTCGACCGCCCGTTGCTCGAGCGCGCCTGGGCCCGCGCGCAGATCTCCGCGCTGGAGGCGAAGCTGAACGACGCCGACGGTCCGAAGGAGAAGCAGAAGCTCAAAGACGAAATCGTCGCGCTGTCGACGAAGCAGCGCGTGCTGTCGTCGCTCACCGCGTTGCTCGTGCTGGAGACCGAGGCCGACTACGCGCGCTTCAACATCGACCGCAAAGCGCTGGCTGACATCCTCACCGTGGAGAACGGCAAGGTGGCGCGCTTCCACCGAGACGCGTCGACGGTGGTGGCGGCGGTGACGAAGAAGCCACCGGCGAATCTGCCGAAGCCGTCGCCCGCGAAGAAGATGAAGGCCGCGGTCTCGGAGGCGCGCGATGACGCGTTCGGCGCGCCGGCCGACGGCGCTCGCCCCGAAGAGGCGAAGGAGGAGGAGGCCGAGAAGAGCGTGATGCGTGAGTCCGCGGCGGATGAAGGCGCCGCACCGCCGCCTCCGCCCGCGCCGCCGCCGGCTGCCGCTGCGCCCGCGACGACCGGTGCGCCGATGGCCGAGCCCGCGCAGCGCCGCATGAACACCATTCAAGTCATTCGCGGCGGTGGGAATGCGGGAGCGGTCGCGGCCGATGCGGCGCCTGCGCCGGAGCCGAAGCAGAACTCCGTCGACCCGTACACCGGCCAGTTCAAGGAGGTGATGGACCTGCTGAAGGTCGACAAGCCGAAGGCGCTGGCCACGGCGCGCGGTTGGCACGAGGAGCAACCCGGCGACCTGCTCGCGCTCGTCGCGTACGGAGAGGTGCTGGAGGCGAACGGCGACGCCGCGACCGCCGCGCGCGCGTACGGCAGCATCATCGACCTCTTCCCCTCGCGCGCAGACCTGCGCCGCTTCGCCGGCGTGCGGCTGGAGCGCCTGACGACCGGTCTCGCCCTTGCGACCGACAGCTTCGAGAAGGCCGTCGAGCAGCGGCCTGATCACCCCGAGTCCCATCGCCTCTTCGCCTACGCGCTGCTGCGCGCGGGCAAGTTCGAGAAGGCCTTCGAGGTGTTGGCGAAGGGCGCCGCGCAGAACTACCCGTCGGGGCGCTTCCTCGGCGTCGACCGCATCCTCCGTGAAGACCTTGGGCTCGCCGCTGCCGCGTGGGCGAAGGCCGAGCCGAACCGCCGCTCCGACATCATGCAGAAGCTGAAGGCCGCGGGCGGCACCATGGAGTCGGACGCGAGCATCCGCTTCGTCCTCAACTGGGAGACCGACGCCAACGACGTCGACTTCCACATCTTCGACGGCAAGGGCGGGCACGCGTACTACTCGTCGAAGCAGCTCCCGTCGGGCGGCGAGCTCTACGCCGACGTCACCACCGGCTACGGCCCGGAGTGCTTCACCATCCGCCTCCCGAAGGACAAGCGCGCGTACCCGTACACGCTGCAGGCGCACTACTACTCGATTGGTCCGATGGGCGCGGGCATGGGCAAGCTGGAGATCATCGAGCACGACGGCAAGGGCGGCCTGCGCTTCGAGGAGCGCCCCTACGTGGTGATGGTGAACCAGGCGTTCGTCGACCTCGGCACCGTGACGAAGTGACGGTGAAACAGCCGGGAGGTGGGCGCGCGTTCGACCGGCGAGCGCGCTGCCCATCGCCGGCGGGCCCCGCGGCTTCGAGCGAACACGGCAAGCTGACTCGACTGGGGGAAAAGTTGCGCTGAGCGCAACTTCTGCCCCAACGGGCGACGGGTCAGGTGCGTTCGATGCTTGAGGTGTTTGCGCGTGGTCGAGGGCTCGCGCGTGACGAGCAGTGCGACGCCCTCCGTCACCGCGCTCCCTCTCAGCGCAGTCCCACGAGCTCCGAGAGTGACGTCGTCGTCAGCAGCCCCGCGAGCCACAGCGCGCTCAAGAACTTCTCGTTTTCGCCCGGCAGCTCGCTGACCTGCACTGGCCCGCGCGCGAGGCGCTGCAACACCTCAAGCTGCGCGGGCGCAGCGACCTCGAGCTGCTCGGAGATGATCAACTCGTCACCGTCTTTCCGCGCGACCAACACCGGTCCGTCGCCCGCGAGGCCGCGCAGCAGGCGCGTCCCGGGCGTCAGGGTGATCAGCTCGTCGCTTGCGAAGACGCGGGGGAGAAAATGCTCGAGCGCGTACCGCCCGCGGAGCTCCTCGCGAACGCTGTACACCGGCCCGGGGACATCGAGCGCGCCGAACGACGCGTAGAACACCGGCCGCACCGTCTGCGTGGTGACGTTCGCGCCGCCAAAGTGGCGCAGCTTGGCGTGCATGTAGACCGCCGAGCCTTGCGGCAACTCCAGCGCGACCTCGTCGTCGCCCTCGGTGA
>CAMLFP010000130.1 GCA_946479335.1 uncultured Archangium sp.
GGGAGGAGAGCGAAGACGAACGCGGCGGCGAGGAGTCGTTTCATGGCAGTCACGGAGATTGCCGCTCCCGACGCCGCGCCGCCCGAGGAAATTCGTCGCCGTCGCGCGTTACGGCAGGAAGTCGGCCACCGAGAGGTAGCGTTCGCCCGTGTCGTAGTTGACCGTCAGCACGCGGCTGCCCGCGGGGAGCTCCGGCAGCTTCTGCTTCACCGCCTGCAGCGACGCACCCGACGACGCGCCGATGAAGAGGCCCTCTTCCTTCGCCGCGCGGCGCGCCATCTCGAATGCGTCGGGCGCCTCGACTTGAATCACGCCGTCGAGCAGCGCGACGTTGAGGTTCTTCGGAATGAACCCCGCGCCGATGCCCTGAATGGGGTGCGGAGACGGCGCGCCGCCGGAGATGACCGGCGACTTCGTGGGCTCCACCGCGAAGACCTTGAGCTTCGGCCACTTCGGCTTGAGCACCTCCGCGAAGGCGGTGATGTGCCCGCCGGTGCCCACGCCGGTGATGATGGCGTCGAGCCCCTCGGGGAAGTCGTTGAGGATCTCCTGCGCGGTGGTGCGCCGGTGCGCGGCGATGTTCGCCTCGTTCTCGAACTGCTGCGGAATCCACGCGCCGGGGCGCTCGGCCTGCAGCTCCTGCGCGCGCGCGATGGCGCCCTTCATGCCCTTCTCGCGCGGCGTCAGCTCCAGCTTCGCGCCGTACGCCAGCATCACGCGGCGGCGCTCGACCGACATCGACTCCGGCATCACCAGGATGACCTCGTAGCCCTTCACCGCGCCCACCAACGCCAGCCCGATGCCGGTGTTGCCGCTGGTCGGCTCGATGATGACGCCGCCCTTCTTGAGCAGCCCCTTCGCCTCCGCGTCTTCCACCATCGCCAGGGCGATGCGGTCCTTGATGGAGCCGCCGGGGTTCGCGCGCTCCAGCTTCACCCAGACTTCGTGGGTGGTGCCGAAGAGGCGGTTGAGGCGGAGGTGCGGGGTGTTGCCGATGGTTTCGAGGATGGAGTTGACGCGTGCCATGGTTCATCCGTTTTAACGGACGAATCTCCAGACCGCCAGCCCGACTTCAAATCACCGGGTCAAAATCGATGAAGTTCTCGACGCCGGCGATGCGGCTGCGCACTTCAGACTTCCGCGTCACCACCGAGTTGGGCGGCACCGACTGCGTGAGGAACGCGTTGCCCGCCACGATGGAGTCGCGCCCGACGACGGTGTTGCCGCCGAGGATGGTCGCGCCCGCGTAGATGACCACGCCGTCTTCGATGCTCGGGTGGCGCTTCTTGTCGGCCAGCGACTTCTCGACGGTGAGCGCGCCCAGCGTGACGCCCTGGTACAGCTTCACGCCGTCGCCGATGCGCGTGGTCTCGCCGATGACGATGCCGGTGCCGTGGTCGATGCAGAAGCGCCGCCCGATGGTGGCCCCGGGGTGGATGTCGATGCCCGTCTTCTCGTGCGCGTACTCCGTCAGCAGGCGCGGGAGCAGCGGCAGGCCCAGCTCCCACAGCAGGTGCGCGACGCGGAAGGTCGCGATGGCGAAGAAGCCCGGATACGTGAGGATGACCTCGTCGTAGCTGCGCGCCGCCGGGTCACCTTCGAGGATGGCGCGCGCGTCGGCCTCCAGCGTCTCGTGCACCGCGGAGAGCCCCTCGAGGAAGCGCTCGACCAACCGCTCCGGCACTTCGTGGTTGCTGCTGGCGATGGCGCGCGTGAGGGCGCTCAGCGTGAGCGCGAGCTGCGTCACCTCGTCTTCCACCGCGCCCGCGCTGCACACCGCGGTGTTCGAGAAGTGCGGGTACAGCACGCCCAACACCTGCTGCGCGAAGTGCAGCGCCTGCGGCCGCAGCTGCGCCGGCAGGTGGTGCGCTTCACGAGCGGCGAGCAGGCGGGCCTTGAGGGCTTCGGGCACGGGCGACATGCGCTGCCCCATGACGCGCCCGAGCCGCGCTGTCAAAAGGTCCCTCGGCGCTCGCCAACGCGGCGCACCGGCTCAGTGACCGATGGTGACGAAGGCCACGAAGACCGCGAGGAAGATGGCGATGATCAACAGCGACAACCCCAACGCCGCCAGCTCATTCGAGAGGTTCTTCTGCGCCATGACGCACCTCCTGAAAGGGCGCTGACGAACCCGTAACGCCGGGCGCGGCGACGCGCTCAGCTCGCGGGCTGTTCTTCCGGGCCCGGTCGCGGCGCCGGCTTCTTGCGGTGGGTCGCGAGGTCGACCAACACGAAGAGCAACGGCGTGAAGAACATCGTCAGCACCGTCGAGAGCGCCATGCCGCCGAACACCGCCGTACCGAGTGAACGCCGCGCCGCCGCGCCCGCACCCGACGACAGCGTCAGCGGCAGCACGCCCAGGAGGAACGCGATGGAGGTCATGAGAATCGGCCGCAGCCGCAGCTCGCACGCCCGCGCCGCCGCCGCCACCGCGCTCTCCCCTTCTTCACGCAGGCGCCGCGCGAGCTCCACGATGAGGATGGCGTTCTTGCTGGAGAGGCCCACCAGCATCACCATGCCCACCTGACAGAACACGTCGTTGGCGAACCCGCGGAAGCTCTGCAGCCCGAGCGCGCCCAGCAGCGCCAGCGGCACCGAGAGCACCACCACGAAGGGCAGCGTGAAGCTCTCGTATTGCGCCGCCAGCACCAGGAACACGAAGAGCAGGCCGAGCAGGAAGATCTGGTACGTCTGCCCGCCCGACTCGAGCTCCTCCGCCGAGAGGCCGGCCCACTCGAAGTCGAAGCCCGCGGGCATCGCGGCGCGCGCCACGCGCTCCATCGCCTCGAGCGCCTGCCCGGAGCTGAAGCCCGGCGCGATCGACCCGCTCACCTCCACGCTGCGGAAGAGGTTGAAGTGGTTGATGACCTGCGCCGAGGTCTGCGGCGTCAGCGTCAACAGGTTGTCCAACGGCACCATCGCGCCCGCCGCCGAGCGCACGTAGAGCGCGCCGATGTCTGACGGGTCATCGCGGTGCTGTTCGTCTGACTGCACGTAGACGCGGTACGAGCGGTTCGAAAAGTCGAAGTCATTCACGTACGCCGAGCCGAGCGCGGTCTGCAGCGTGCCGAAGATCTGGTCGACCCCGATGCCCAGCGCGCGCGCCTTCTCGCGGTCGAGCTCCACGCGCAGCTGCGGGTCGTCGGCGGTGAAGCTGCTGAACACGCCGGCGATGGCGGGCTCGGAGGCCGCGCGCTGGTTGATGGCGTTCACCGCGTCGCTCAGCTGCGGCAACGTCGCCTGCAGCGAGCGGTCTTCGAGCTGCATGGTGAAGCCGCCGATGCTGCCGACGCCCTCCACCGACGGCGGCGGGAAGGCCATCACCATCGCGTCTGAAATCTCCGAGAGCGGCCCTGCGATGCGGCCCAGCACCGCGCCCACCGAGTGCTCCGGGCCCTTGCGCACCGACCAGTCCTTCAGGTTCACGAAGAGGATGCCGCGGTTCGGCCCGCTGCCGCCGAACGAGAAGCCGCCCACGCCGAACGCGCCGTTCACCTCCGGCTGGTCGCGGAGGATTTTGTCGGCCTGCAACAACACCTGCTCCGTGCGCTGTAGCGACGCGCCATCAGGGCCGTTCACCAGCACGATGAACCAGCCCTGATCTTCTTCAGGCACGAAGCCCGTCGGCACGCGCACCAGCAACTGCCACGTCGCCGCCAGCAGCACGCCGAACGCCAGCAACCCGACGAACGGCCGCTTCAACACGCCACCCAGCAGCTTGCCGTAGCTGCGCTGGAGCGCGTCGAGCCCGCGGTCGACCACCTTGAAGCCCACCCACTTCTCCGTCGACACGTGCTTGAGCAGCAGCGCCGAGAGCGCGGGCGTCAACGAGATGGACACGAACGTGGAGATGGCCACCGAGAACGCGATGGTGAGCGCGAACTGTTGGTAGATGATGCCGGTGCTCCCGGGGAAGAAGCTCACCGGCACGAACACCGCCACCAGCACCAGCGAGATGGCGATGACCGGCGCGAAGACCTCCGCCATGCCCGAGATGGCCGCCTGCAGCGGCGTCAGCGAATGGTCCTCCTCGAGGTGACGCGAGATGTTCTCGATGACCACGATGGCGTCGTCGACGACGAGGCCGGTCGCGAGGGTGAGCCCGAACAGCGTCAGCGTGTTGATGGAGAAGCCCATCAGCTTCACGAAGATGAACGTGCCGATGAGCGACACGGGGATGGTCACCGCGGGGATGAGCGTCGCCCGCCAGCCCTGCAGGAAGACGAGGATGACGAGCACCACCAGCGCCATCGCCTCCATCAGCGTCTTGAGCACCTCGTCGATGGACTGCTCGACCGCGCTCGTGGTGTCGAAGGCCACCTGGTAGCGCAGCCCCTTGGGGAAGTTCTTCGAGAGCCGATCGAGCTCCGCCTTCACGCGCCGCGCGACGTCGAGGCCGTTGGCGCTCGGGAGCTGCGTCACGCCGAGGCCCGCCGTCTCGCGCCCGTTGTAGAGCAGCAGCTGCGCTTCATCTTCACTGCCGAGCTCCACGCGCGCGACGTCCTTCAAGCGCACCAGCGCGCCGGGCGCGGGGCCGCTCTTCAGAATCACGTCTTCGAACTCGCGCGCGTCGGAGAGCCGGCCCTTCGCCACCACGTTGACCTGCAGCACCTGACCCTGCGGCACGGGCGGGCGCCCGACCTGCCCCGCGGCGACCTGCACGTTCTGCTCGCGCAGCGCGGCCACCACGTCCAACGGCGTCAGCTGTCGCGCGGCCAGCTTCGTGGGGTCGAGCCACACGCGCATCGAGAAGCGGCGCGAGCCGAAGTTCTCGACGTTGCCCACGCCCTTGATGCGCTTGATGGCGTCGCGCATGTAGATCTCCGCGTAGTTCGACATGAACTGCGTGTCGTACTGGCCGCTGTCGTCGAGCAGCGCGATGGCCATCACGAAGCTGCCCGCGGTCTTGGTGATGGTGACGCCGGTCTGGCGCACCTCCGCGGGGAGCAGCGCCGTCGCGGTCTGCACGCGGTTCTGCACGTCGACCGCCGCCACGTCGACGTTGCGCGTCGGGTCGAACACCACGGTGATGTTCGACACGCCGTCGGAGCCGCTCGACGAGGTGATGTACTTCATGCCCTCCACGCCGTTGATCTGCTGCTCGAGCGGCGTGGTGACGGCGGTCTCGACGACCTCCGCCGACGCGCCCGTGTACACCGAGGTCACGTTCACCTGCGGCAGCGCGAGGCTCGGGTACTGCGACACCGGCAACGAGGGGATGGCCAGCGCACCCACCAACACGATGAGCAGCGACAGCACGCTCGAGAAGACCGGGCGCGTGATGAAGAAGCGCGACATCAGTTCGCTCCGAGCAGCTGAACGACCGAGCCGTCGTGGAGGTGCTGCACGCCCGTCACCACCACGCGCTTGCCCGCCTCGAGCCCGCCGGCCACCACGTAGTCGCGGCCCTGCAGCGCGCCCAGCGTCACCGGCACGCGCGTCACCGTCTTCGCCGCGCCCTCACCACCGACGACGTACGCGAACGCCTGGCCCGCCTGCCGCTGAATCGCCGCCGCCGGCAGCGTGAGGCCGGGGCTCGCGTTCCACACCACGCGCGCGCGGATGAGCTGATCAGCCCGCAGGCCTTCTGACGACGCGAACGCGGCCTTGATGAGCACCAGCTGCGACGCGGGGTCGGCGCGCGGTGACACGAACACCACCGGGCTCTCCGAAACGGATTTTCCATCCGCTTCGATGAGGCGCACGAGGCTCTGCGGCGTCAGCCACTTCGCCTTCTCCACCGGCACCCAGACCTCGGCTTCGAGCCCCGCGTCGGCGGTGAGCGAGGTCAACGGCGTGCCCGGCTGTACGAAGTCGCCGACCTTCACGGGGAAATTGCCGACCACGCCTTCGAACGGCGCGACGATGCTGAAGAAGCCCACGCGCGCGCGCTGCGAGGCGATGAGCGCGTCGGTGGCGCGCAACGTGGCCTCGGCGGTGTCGGCCGCTGCGCGCGCCGCGTCGGCGTCTTGCTGGCTGACGATGCCGTCGCCGCGGAGGCTCGTCGCGCGCTCCAGCCGCTCGCGCGCCAGCTTCGCCTGCACCACCTGCGACTCGCGCGTGGCGACGAGGTTCTGCAGCGAGGCCTGCTCGGCGCTGGCGTCGATGCTCAGCAGCACCGCGCCCGCCTTCACCGTCGTGCCGGGCGTGACGTTGATGGCGCGCACGTAGCCCTGCACCTGCGGGTAGAGGTTCACCGACCTCCGCGAGATGAGCGACGCCAGGTAGTCGCTGGTGCTCTCAACGGGGTGCTCCTCGAGCACCACCGCCTCCACCGCGACCGGCGGCTCGGCCGGAGGCGCTTCTTCGCCACTTTTGGAGCACGCCGCGAAGCACAGCGCCGAGAGAAGAAGAGGTCGCATCATGGGTTGCACTCCGAGAGCACGAAGAGGGCGACCACGCGCGCGCGCAGCACGTCGTAGTCGCGGAGAGCGAGCTGCAGCCGCTGCGTGCGCAACGACGCCGCCGCGGTGACCAGCTCGAGAGAGGTGCCGACGCCCGCGTCCCACGCCTTCTTCGTCAGCGCGTCGGTGAGCTCGGCTTGTTTCAGCGCTTCTTCCGCCTGCGCGCGCGTCGCGGTGGCCACCTCGATGGCGCGGCGGGCCCGCTCGACCTCCACGCGCGCGCGGCGCACGGCGTTCTGCGCGCGTGACTCGGCCTGCGTCTCCACGGCCTTGGCGTCACGCAAGGCGCCGTAGCGCTGGCCGCCGTCCCAGATGGGCACGGTCAGCACCGCCTGCACGTTCCAGATGGGGAAGGCGGTGCCCTCGATGATGAATGCCTGCGCGTTCATGCGCACCGCGACGGAGGGGATGAACTGCGCGCCGACATCCAACACGCCGCGATGGGCGACGTTCACCGACTGCTTCGCGGCGCGCACGTCGGGCCGCGCGTCGAGGTCGGCCACCGCGCGACAGCGCTGCGGCACCTGCGTCGCCAACCCGTCGAGCGAGAACGAAGGAGAGACCCCCACCGGCTCCTCGACGCCCAACGCGAGCCCCAGCGCTTCACGCGCCTGCTGCACCGCCTCGTCGGCCTGCACCGCCTGCGCCTTCGACAGCGCGAGGTCTTGCCGGAGCCGCGCCACGTCGAGCGCCGTCGTCGCGCCGGCCTTCTCCGACTTCTCCGCCAGCTCCAGCCGCGCCTGCGCGTCGGTGACACCGGAGGCGTTGAGCTCCGCCGTCTTCTCCGCGGCCACCACGTTCATCAGCGCCTGCGCGAGGTTCACCAGCAGCAACCGCTGCGCGTCGGCGTTGGTGAGCCTCGCCGCGTCTTCCGCCTGGTACGCGGAGGCCAGCGCGTTCCACGCGCGCACGTCGATGACCGAGAGCTGCGCGACGAGGCCGATGGTCTGGTACGGCGCCGCGCCGAACAGCGCCGAGGTCGATGAGTCGGTGCCCGACGGCGGCGCGAGCAAGGAGAACGACGCGAGGCCCGAGCCGTTCAGCTGCGGCAGCAGCGCGCCCAACGCGCTTCGACGGTGGCCGCCCGCGCGCACCACCTCCTGTGCGGCGATGCGGGCGTCTCCCGAGTGTTGCGAGAAGAGCGTTACCGCTTCGTCCCATGACTCCAGTTGGCGCGCAGGCGCGGCCGCGAACGCGGGACACGCGCACCACACGAGCAGCGCGACTTGACGTGCGACTGACGAACTCACGAAGACACCCGGGGTGAAAGACGGAACCACGCCGACGAACGACGCGACGGTTTCATGACGCTGCTGCGCGCAGAGCGGTCTAGCGCCGTTCGCTGGTCGGGGAAGGAGCTCATGCAAAAAATCGAGGCGGAAAGCGGCGCTGTCTAACCAACGCTCCGCGGCTTGGCCGCACGATGTTGTGCGGAGCGTGCGGTTTTCAGCGTGATGGTGCTGACGAAACCGCGCTCACTTTTCTTGCGACATCGCGCGGCAGCGCGTGTCTTCAGCGCGAAACGTTGAACATTGAGTGGCACCGCACCGTGTGGGATGTCGCCGCACGCCCTCTCCAACCAGGAGCTTTACCCATGACCCGACCCGCTTCTCTCGTTGCAGTGATGACCTTCGCGTTGGCCTCCGCTGCGCAGGCCGGCCCCGTGATGTACGCGCAGGGCAACTACTTCATCAACAAGGGCAACCTCTCGGCGGTGAACTACCGCGTGGGCAACATCATCCCCGTGGGGGCGAAGGTCGAGATCCTCAAGCTCGATACCAACGTCGTGAAGTGCAAGGTCGTCGACACCGGCGTGGAGTTCGAGTTCGAGTCGCACAAGTCGCTGGGCAAGACCGCGGCCGACCTCTTCAAGGGCTTCTTCGGTGAGACCGACCCGATGCCGAAGCTCGCGAGCTTCCCCAGGGAGTTCCAGGGGCCGATCCGCGCGGGGGAAATCGCGGTCGGCATGACGCGCGAGATGGTGCTGATGTCGATGGGCCCGCCGCCGCCGCACAAGACGGTCTCGCTCGAGGCGTCGAAGTGGATCTACTGGCAGTCGAAGATGGCGCAGCTCGAAGTGAACTGGGACGCCGACGGCAAGGTCGAGTCGTTCGGCCCGCTGGGCAAGCCTGAGAAGAAGCCCTTCCTCGGCGGGCTGTTCGAGAAGAAGCCCGAAGCGCCCAAGGAGACGCTCTTCGCGAAGGGCAACCTCCACCAGGAGAAGAACGAGCTCTCGTGGATCAACTACCTCACCGGGCCCATCATCCCCTTCAACACGAAGATCGAGATCCTCTCCAAGGGCGGCGACACCGTGAAGTTCCGCGTCGTGGGCGAAGAGGCGACCTACACGTGGGAGAACGACAAGCGCTCCGGCAAGGACGGCTGGTCGATGTTCACGCAGGAGTTCGCCGCGGAAGACCAGGCGGGCGAGCTGGCGAAGCTCTCGGCCAGCGACCAGAAGATGGTCTCGGCCGCCGAGGTGCAGCCGGGCATGTCGCGCGAAGCGGTGCGCATGGCGTGGGGCCCGCCGCCGCCGCACGAGACGCCCTCGTTCAACTCCAGCGTGTGGACCTACTGGAAGAGCAAGCTGGTGAAGGTGAAGGTCACCTTCAAGGACGACAAGGTCATCACGGTCAACTGAAGTGCCGTCTGCGTTTCTGATGAAGCGCTCGCTGGAGGGGCTCTCGCTGGGAGACGCCTTCGGCGAGCGCTTTTTCGTGCGCGACGATGTGTTCGCCACCGCCATCAAGCTGCGCAGAATTCCCGCGAACCCGCCCTGGCGGTGGACCGACGACACCGCGATGGCGCTCTCGCTCGTCGAGACGCTGGAGCACCACGGCACGGTGAACGCCGACGACTTCGCGCAGCGACTCGGCGCGCGCTACGCGAAGGAACCCGCGCGCGGCTACGGCGCCGGCGCGCACGAGGTGCTGGGGCAGCTGAGCCGCGGGCTCCCGTGGAAGCAGGCCGCGGCGGCGCTCTTCGAGGGCGCGGGCAGCAAGGGCAACGGCGCGGCGATGCGCGTCGCGCCGCTGGGCGCGTACTTCTCTGAAGAACCGCTCTCCACCGTGGTGGAGGAGGCCTTCCGCAGCGCGTCGGTGACCCACGCGCACGCCGAAGGGCAGGCTGGCGCGGTGGCCGTCGCGGTGGCGGCCTCCCTCATCGCGCGACATGAGCCGCTGGGCCTCATCTGGAAGCACGTGCTGGCGCGCACGCCGACGGGCGCCACGCGCGATGGGCTGCGCGCGGCGTCGCAGCTGGGCTTCGACGTGCCCTCCACCCACGCCGCGCAGGAGCTGGGAAACGGCGCGAAGGTGTTGAGCGAAGACACCGTGCCCTTCTCGCTCTGGTGCGCGCTCAAGCACCTCGACGACTTCACCGAGGCGCTGTGGGCGACGGTGGCGGCCGGCGGAGACCGCGACACCACCTGCGCCATCGTCGGCGGGCTGGTCGGCATTCATCAGCCGCTGCCGCCGGAGTGGCTCGCCGCCCGCGAAGCGCTCTGAAGCCTGCCCGTGGGCGAGGGCGTTTCTTCCCCTTCGTCTGGCGTGCGCGGGCCTCTAGAGTTGGCCGCTCTCCCCGGGGGACCGTCCACATGCCGCTGATTCTGCTCGCCGCGCTGCTCGCCCAGACGCCAGAGAAGCCCAGGCTCGTCGTGCTCGAGTTCACCCACGCCGGCGGCGCTGATGCGTCGGTGGCCTCGGTGCTCTCCGAAAACGTCGCCGCGGAGGTCGCCGCTCGCGGCTTCTTCGCACCCATCTCGGCCCGAGAGATCCAGACCATGCTGGGCGTCGAGCGGCAGAAGCAGTTGATGGGCTGCACCGAAGACAGCTGCTTCACCGAGCTCGCAGGCTCGATGGGCGCGCGCTTCGTGTTGAGCGGCAGCCTCACGCAGCTGGGCAGCCTGCTGCAGTTGAACCTCCAGACCATCGACTCGCAGAAGGCGCAGGTCGTCGGCCGCTCGACGCGCATGGCGAAAGACGCCTCGGAACTCGCGCTGCTGCTGCCCGCCGCCGTCGCCGAGGCCACCGCCACCCCGCCGCCGCCGGAGAAGTCACGCGCCGTGCCCATCACCCTCGTCAGCCTGGGCGGCCTCGCGGTGGTGACCTCCGGCGTGCTGGCCATCAACGCCTTCTCGCGCGAGCAGGTGATGCAGAGCGAGCTGACCAGCACCGACACGCAGCTGCGCAGCCTCGCCACGTACCGGCAGGAGCTCGCGAACTTGAGGGTGCTTGAATACATCTCGCTGGGCGCGGGCATCGCGGGCCTCGGCCTCGCCATCGCCGGCGTGGTGCTCTTCGCGCAACCCACCACCGCCGCACCCGCGAAGAGCGTGCAGGTCACCGTGGTGCCCACCGGCACCGGCGCCAGCCTGGTGGGGGTGTTCCCGTGAAGGCCGCGTGGCTCCTGCCGTGCGCGCTCGCCTTCGCGAGCTGCGTGAACCTGAGTGAAGACGACCGCCGCGCCTACGCGTGCAACCGCGACGCGGGCGGCGCGCAGTGCACCGGCGGGTACGTGTGCAGCATCACCGGGCGCTGCGTCGACCCCAGCATCGGCACCAACACCGCGTGCTTCGAGACCGCCGACTGCATGGGCAACTTCAAGTGCAGCATCACCGGCCGCTGCGTCGACCCCGACATCGGCGAGAACACCGTCTGCAACGACACCGGCGACTGCATGGGCGACTTCGTGTGCAACCTCGAGAAGACCTGCGTCGACCCGGCCATCGGCACCGCGTCGAAGTGCGTCGTCGACTCCGACTGCATGGGCGACTGGCGCTGCGGCGTCGACGGCGTGTGCGCGACGCCGGGCCACGACGGCGTGCCGGCCGACGCGACGGTCCGCTACGCGCGGCCGATGAACGTGACGCTGATGTCGCCGCTGTCGGGCGCCTTCATGTCTCCCACCGCGAAGCAGCTCTCGCTCACCAGCCCGCAGGGCGACGACAAGAAGACGCAGGTGGCCGCGTTCACCAGCGATGGCGGCAGCCTCGTGGAGCGCGTGCGCTGGCCCTCGTCCTTCTCTCCTGACCTCGCCGACCTGGTGCAACGCGAGCAGGTGCCCGCGCCGCCGGAGGGCCTCAAGCGCCTCGTCGCGCGCCACCACCAGGTGCTGGCCCTCACCAACACCGGCGGCTTCTTGAGCTGGCCCGAGGGCGCGCCGGCGATGCCTCCGTGGCAGCCGGTCGACGCCGGCATCGGCAACCCCACCGGCCTCTGGAGCCTCAACAGCGTCAACGACTGGGTCCTCGCGCAGTCGCCGACGGGCTACTGGTCTTCCACCACGTTCGACACCGGGCCCATCGACGCGCAGCTGCCGCCGGGCGCCCTGGTCGACGCCGTCAGCGTCGGGGTCGATGGCGTCTGCGCCGTGCTGGCGTGGCCCGACCGCATGCGCCTGCTGGTGGTGAAGCCGGGCGACAAGCACTCGGTGCCGCTGGCCTCCGGCAACGTGCGCTCGGTGGAGTGCAGCGGCATGGGCACCCAGATGACGCCCTGGCAACCGGCCAACATCATCTCGGTGCACGCCGCGGGAGACGGCACGCTGGGCGTCGTCACGCGCGACGCGGGCGTCGACGCGCTGCGCTTCGTCAACTTCAAGGCCTTCGCGCCGGGCGGCCCGACCGACCTGATGACCGCGTGTGGACAACCGCCGGCGCCGTACGACGGCGGCTGCACCTTCGACTCCGAGAACAGCGCCGAGTGCCAGCCCTGCGACGGCGGCACGCTGCTCGACCTGCAGGTGGAGGCGCAGCCCGCGTCGCACAACTGGGTGGGCTGGGCGCGCTGCGACTTCGGCGGCCCGCAGGAGGTGCGGCGCGTCTCCGCGACCTCCAGCGGCTGTCACGCGGAGCGCGTCCCCACGCCGTCGACCTTCACGCTGCAGCAGGTGACGCCCGAGGAGACCAACCACTCGCTGCTGGGCGCCATCAGCACCGAGGGCTGGCTGTGGTCGGGCACCACGCCGCTCGACGCGATGGCGCTCACCGTCAGCCACCCGCCCAACGACGTCACCACCATGCTGGGCGGGCCGCTGCTGGTCGGCTCGGAGCTGGGCCGCTACCAGCCGGGCATCGGCTTCGTGGCGATGCGGTCGGGCCAGGGCAGCGACATCGGCAGCGCCGTGCAGAACTACCCGAGCTGGGTGCAATTCAGCGGCATGCTCGTCGACACGAAGAGCGTCACCGGCTCCGACGCCTTCATTCGCGTCGTGGCGGAGCGCGAAGACGGCGTGGCGCTTGACGGCCTGATGACGATGACGCCTGAAGCCAATGGCCAGCGCTGGTTGCTCTACGCGACCGACGACACGCTCTACACCGCCGACGTCACCGAGACGCTGGCCGGCGGCCCGCGCGCGGAGCTCGCGTTTCAACTGACGCCCTCGCCCGGCAACCCGGTGCTGGCGATGGTGCCGGTGCAGCCGACGGGAGACCCGGTGGTGTCGGTGTACGTGCTCACCACCTCCGGGCTGGCGCTGGTGACGGGCTCCGAGGGGCGGCGCTGGCGCGCGCAGCAGCTCGACATCGGCGATGGCGTGGCGGTGGGCCTCTTCGCGGAGGGCGCCTACGCGCGCGTGGTGTTCGACGACGGGCGCATCCTCTCGCTGCCGTCGCGGTTGCTGATGGCGGAGCCGCGACAGGGCGCGGTGCTGCAAGACGTCGACACGCTGTGCGGCCAACCGGTCGGCCTCTTCGCCGACGGCCTGTACCGCCTCGCGGCGCCGGCACCCGACGCGGGCTACGGCACGTGGAGCCAGGTGCTGCCGCTCAACGGCGACGACGGCGTGTTGTTGACCGCGCCGCAGCCGCTGCTGTCGCCCGACGCCGGGAGCGCGCTGTGGCTCTTCGAGGCCACCGGGCGCGCGAG
>CAMLFP010000131.1 GCA_946479335.1 uncultured Archangium sp.
TCCCGCCGTCGATGGCCGCCATCAGCGCGCCGAATTGCGCGGGCGTGAACTTCACCGCCCCCGGCGATTCCTTCAGCGCGCGAGCGACTTCGCCGATGAACCAGTTGGCGACCTTCTTCGGCTCCGACTTCGACGCCGCGAGGCACGCCTCAAAGAGCTCCGCAAAGGAGCGCTCCGCGGTCAGCACCCCCGCGTCGTAGTCGGTCAGCTTGAGTTCCTCGACGTAGCGGCGGCGCTTCGCGTCGGGCAACTCCGGCAGCGCAGCCTTCGCGCGCGCGATGTCGGCTTCGCTCACCAGCAGCGGCGGCAAATCAGGCTCCGGGAAATACCGGTAGTCCTGCGCGTCTTCCTTGCTGCGCATCGAACGCGTCTCGTTGCGTGCGACGTCGTAGAGCCGCGTCTCCTGCTCCACCGCTTCGCCGCGCTCGATGAGTTCGACCTGCCGCGCGACCTCGACGCCAATGGCGAGCTTGATGTTTGTAAAAGAATTGAGGTTCTTCAGTTCGCACCTTGTACCGAACTGAGAAGCGCCCTTTCGCATCACCGACACGTTGGCGTCGCAGCGGAAGCTGCCCTCTTCGAGGTTCCCGTCGTTGACGCCGACGTACACCAGAATCTCTCGCAGCTTCTTCAGGTACTCGATGGTGTCATCAGCGCTGCGGAGGTCGGGCTCCGAGACGATCTCCAGCAGCGGCGTGCCCGCTCTGTTCAGATCAACCAGCGTCAGACCATCCACTGCGTCATGTACTGATTTGCCGGCGTCTTCCTCGATGTGGATGCGGCGGATGCGCACGCCCATCACCTCGCCCCACTCGCAGAGGGGGAACTCCCATTGGGTGATCTGGTAGCCCTTGGGGCTGTCTGGGTAGAAGTAGTGCTTCCGGCTCCACTCGCTGCGCTGGTTGATGCGGCAGTTCAGCGCCAGTCCCGCGCGCATCGCGAGCTCCACCACGCGCTCGTTCAGCACCGGCAGCGCGCCGGGAAAGCCGAGGCACACCGGCGTGGTGTGCGCGTTCGGCGTGTCGGCGAACGACGTGCCCGCCGTCGAGAACAGCTTCGAGTGGGTCAGCAACTGCGCGTGCACCTCGCAGCCGATGACGACCTGGAAGTCCTCGATGCTCACAGCGAAGGCCTCCAGTGCTTCAGGTCGCGCGCGTCTTCGATGACCTTCGCCGCGCGGAGCAGCGTCGATTCATCGAACGGCCGACCGATGAGCTGCGCGCCGATGGGCAGCCCGCCCGACGACCGCCCCGCAGGCACCGAGACCCCCGGCAGGCCCGCGAGGCTGCAGGGCAACGTCAGCACATCCATCAAATACATCTGCAGCGGGTCAGCCGACTTCTCGCCGAGCTTCCACGCGCAGACCGGCGAGGTCGCGCTCAGCACCACGTCGACCTCAGAAGAGACACTCTCGAAGTCGCGGCGGATGAGCGTGCGCACCTGCTGCGCCTTCACGTAGTACGCGTCGTGGTACCCGGCGGAGAGCGCGAAGGTGCCCAGCATGATGCGTCGCTTCACCTCGGGGCCGAAGCCTTCAGCGCGCGAGCGCTCGTACAACTCACGCAGCTGCTTCACGTCTTTCGCGCGGTGGCCGTAACGAACGCCGTCGTAGCGCGCGAGGTTCGACGACGCCTCCGCCGGAGCGATGACGTAGTACGCGGCCAGCGCGTACTTCGTGTGCGGCAGCGAGACCTCACGCACCGTCGCGCCGGCCGCTTCGAGCGTCTTCGCCACTTCGCGAATCGCTGCCGAAATCTCCGGGTCCATCCCCTCCACGAAGTACTCACGCGGGAGGCCCACGCGCAGGCCCTTCACGCCGCCGTCAGTTCTATACAAAGGCACCGCTTCGGCCGACGACGTTGAATCCTGTACATCGCGACCTGCGATGATCTGCAGCAGCGCCGCCGCGTCATCGACCGTGCGCGCCATCGGGCCGACCTGGTCGAGCGAGCTCGCGAAGGCCACCACGCCGCTGCGCGAGACGCGCCCCCACGTGGGCTTGACGCCGACCAGGTTGCAGAAAGCCGCGGGCTGACGAATCGAACCGCCGGTGTCGCTCCCGAGCGCGCTGACGACGAAACCGGCCGCCACCGCCGCCGCCGAGCCACCGGAGCTCCCGCCGGGCGTGCGCTCGAGGTCGTACGGGTTGCGCGTCTTCTGGAACGCGGACGACTCCGTGGAGCTGCCCATCGCGAACTCGTCGAGGTTCGTCTTGCCGATGATGACCGCGCCGGCGGCCCTCAAACGAGACACCACCGTCGCGTCTTGTACAGGAATGAAACCGGAGAGCATCCGGCTGCCGGCGGTCGTCTCCAGCCCGCGCGTGAGGATGTTGTCCTTCACCGCGACCGGCACGCCGTCCAGCGCGCTCAACTTGGTGGCGCGCGCGTCCGACTCCGCGGCGGCCTTCAGCGCGCCTTCTTCATCGACCCGCAGGAACGCACCGACGCGCGAATCCACCTCGCGGATGCGCTGCAGCGCCGCCTGCGTCGCCTCGACCGCGCTCACTCGATGACCCGGGGAATGGCGAAGCTACCGTCGTGCTTCACGGGTGCATTCTGGAGCGCCTCGTCGACCGACAGCTCGCCGCGCGCTTCATCGGGCCGCGTCGCGGCCGCCGCCTGTTGCCCGAACACGGTGGGAGGCACGCCCGTGGTGTCCACCGCGGCGAGTTGCTCCACGGCGTCGAGCACCTGCGAGAGCTGTTCGCCGAAGCGCGCCTCTTCATCAGCCGACAGCGCGAGGCGCGCCAGCTTCGCCACGTGCTTCACCTGCGCGGGGCCCAGCTTCATTTCTTCAGCCGCTCGATGCCGTTGCGCGCCACCGCAGCCTCCGGGCCGTCAGGGAGCACCTCGAGGTACTTCTCGTAGTACTCGACGGCCTTCGCGTTGTTGCCGCTCGTGCGCTGCGCTTCGGCCATGCCCATGATGGCGGGCCCGTAGCGGCGGTTGAGCTTCAACGCCTCGGTGAACGCCGCGATGGCCGCGCTGGGGTTGGCCATGTCGAGGAGGCACAGGCCCTTGCCCGCGTACGGCTCGGCGCGGTCGGGCTTCAGGTCGCTCGCCTTGTCGTAATAGTCGAGCGCGGCCTCCGCCTTCTCACGGTTGCGCAGGCGGTCGGCGGTGCGGAGGTAGTACTCGTAGGTCTTCGGCTCCGACACGCCCGCATCGGGCACGCCCGCGTCGATGGTCGGTGCACCGGCGTCGACCTCGAGAGCGCCCGCGTCGGCCTCCATCACGCCGGCGTCTTCGGCGACCGTACCGGCATCGACCTCGGGCTCACCCGCGTCGACTTCACCGGCGTCGACCTCGGCGACCGGCACCACCGGCGGGGTGGGCGGCGTCATCGCGCGCGTGCGGAGCTCTTCATCGAGGCGCTCCTGTTCGCGCAGCTGCGGCTCGTAGATGCCGAAGTAGTACCCGACGCCGCCACCGACCAGCAGGCCGACGATGACCAGCGCGATCCACTTCCCGCTGCCGCCGCGCTTCACGTTCTGCAGCTCGGCGGGCGTCAACGCGCTGGGCGACGAGCGCGGCACCGCGCCGAAGCGCGCGCCCGGGAGCGTCTCGGTGACGCCCTTGTCGCCGAAGCCGAGGTCTCTGTCGGTCTCGCGCTTCTTCGGAGGCGCGACGTCGGTCGGCACCAGCTGCTCCGGGGGCGGCGTCGAGAAGTTCCCGCCCTTCCAGGTGTCGGTGATCTTCGCGGGCTGCGCGGGCATCGACGGCGGAGGTGGCGGGGGCGGTTGCGGCGCCGCGGGGATGGTGGCTGCGGCCTGGCGCTGGTTCGCGGCGGCCTCGGCGAGGGCGCGGCCCTTGCTGGCGTCGTCGTAGATTTGAAAGAAGCTCCCCAGCTCGGGGATATCGCCCAGCCGCTTCCACGTCTCGCCGGTCAGCGAGATTTCGTCTTCGCGGTGCACCTTGCCCTCGATGATCCACTTCTGGAGCATCGTCAGGTCACGGCAGGGGAAGCTCCCGCGCGGGGTGCGGATCTTCCACTCGCGGCTCGGCGGCGGTGGCGGCAGCGTCGCTGACGCGATGGCATCACCGGGCCCGGCCGGGAGCGTCACCACCAATGACTTCTTCTTCACCCGGAAGACATGGCCACAGGTGGCGCACTTCACCGTCACGCCGTCTTCAGTGACGCGGGAATCGTCGAGCTCGTACTCGGTCTGGCACTTCGGACAACCGACATCCATGGGAGGTCGAGACCGTAGATCAGCGCGGGCGGAGACGTCGGGTTTTGCGCGTCGCCAGAACGCCAGCCGAAAAATTGCGCGATCGGCGGCGAAACCTAAGGTGGCCCCCTGATTCAGCCTTCTACAGGGGTGTCACCGCATGTCTGTCAAACGCAAGGGCGAGAGGTCGCTGCTGTCGAAGCAGGAGATCGCCACGCGTCGCAAAGCCCTGACGCAAAAGAAGATCCAGCGGCAGGGAGGCACCGGCCGCCGCGCCATCGCCGGCGTCTTCGTGCTCGCGTTCTCGGTGCTGTCTTTCCTCTCGGTCGCGACCTTCGACGCGCGTGACCGCATCGGCCCGGGCTTCAAGAACGCGGTGGGCCCCGTGGGGCACGCCATCGCCGAGGGCCTCCGTGGCCTGCTGGGCGTCTGCGCCTTCGTGCTGCCGATGGTGGGCATGTACGTCGCGGGCCTGCTGTTCGTCGGCAACCGCGAGAAGCGCCGCTGGCCGCAGATGGTGTCGCTGACGCTGCTGCTCATCTCCGGTGCGGTGCTCTCGCAGCTGATGTTCACCGAAGACGCGTCGTGGGCGCACGCGCCGGGCGGCCTCATCGGCCGTGAGCTGGGCGGCATGCTGACCGCGCTGTTCTCCACCGTGGGCACCGTGGTGCTGGTGGGCGCCATCGCCGCGACGGCGTTCATCGTCGGCACCGAGTTCGCGTTCTTGAAGCTGGTCGGCTGGCTGGGCGCGAAGGCGCAGGTGGGCTTCGAGTGGCTCAAGGCGTGGGCCGCGGGCTTCATGGAGCAGCAGAAGGAGCGCTACGCGCAGCGCAAGCTGGCCGCCGAGAAGGCCGCTGAAGAAGACGCCGAGTTCCTCGCGCAGCTCGAAGCCGAAGAGGCGGAGCTCGCCGAGCTGGAGGCCGCGGCCAGCGAGGCCGAGGAGGCCGCCGATGAAGCCGACCGCGCCGTCGCCGAGAAGGAGAACCTGCGGCTGGCGGACCTCGCCGAGAAGGAGCGCCTGAAGGCCGAGCGCGAGAAGGCCATCGTCGAGCGTGAGGCCGCGCGCATCGCCCGTGAAGCGCTGAAGGTCGCGCGCGCGAACCAGAAGGAGAACCGGCAGAACGTGGCCGCCGCGCTCGCGCCGTCGCTCATGGCGGAGCTCCAGCCCTCGCCCGCCGCGCCCGCGCCGCAGCCCGCGCCCGCGCTCAACGGCGACCCCGCGTGGACCGCCGCGTTCCTCCAGCCGAAGCCGTCGGTGCCGACGCTGTCTCAAGACCTGCTGCAGTCGGTGCCTCCGCCGCGCCGCGTGCCGAACATCGTCGAGGCGCCCAACGCGCAGCCCGCGCCGGTCGCGGAGTCACTCGCCGCGACCACCCAGATCGCCGCGATGACCGCCGAGGCCGCGCCGGTTGCGACCCTGGCTGAATCGATGGCCGCCATCGCTCCGGCCGACGCGACCGCGCTGGCGAAGGTGCCGCTCATCGTCGAGCCCAAGGCGCCGCCCAAGCCGACCAAGAAGGAGCCGAAGGAGGAGTTCCTCTTCACCGATGGCCGCAGCTCGTGGGAGCTGCCGCCGCTCGACCTGTTGAACAACGTGACCACGCAGCGCACGCAGGTCGACAAGGCCGTCTACCTGGAGATCGCCGCGCGCCTCACCGCGAAGCTGAAGGACTTCTCCATCGACGGCGAGGTGGTCGAGATCCGCCCGGGTCCGGTGATCACGATGTACGAGTTCAAGCCCGCCGCGGGCGTGAAGGTGAGCCGCATCGCCGGCCTCGCCGATGACATCGCGATGGCGCTCGAAGCGAAGAGCGTGCGCATCCTCGCGCCCATCCCCGGCAAGGGCGTGGTCGGCGTCGAGGTGCCGAACCCCACCCGCGAGATGGTGTACCTCAAGGAGATCGCCGAGCAGGACGCGTTCCAGAAGTCGCAGTCGCGCCTCACGATGTGCCTCGGCAAGGACACCGAGGGCATGCCGTACATCCTCGACCTGGCGAAGGCGCCGCACATGCTCATCGCCGGCACCACGGGCTCCGGTAAGTCGGTGGGCGTCAACACGATGATCATGTCGATGCTGCTGAAGAGCACGCCCGAAGAGGTGCGCTTCATCATGGTCGACCCGAAGATGCTCGAGCTCTCCGTGTACGAGGGCATCCCGCATCTGCTGCTCCCCGTCGTCACCGACGTGCGCAAGGCGTCGATCGCCCTGCAGTGGGCCGTCGACGAGATGGAACGCCGCTACAAGATGCTGTCGGAAGCCAAGGTGCGGAACATCGGCGAGTTCAACGCGCTGGTGGCGAAGGAGCAGGCCGAGAAGCGCGCCTCCCAGCAGGTCGTCGACGCGAAGCCGGTGTCCATCAAGCCCGCGAAGACCGTCGCCTCTCACCCCGACCCTCTCCCCACGGGAGAGGGAGTTGCGGCCGAGCCGCCGAAGAAGAAGCGCCGCATGCTGATCGTCGACGTGGCCGACCCGGCCGCCGAAGCGTCTGCAGCGCAGCCTCCGCCCGAGGCGGCGTTCGGCGTCGCGGCCCCGAAGGACGAGGTCGAAGACATCCGCGAGGCAGTCGAGGCCGAAGAGGCGGCGCCCGTGGAGGCCAGCACGCCCCTCGAGGAGAACGCGGAGATCCGCGTCGACCCCGAGCTGCACGAGCAGGAAGCCGCGCCCGTCGTGGAAGCGTCGGCCGAACTCCCGAAGGCCGAGGGCGAGGAGCGCAAGAAGCTCCCGTACATCGTGGTGGTGGTCGACGAGTTCGCCGACCTGATGATGCAGGCCGCGAAGGAGGTCGAGACGAGCATCGCGCGCATCGCCCAGAAGGCGCGCGCCGCCGGCATCCACCTCATGCTGGCCACGCAGCGCCCGTCGACCGACGTGGTCACCGGCGTCATCAAGGCCAACTTCCCCACGCGCATCAGCTTCAGCCTGCGCAGCAAGCCCGACTCGATGACCATCATCGGCACGGTGGGCGCCGAGGCGCTGCTGGGCAACGGCGACATGCTGGTGATGCCGCCGACCAGCGCCACGCTGCAGCGCGCGCACGGTTGCTACGTCTCGAACGAAGAGATCGAGAAGGTGGTCAACCACCTCAAGGCGCAGGGCAAGCCGGTGTACGACGAGAACATCTTGAAGCCGCGCGACGAAGAAGGCGCCGAAGGTGCCGACGCGGACGACGGCGTGAAGGACGAGCTCTACGATCAGGCCCTCGCCATCGTCAGCGAGATGAAGACCGTCTCCATCTCGATTCTGCAGCGCAAGATGAGCATCGGGTACAACCGCTCGGCGCGCATGATTGAGCGCATGGAGCGCGAAGGCCTCGTCGGCCCGGCGAACGGCATGAAGCCGCGCGACGTGCTCATCAAGCCCATCGGGCAGATGCCCGGCGCCGGCGCGATGATGTGACGCGCTGAACAGCACGCTGCACCGCACGCCGCCTCGGAGCCTCCGAGCGCGGCGTGTTTCGTTACCAGCGCCGCAGCATCTCGATGTGGGGGATGCCGTCTTCGTCGTACGGCTCGCCCACCGGCTCAAAGCCCAACGAGGCGTAGAACTTCTCGAGGTAGCGCTGCGCGCCGAGGCGCACGTCTTGCCCGGGCCACAGCACCCTGGTCTGCGCGATGGCCGACAGCATCAACGCACGCCCCGCGCCAGTGCGACGCACTTCAGGCGCGCTCACCACACGGCCGATGGCGGGCTCCGCGTATTTGAGGCCCGGCGGCACCAGCCGCGCGGTGGCGATGAGCGTGGCTCCGTCGCGACACAGGCCATGCCAGCACTGCGGGTCGGCGCCGTCGGCGTCGAGGTACGGGCACTGCTGTTCGACGATGAACACGCGCTCGCGCAGCTGCAGCACGTCGTGCACGTCGCGGCCGGTCAGCGAAGAGAACGGCAACCAGTCGATGGGCGGCGTCATGTGCGCGTGCATACCGCTCCCGCGCGCCGCGCAACTCATCTAGAAACCGCTGCACCATGAATCGTTGGTTGGCGGTGGTGAGCGGGTTGTTGGTCGGGTGTGGTGCCACGTTGCCCGCCGAGGTGGTGCGCGCCGCGCCCACCGCGAGGGACTTCCCCGACGCCGACTACGTGGTGCTGCTCGACGAGTCGGTCGTCACCTACGAGCCGGGAAAGGCCGACGCCCCGCCCCAGCGCGTGGAGACGGCGCGCTGGCGCATCAAGCTGCTCAAGCCCAACGCGCTCCCGCCGCTTCGCGTCGGCTACAGCCGCACCTTCACCCGCGTCGAGTCGATCCGCGCGTGGAGCTTCGATGCACAGGGACACGGCAAGGAGCTCGACACCACCAGCAAGCGCTCCGACGCGCCGGCCTTCGACAGCAGCGTGCTGGTCACCGACTCGCGCGTGGTGAAGGTGCCGCTCCCGCCGTTGCCGGTGGGCTCCATCTTCGAGTCGGAGATCGTCACCCGCGACCTCGACGCGCGGCCGCACGTCACCTCGTTCACCTTCGGCGACGACCACCCCGTGGAGCACGCGCGGCTGGTGGTGCGGCTGCCCGCCGCGTGGGAGCTCCGCTACCTCGTCGAGAACGGCGAGCTGGAGCCGGTGAAGTCGACAGTGGGCGAGCTGCGGGAGTACCGCTTCGAGCGCAGCAAGCTCGCGGCCGACCAGAGCCAGTCGCTCAAACAGGCGCCTCCCGCGTGGATGACGCGGCTCCGCGTCAGCGCCCGCCTCGAGCAGTGGTCGGAGGGCAAGGAGTCGAAGCACGCCTTCGCCAGCCCCGAGGCGCTCTCGCGATGGCTCTCGGCAGAATACGAGCAGCGCGCGGTGGTGACGCCCGAGCTCGAGCGCCAGGCGAAAGAGGTGCTCGCCACGGTCGAAGACACGCCGGAGGCGAAGAGCCGCGCGCTCTACGAGTTCGCGTGCCGCAGCGTGCAGTACTGCGCCATCGAGATCGGCTACGGCGGCTGGCTCCCTCACTCCGCAGACTCGGTGCGCGCAACGCGGAACGGCGACTGCAAGGACAAGTCGAACTACCTCCACGCGCTGCTGAAGGTGGCGGGCGTCTCGTCGGCGCCGACGCTCATCTACGCGCACTCGGGTTCGCCGCGGCCCTTCGGCCTCCCCTCGCTGGGCACCAACTTCAACCACGCGATCCTCGCGGTCGACCTGCCCGACGGCCGCACCGTGTACGCCGACCCCACGCAGCGCACGGTGCCCTTCGGCCAACTGCCCCCGTCAGACCAGGAGGCCCCGGTGCTCGAGCTGCGCGCGAAGGGCGCGGGGCTGAAGACGACGCCGGGCAGCACCGCCGCCAGCAACGTCGAACATCAGCGGCTGGCGCTCTCGCTGAGCGCCACCGGAGACGCGACCGGCACGGTGACGCTGACCTCCTCCGGCGCGCACGCGGTGGCGGTGAAGAACCAGCTCATCGACCGCGGGAGCGCGCTCCGCGAGTGGCTCGACAAGCGCCTGTGGGTGCGCGCGGCGCACGTGACCTCCGCCAGGCCCACGCGCGAGGGCGACTTCGCCGACACCGTGGCGCTCGAGGGGGAACTGACCGTCCCCCACGTGGTGCTGCGCGGCTCGTCGGGCGACGCGCTGCTGAGGGTCGGCGGCCTCTTCGAGCCCTGGGCCGAGTTCGTCGACGAGCGGCGCAAGCAGCCCCTGGTGTGGCGCGTGGCCGAGACGCTGCGCTCGACGTTGTCGCTGACGCTCCCGGCGGGCGCGACACTGGGCACGCTGCCCGCCGCGGCGTCGGTCGACTCGAAGCTGGGCCGCTACACGCTGCGCTGGAGCCGCAGCGGCGACGCGGTGGTGGTGGAGCGCGAGCTGGTGCGCGTCGCGCGGGTGGTGACGCCCGCCGACTTCCGCGAGCTGAACCGCTTCCTGGGCGACATCCGCGCCGCCGAGCACGTGGCCGCAGTGCTCACGCTGCCGTCGGAGGTGCGCCGATGAGGGTCGTGGCGCTGCTCCTGCTGATGCTCACCGGCTGCGCCAGCACGCGGGCCGCGCGCTTCGTCGACGACGCGGTGCTGCGCTTCGACCGGTCGCGCTACGCCGACGACGCAGCGGTGGTGCTCTTGCGTGAAGACCGCACCAACCTGGTGACCGGCAGCGGCACCCAGACCCTCTACGCGCGACACGAGGTCATCGCCATTCTCGGCGAAGGCGGCCGGTGGCTGGGCCAGGTGAAGGTGCCCTTCCGCGCGAACTGGCGCTTCGACCACTTCGCGGCGCGCATCGTGCGCCCTGATGGAACCCGCGAGCAGTTCACCGACACCGCGCTCCTCTCGGACACGAGCGGCCGGGGCGAGCGGGACTCGAACGCGCGCTTCTTCACGTTCCCCAACGTCACGGTGGGCAGCGTCATCGAATACGAGTGGGCGGTCGAGGCGCCGCACGCCTGGGGCTACGACTCGCAAGACACCCTGGGGAGATACCCGGTGAAGGAGTACCGCTTCGAGCTGAAGGCCTCCAAGCCGCTGCAGCTCGAGACCATCGTGATGAACGGCGGCGTGCCCATCGAGGTGCGCACCGCCAGCGACGGCTCGCACACGCTGCGCTTCGAGCTGCACGACCTCCCCACGCGCGTCGCCGCCGACGCCGCCCCGCATTGGACGTTCACCGAGCCGCGCTGGGCGTGGCGAGTGCTCGGGTACCGCCTCAGCAGCTACTCCCAGGACTGGTACCGCGACTGGAGCGACGTCTTGAACTCCCTCGGCGACGCCTTCTTCACGGCGCACAAGCTGCAGCGTGGCTTCGACGCGAAGCTCGATGTCGCGGGGTGTGAGGGCGCGACGTGCTGGGCCGAACGCGCGCTGGCGCTGGTGAAGGCGCAGACCAGCACGCACGGCATCGACTGGAACCGCGCCGAGCCGCTGGTCGACGCGTGGAACAGCGGAAAGGCCAGCGGCGTCGAGCGCGCGCTGATGGTGAAGGAGCTGCTCGTGAAGCAGGGCCTCGACGTGTGGCTCGCGTACAGCACCGGCAAGCTCGACAAGCAGACCATGTCCCTGTTCCCCAACTTCGAACAGTTCACGCGGCTCTTCGTCTACGTGCCGAAGCAGCGCGGCGTGACGGAGCCCCTGCTGCTCGACCCGGCATGCGACGCCTGCAGCGCGACGCAGACCGAAGCGCGCTTCACGTACCAGCCGGTGTACGTCTTCAAGACCACGCAGCCGATGGGCACCCCGACGACGCGGGGCCGCTGGGAGCGCGTGGAGCTGGACGCCGCGCCCACCCGCTTCACCGTCAAGCACGTCGCGACGCTGCGGCCGTCGGGAGACCTCGCCGACACGCTGACCGTCGAGGCGCGCGGCACCGCGACGGCCGGGGCCCTCGCGAGCTACGAGTCGGAGAAGTTCGACCTGCTCCGTGACTCCCGCGACCGCGCGCGACGCAGCAGCCCCGTCGCCGAGGTCGATTCGGCAGACTGGCGGCGGTGCACGCCCCAGGCGTGCGACTGGGAGGTGCACGCGTACTACCCGGCCGAGGCGGCGCAAGACGGCGCGCGCTACCTCGTCCCCACCACCTTCTTGCGCGACTCGCTGGAGGAGTACCTGCTCGCGAAGAAGCGGTACGTCGACCTGCACTTCGACAACCCCGACTCCTTCGAGGAGATCGCGGAGCTGACGGTGCCCGAGAACCTCAAGCTGCTCTCGGTGCCCGCGCCGGTGTCGCTCGAGGTCGACGGGTACACCGTGAAGGTGCGCTTCGAGCCGACGCCGACCGGGGTGCGCATCAGCCGGAGCCTCGAGCACGGCGTCATCGCCATCTCGAAGAAGCGGTACGAAGACGTGCAGGCCGCGGTGGAGGCCTTCCGCCGGGCGCGTCGCGAGGTGCTGGTCTTCGCGCCGAAGCAGTGATCAGACTGCGCGCGTGAAGTCACTCACCGTCACCCGCTACGTGCGCCCGCTGCGCGAAGGCGGCTCGCTCCCCGCCATCGTCGAGGCCTCAGACGACGGCCTGTACGTCGCCAAGTTCCGCGGCGCGGGTCAGGGCCGCAAGGCGCTCATCGCAGAGCTGCTGGCCGGCGGCGTCGGGCGCGCGCTGGGCCTCCCGGTGCCGGAGCTGGTGCTGCTGGAGCTCGACGCGAAGTTCGGCCTCAACGAGCCGCAAGACGAGATCCGCGATCTGCTCAACGCGTCGACGGGGCTCAACGTCGGGCTCGACTACCTGCCGGGCAGCATCACCTTCGACCCGCTGGTGCCGGGCGCGCTGACCTCGGAGCTCGCCACGCGCATCGTGGCCTTCGACGCGCTGACGCTGAACGTCGACCGCACCGCGAAGAATCCCAACCTGCTGACGTGGCACAAGCAGCTCTGGCTCATCGACCACGGCGCGTCGCTCTACTTCCATCACGGGTGGGCGAACCCTGATGAGTCTGCGCGCAGCGTCTTCGCGCCGATTCGCCAGCACGTGCTGCTGCCCTTCGCGAACGACCTGAGCCACGTGCGCTTCACGTTGAGCACCGAGCAGCTCGACGAGGTCATCTCCACGGTGCCGCAGGTGTGGCTGGAGAACGAGCCGGGCTTCGCGTCGGCCTCCGAGCTGCGCGCCGCGTACAAGCGCTTCTTCGAGCTGCGGTTGGCGAATCAACGCGTGTTCCTGGAGGAGGCCCAGCGTGCCCGCCAGCAACTTTGACTACGCCATCATCCGCGTGGTGCCGCGCGTGGAGCGCGACGAGTTCATCAACGCGGGCGTCATCGTGCACTCGCCGACGCTGAACTTCCTCGAGGCGCGCGTGGAGTTGGACGAGGCGCGGCTCAAAGCGCTGTGGCCCGAGGCCGACGTCGAAGAATTGAAGGCGCACCTCGAGGTCTTCCCCCGCATCGCGCGCGGAGACCGCGCCGCAGGGCCCATCGCGCAGTTGCCGAGGAGCCAACGCTTCCACTGGCTGGTCGCGCCGCGCAGCACGGTGCTGCAGGTCTCTCCGGTGCACGCGGGCCAGTGCGACAGCGCGCCGGAGATGGTGGAGAAGCTGCTGCACCGCTTCGTGCGCCGCTGAGTCACGGCTCGACGAACAGGTCGTGAC
>CAMLFP010000132.1 GCA_946479335.1 uncultured Archangium sp.
GCACGTGCCGTTCGAGGTGTGTTGATCAGCCGCGCAGATCTGCACCGGGAGGCATTGGGTGATGTCGCCGCGGAAGTCTCCGGCGGGTCTCCACGTGCCCGCTGAACAATCGACGCAGATGTTGGTGCCCTGCGCGCGCTGGTTCTCACCGCAGAACAGCGGTGTGCAGCTCGTCGGGACACCGTGATCCAACGCTCGGTACCCATTGGGGAGCGTCGGGTCGCGCGAGACTGCCAGCCATTCTGTCGTGCCCTCAATGCAGGCGCAGGCAAACCCGCCGTAGGTGTTGAAGGGCCCCGGTGTCGTCGCTTCTGTTTGCGTGAGCGGCGTCAGGTCGGTGCAGAGCGCGTAGGGGTCGCACGGCCCTCCGGCGATGGCAGTGCATTCGTTGACGTTGGCGCACACGCTGCCAGTGCCGGGCTGCGACGGGGGGATTGGTCGTGGTTGGAACGGCCGCGTCACCTCAGCCGGGAACGCGTACGACGCGTTGGTGTTGGGACCCGTGCCGCTAACGAAGGGGCAATCGCCGCACGTGGGCGTGCCGTTGGGTTGCGCCGTGCAGGTCGACATCGGCTCTGGCGGGCAGCCACCACTGGTTGGAGCATTGTTCTCGCCCCCGAAGCAGTCACCTTCCCATTGTTGCTCGCCCGCGTCGGGCACGGTGGTGTCGAAGCACCGGAAGGAGCCGAACATGTTCCGGCACCCGGAGACCCCCACCACCGTCATGCAGTAGTCGGGGTCGACCTGACACTCATCGATGTCGACACAGGTTCGCCCGTCGCCGGTGAACCCGAAAACACGGTCGAGGAAGAGCGGGTCGGGCTGGTGCGGGCAGCGGTTCGTGAGGTCGCTCGTGTCGTAGTAGCAGCCGTAGACCGGCGAACACTCCACGAACGGCGTCGTTGAACAGCCGCCGTTGTTGACGCTGCACTGGTCGAAAGACCCGTAGTTGGGCGTCAGGTTGTGGCAGTCGGTGTTCGCGCCCGAGGCGTCATCACCCGCGTCATTCGCCCAGCCGCGCGGGCACTTCACGCAGACATGGTTGAGCGTGTACTCGTCGGTCGCGCAGTGAATCGCGTCGCACGCGGTGTCCGCTCCGCCGAGCGGTGCGAGCGGAGCGGCGGTGCCAGGCGCGCAATCGACGCACGTGTGGTTCACCACCTGCTGGCCGCCGTCGCAGGTCAGGTCGGTGCATGACGTATCGCTACCCGTGGCGTCGTCTCCCGCCGGGCGAACGCTGTACGCGGGGCACGCCACACAGACGTGGGAGGAGACGTGTTGATCAGCTCCACACGTGACGGCCGTACAGCTGGTGTCGGCGCCGCTCGCGTCATCGCCCGCGGCGTTCGACATGCCGGGCGCGCACGCGACGCAGACATGCGCGGACACGTGTTGATCCACCGCGCACAACACCGGGCCGCACGACGTGTCGCCCCCGCTCGCGTCGCTCCCCGCCGCGTTGGTGGTGCCCGGAGCGCATGACGCGCACCCGTGCGAGACCACGTGTTGATCCGCCGCACACAGCGTCGCGACGCAGGCCGTGTCGGCTCCAGACGCGTCATCGCCCGCCACGCGCGTCGAGCCGGGAGGGCACGCCACGCACGCGTGACTCACCACGTGCTGATTCGACGGGCACGCGGTGGCATCGCAGGTCGTGTCAGCCGCCGTCGCGTCGTCGCCCGCGAGGTTGGTGCTCCCCGCGGCGCACGCGACGCACGCATGCGATTGCACGCGCTGGTTGGTGGCGCAGAGCGTCGCCGTGCAGCTCGTGTCGGCGCCGCTGGCGTCACTCCCGGCCGCGCTGGTGCTCCCCGCGCCGCACGCGACACACGCGTGAGACAGCACACGCTCATTCACCGCGCAGAGCAGCGCCACGCACGCCGTGTCGGCCCCTGATGCGTCATCACCCGCCGGCTTCGTGGTGCCCGCAGCGCACGCCACGCACGCGTTCGACACCACGTGCTGGTTCTGCGCGCACAAGGTCGCGTCACACAGCGTGTCGGCGCCGCTCGCGTCATCGCCACCGGCGTGCGTGCTCCCCGCGGAGCACGCCACGCAGACATGCGCTTGAACGTGCTGATTCGCGGCGCATGACACGGCGATGCACGACGTGTCACCGCCGCTCGCGTCGTCACCGGCCGGGCGCGCCGTGCCCGCTGCACACGGGACGCAGACGTGCGACTGAACGTGCTGGTTCGAGGCGCACGCCTCGGCGTCACATGCGGTGTTCGCTCCGCTGGCGTCGTCGCCAGCGGCGTTCGTCGACCCAGCGGCACACGTGACGCACGCATGCGAGGCGACGTGCTCGTTCGCGCCACAACGCACCTGAGCGCCGCCATCGGTTCGCCCTCCGTCAGGCTCCGTGGTGTTGGGTTTGCAACCGACGAACACCAACGCAGCACACAGTGCGAGCCGAGACAGAAAGCGCATGCTTCACCGTAACCGCAGAAGCCGGCGGCGTCGTAGGCCTTGAGCCAGGCCTGACGGGGCATCAAGGGGCTCCCTCAGGGCAGGTCGGTGAGCGTCACCACGTAGCCGGCGCCCGCGCGCTCCAGCGTCGCCTGCAGCACGACCGCGGCGGTGTTCTCACACGTCGCGCTGAAGCGGAACTGCACCGGCTGCGCGGGGTCTTGCGGCGCGAACGTGACCGTCATGTTCAACGCGTCGTATTGCACCGCCGCGACGTTCGACGACGTCAGCAGCATCGGGAGCGTCACGCCGCTGAAAGACGTGTCGGTGAACGTCAACCGGTACACCGTCGGCGCGCCGCCATCGGGCAGCGTCCCCGCGTCGACAGGGTCGTAGCCGCCGTCGGCGTACGGGTCGAACGCGCCATCTGCCGTCACGGTGGCGGTCACGTCTTTCGAGACGCCGCGCGAGGTGCGGCACTGCGGCGCCGGCGGCAATGGATCCACCGCGACGAAGGGGCACGCCGCCAGCGTCAACGTCGCCGCGCTGGTCGCCGTCAGCACGCGCAGGTGATTCAACACGCGCGCCCGCGCCGCGCTCCCGGGGAACGACATCGGCCTCGGCAGCACCTCGTTCATCAACTTCTTCGGTTCGTCACTCACGTGCCCACCTCGGCAAGCTGCGCGACTCCGCGTTGCAGCGGCGTCGCCACCAGGTCTCCCCACGCGCTCATCGGTCGGCCGTGGGGCAACGCCTTCTCCAGCGCCTTGAGGATCTCCAGCGCGCGCTCCCCCAGCAGCTCGTCTTGCGCGCGGAGATGCTGCGCCTGCTCGCGCGCCCACGCCTCATCACCGGTGCTCGCCGTGCCGCTCGTCACGCGCTCGACGATGGCGCGCATCACCTTCATCGAGTCGCGCCCCAGCTCCCGGCTGACCTGCCGCGCGTCGGCGAGCCACCGCGGGTCGAACACCTCCGCATGGAAGTGCCGCGCCACCTCGAGGTCGAAGCGCATGCCCATCATCGTGTTCGCCAATGACTTCGCGCCGAAGTTGCGCTCGTCGAAGGCGCGATTCGCGAGCGAAAACACGCGCTCCACGCGCTCGTCGGCCATCGAATAATCCCACTGGAGCCAGTCGCCCCGCGCGCGCCCTTCATGCTGCATGCGCGCGAGCAACGGCGTGCCCGCGTAGAGCTCCGTGCGGCCGAAGTTGAACGGGTGGTGGGCGTACTTCTCCATGAAGGCCAGGTTGTCATCGAGGCTGGCCAGCGTGGTGTCGGGGTCGAAGAGGAGGATGTTGAAGCAGGTGTAGAGGTCCAGCCGCTCCACCTCGGCCATCGCGCGGTGATTGTGTTTGCGCTGCGCCCAGCGCTGCAGCGTCTCAAGGCCCTGATCAGCGTCGGTCTCGACGCCCACGTACGCGCGGATGCAGTGCAGCCGGTGCTTCAACGCCTCGAAGGCCTTCGGCTGCACGTCGGTGGGCCGCGCCTTCACCACCGTCGCGTACTCGCGCACGCCGCGCGCCTCGAGGAGGTCGGCGAGCCGGTGGATGCGCTCCGCGTTCTTCACGCCCGAGGGCAGGAAGAAGTTGTCGTCGTGGAAGACGAAGATGTCGATGTCGCGGTCGTGGTGGAGCGACGCCATCTCATCGGCGACGTCCTCCAGCGGGCGCTCGCGGTAGCGCTTCCCCGGCAGCGCCTGCTCGTGCCACGCGGCGATGCAGCAGAAGGTGCAGTTCGCGTAGCAGCCGCGCGTGGAGACCAGCGGCGCGATGCGATGCCCGAAGGCCGCGGCGGGCTCTCCCCGGCGGTCAGGCCAGGCCAGCGTCGAGAGCTCCGGCACATGCCGCGAGCAATTCACGACGACGTCGGCGGAGGCGCGGCGCGCGAGGCCCGAAACACCGCTCCAGTCAGTCCCCGCGCACAGGTGCCCGACAAGTTCGACCAGCGTCTCCTCGGCTTCCTGGCGGCACACGGAGTCGACCTCGGGGAAGTCCGCCAGCACCTCCTTCGACGCGAAGGTCGCAAAGTGCCCGCCGACGGTGATGTGCCCGGTGTACCCGCCTTCACGCAGCGCCACCGCGAGCGCCAGCATGTCGGGTGCGCGCCATTGAAACGCCATCGAGATGCCGACCAGCACCGGCGCCCGGGGAGCGCCCAGGATCTGCGCCACCACCGCGTTGAGCCGCCCGCCGTCGTTGAACGCGACGAGCTCACTGTGCACCCCGGCCCGCTGGAGCGCGCTCGCCAGGTACCGCAGCGAGAGGTTCTCTTCGATTTCAGGCCCGACCAGCGCGACCCACGCGTCGTCAGTTCTCCTGATGGTCATGCCCTGCGCCTCCGAAGGTGCCCGGCCACGGTGCAACGGGAATCGAGAGGGTGGGCGTCGCGAAGGTCGAGAACATCGCGCTGCTGCTCGCCAGTGGCGGGTCACACTTCACACAGCCAGGCGTGTTGAAGTCATCGACGCTGCCGTTCATCAACCCCAGTGAGCCATTCGCGACCTCGAAGAGCTGCGGTTCGGTGCGCGTGGTGGGCGGATTGAGGGGGCAGAGGAACGCCTGTGAGCCGTCCTCCACGTCGACGCCGTACAGCGCGTAGGCGGGCTGGAGCCCCGACGAGACGTCTTCGAGCCAGGTCAGCGCTACGGTGCGCGCGCCCTTGCTGGTCTGCCACTTCGCGAGGCGGATCTGATCAGACCAGAACGCCCAGTTCCCCGGCAGCACCACCTCCCAGCGGGGCGCGGAGGACGCTGCCTCGAAGCCGCGGAAGCCGAGGCCGCCCTTCACCGGCGCGGGCACCAGGCGCGACGACGACACCACCGCGCGGCCCAGCAACTGGTTCAGCGTGAAGCGCGGCACGCCGCTGGTCGCGTCCACCACGTCACCGGTGTACTCGGCGTAGAGCAGCCCGCGCGCCACCGCCAACTCACCGCCGCGCATGCCGGTGTTGGTGCGCTTCCACCGGAAGACGCCGTCGCGCGACCAGCTCATGATGAGCGTGGTGTTGTCGGGCACCAGCGGCGCCTGCGGCGAAAGCGTCGGCGAGAACGCGATGAAGAGGTTGCCCTGCGCGTCAGACGCGACGCCGTACGGGTGCGGGTGGTTGCAGTTGTCGAGCAGCGGGTCGGAGATGGCCTGCGCCTGCACCGGCTGGCCGTTGGCATCGATGACCACGAGGAAGTACGCGCGGCACTGTGTGTCGTTGCCGTTGCTGCTCAACGGGTACGACTCGTAGATGGCCGCGAGCCGGTCTGGCCCCTGCACCACCAGTCGAGCGAGGAAGATCTGCCGGACGCTCTGGGCGATGGCCGGTTCGGAGTCCTGGATGGAGAAGGTCCACTCCGTGTTTCCAGTGCCTAAATCGATGGCTGAAATCTGACCACTCGGGTTGATCGGGTAGTCGGCGCAGACGAACCGCGAGTTCCACATGATGCAGCGGCGCGAAGAACCCTCTGGCGCGAACATCGCGTTGCTGGTGTTGGCGCGCAGAAGCGACGGGTACCCGAACCAGCCGGTGAGGCTGACGTCGCCCGACGGCTCCATCACGAAGTCGTGCAGGTAGGTGCGCAAGGTGCCTGCATCGGGCGTCGGCACCGCGTATGAGTCGTAGCTCCAGCTGGGCGACAGCGTCGTCTCCGAGGCGCGCACGCAGACGTCATTGACACAGCGGCCGATGGAGCCACACGGCGAGGCCTCCGCGCAGATGTAGCCATCGGGCGGGTCGCGCGTCACGCAGGCGCCCTCGATGCACACCTTCACCGCGGTGCACGAGTTCGACTCGCCCGTCGAGCCGCAGCTCTCGCCGTCGTCGCGCGGGGCCAGGCCGCAGCCGGTCTGCGAGTCACACACGCCCTTCATGCACGCGCCGTCACCTGGGCACGGCGGCGCGGGGATGTGCTCGCACCCCGTCAGCGGGTAGCAGACGTCGGTGGTGCACGCGTCGTCGTCGTTGCAGTTGCGCGCGCTGCCCACGCACCGGCCGGCCTCACAGCGCGCGTTCACCACGCAGAGGCTGCCCTGGAGCTCGCAGGCGGTGCCGTCATCGACCGCGTCTTCCACGCAGCGGCCCTGGCTCATGTCGAAGTGTGTGGTGACGCAGGGGTTGTCAGACGGGCACTCCGGCACCGGCAGCACCGTGGCCTTGAGGCGAATCGAGACGCCCGTCTCCGCGCCATCGGCGATGGCCATCAGGGTCGAGTCGAAGGTGCCCGCGACCGTCGGCGTGAAGTGCACGGGCACCGGCGTGGTGCCGGTCGGAATCTCCGTGGCCGTGTCGGCGCTGAAGGGCGGCGTCGGGAACGACCAATTGACCAACACCGTCTTCCGGCCATCGTTGACTGCGTCGAGCGTCTGGGTGCGCGTCACGCCGTCCGGGTAGACGGTACCGAAGTCGAGCTCCAGCGGCGCCAGACGCAGCGAGCCGGTCACACCGGTGACGCCGCCGCGCGAACAGTCGCACGACGCCAGCGTCACCATCGCCACCAGGAGCCCCAGTCTCTGCACGGTCGAACACAACCTACTGCGCGACGCGTGCCACGGCTTCTCCTGTTGAAGATGTCATCTGATCAAGCAGTGGTAGTCGTAGAGACGAAGAAGTTGTGGAGTTCTCAACTTCATCAACAAAGTCAGTCACTTGGCGCGAGGTGGGATGTTGAGAACCTCCCGGGTTTTCCCAAGCGCTCCACAGGCTGGCGGGCGGCCTCGAGTTTTCCCAAAGGTGCGACAGTTTTTCACCAGTCAGGACACAGGAATCACACATCGGTACAGTCGAGGGCCTTCACGTGAAGCGCCTCGGGAAATACGACGTGCTGACGCTGCTCCAGCGCGGCGGGATGGCGGAGGTCCTGCTGGGGTCGACGACCGGCCCCGGCGGCTTCCGCAAGTTCGTCGTCTTGAAGCGCGTGCTGCCCGAAGCGGCCGGCGACGAGAACTTCGTGAAGATGTTCCTCGATGAGGCGCGCGTCACCGGCGCCTTCTCGCACCCGAACATCTGCCAGACGTACGAGCTGGGGAACGACAAGGAGAACGGCCTCTTCGTCGCGCTGGAGTTCATCGCCGGCCAGGACCTGAACCAGGTCGTCGGCGCGTGCGCGGAGCAGCAGGAGATTCTGCCCATCGGCTACTCCGCGGCGGTGGTGCACGACTGCGCCATCGCCCTGCACTACGCGCACACCTTCAAGCTGCCCAACGGCGAGTCGTCGCCCGTCATCCACCGTGACGTCGCGCAGAAGAACATCATGGTGACCTACGACGGGCAGGTGAAGCTGCTCGACTTCGGCATCGCCAAGGCCAAGGGCGCGCTGGCTCGCACGCGCGCGGGCACCGTGAAGGGCACCGCCGGGTACATGTCGCCCGAGCAGGTGCGCGGCGCCGCGTTGGACGGCCGCAGCGACGTGTTCTCGTTGGGCGTCGTCCTCTGGGAGATGACCACCGGCAAGCGCCTCTTCTCCGCCGAGACGGAGATGCAGGAGCTCAAGATGATCCTCCAGGACGAGATTGTGCCGCCCTCGGAGGTCGAATCGTCGGTGCCGCCGGAGGTCTCGGCGGTGGTGATGAAGGCCCTCGAGCGCGACGTGAACAAGCGCTTCTCGAGCGCGAAGGAGATGGCCCGGGCCCTCTCCACCACCTGCGCGCGCTGGCTGTACGACGCCGACGAGCGCGCGGGGTTCATGAAGAAGCTCTTCGCCTCGCGCATCGCCTCCACGCAGCGGCTCTTCGACTCGGCCGGCAAGGACGCGCGCGAGGTGAACGCCGCCGTCGAGGCCTACCGCTCGTCGACGTCTGAACAGGCCGCGGCGCCCACGCCGGTGCCCGCGATGAAGAAGCCCGGCCCGTCGCTGTCGGCGCGGCGCTTGAAGCCCGTCGCGGCGCGGAAAGAAGAGAAGCCGCCGGAAGAAGACTGGCGCCCGAAGCGCGACGTGCCGCGCACCGACGAGGCGATGCCCAGGCCGGTGTCGAACTCGAAGCTGTGGCCGGTGCTGGGCGGCGTGGTGGCCCTCGCGGTCGGCGGCGCGGTGTGGCTGGCGATGCAGGTCGAGCCCGCCGTCGAGGAGCCCGCGCCCACCGGTGAAATCCCCGGAGTGGAGCTGGCGAGAGACCCCGCGCCCGACGCCGCCGTCCCCGAAGACGAGAAGCCGGTGGTGAACACCGCGCCGGTCCCCACGCCGACCCAGCCGACGGGCCGCAAGGAGAAGGGCGAGGTGACGCTGGCGCTGATTCCCGAGGCGACCGTCACCACCCGCGGCGGGCAGAAGCTCGCGGAGGGCACGCTGGTCAGCTTCTGGCTCCCGGTGGGCACGCACCTGGTCACCGTCACCGGCCCCGACCGCGTCAAACGCAGCCTCTCGTTGCGCGTCACCGCGGGGAAGAACAAGGCGCAGCGCTTCCGCGTCGACGACCTCCCACCGCAGTAGTGGAGGGGCGAGGGGCGCTTTGAGTGCGTCAAAGCTGCGTCAAAAGCGCGTCAAAACCCTCGTATTCTTCGACGATACTGATCAGGTGTTTGGGAGGTGCTGCGTCCTCCGCCCCTCACCCCAGCCCTCTCCCCACGGGAGAGGGAGGTGTTGAGTTCGCGCACGAGCGCGTTAGAGGGCGCCATGTTTTACGACCTTCACCGGCACCTCGAAGGCTCCCACAGCCCGCGCGCGCTGCTCTCGGTGGCGCGGGAGTTCAATATCCGCCACCCGCACTTCTTCGACGCGGCCCGTGACGCCTTCCGCAGCGAGGCGGAGCTGGCCGGCGCGCTGGTGATGGGCGGCCCGGTGCCCAACGCGCAGAACGTCTTCTACGAGCTCATCAGCAAGGGCCGCGCGGCGTACGTCAGCGTCGAGGCCATCGGCGCCCTCGCCCGCCACGCCTTCGCGGAGGCCGCTGCCGACACCGACGGCTTCGAGATGCGCCTCTCGCTCTTCTCGATGACGCGCGCGCTGCTGACCAACACCGGCGAGTTCGGCCAGCGCACTCCTGAAGAGTTCGGAGAGCAGGCGCGCGCCATCCTCCTCGCGGTGGAGCACGCCCGCAGCGAGACCGCGCGCGCCACCGGCAAGCCGATGCTGCTGCGCGTGGGGTGGACCCGCACCTACGACGCCGCTCGCGATGACGCGCACTTCCGCGCCGTGGCCCGCGTGGTGAAGGAGCACGCGGCGTTGCTGGTGGGGCAGGACATCCTGGGGATTCCTCCGGTCGCGCCCTTCGAGCCGCTGCCCGCGGGGCTGCTGCGCATCATCGACGGGCTGCGCAGCGAGCTCCCCGACCTGACGGTGCACGCGGGCGAGCTGGAGAGCCACGCGTCGGTCGACGAGACGTTGAAGCTGCAGCCGCGCGGCATCGGCCACGGCGTGCGGTCGCTCGAGAGCGCCGCCACCCTGGAGCGCCTCGCGAAAGACGGCGTCACCCTCGAGGTGTGCCCGACCAGCAACGCGCTGTTGATTGCGCCCGCGCTCCAGAAGCTGGGCGTGGCGGTGCCGCTCCGGGCGCTGCAGCACGCGCACGTGCACTGCGTGCTGGGCAGCGACGACCCTTCGCCCATGGGGACGTGCTTCCAGAAGGAGCTGCAGGTCGCGCGCGCCGGTGGCGTCGACCTGTCGCGCCTCGAGGCCGACATCGCGCGCCGCTGGGCGCAGCTGACGGGGTAGGTCGGTGCGCGCGGTGAGACACGCGAAGTTTCCCGTATCGACACGCGGAGGCAGAAGCGCGTAAGCACCGTCGGCCTTGTTCCGCCACGCCGAAGACCGCCTCCCCGTCGCGCTGATGACGTTGCTGTTCGCCGTCGACGTCTCCGTCTACCTGTTCGTTGATTTCTGGCCGGTGGTGTTGGCGTGGGGGCTGTTGTCGATGCTCCCCAAGGCCGGCGTCTGCGCCTTCAACCACCACCACCAGCACGTCTCGACCTTCCACAAGGCGTGGGCCAACCGCCTGCTGGAGATTCAGTACGCGCTGATGACGGGCGTCTCGAGCCAGGCGTGGGTGCTGCACCACTCGTTGGGCCACCACCTCAACTACCTCGACCAGACCAAGGACGAGTCGCGCTGGGCCCGCGACGACGGCAGCAAGATGGGCGAGTGGGAGTACGCCTTCATCACCACCCTCACCGCGTACCCGCGCGCGTGGGCGGTGGGCGCCCGGCACCCGCGCGAGCGCCGCATCTTCCTGACGATGGGCCTCATCACCCTCGCCGTGGTGGCCGCGCTCGTCGCGCTGCGCCCGGTGAATGGCCTCATCATGTTCGTGATGGTGCCGGCGGTGATGTTGTTCGGCACCGCGCTGGCGACCTACGCGCACCACTCCGACCGCGAGACGTCAAGCCACTTCGTGGCGTGCAACAACATCATCCAGCCCTTCTACAACGCGCTCACCGGCAACCTCGGGTACCACACGGCGCACCACTTCCGCCCGGGCATGCACTGGTCGAAGTTGCCCGCGCTGCACGCTGAAATCGTCGACAAGATTCCGAAGGCGGCCTTCGTGGAGCCCGGCGTGCCGTGGAAGTTCTTCGGCGAGAGCGAAGGCGCGAACCACGCGGTGGCGCCGACGGTGCCCGCCGAATAAGCGAGGCCTGACGTCGCCGTTTACGAGCCGGAGCCGCGCACGCGACTCCGGCTTTTTCATGTCTTTCACGTGCGACGCGCAGCGTGCGGGAGCCCGCGCACGTTGCCGGGAAGCGCGTTCTCTCAGGTCAGGGCGTCTTTTCGCCCGCCAGAAGCTGCGCGAGCGCGGCCTCCGTCGCGACGAAGCGCGCGTGCCGGCCGCGGTTGGCTTCGCGCACGAAGTCGCGCAGCGACTGGCTCTTCTCGAGGTGCACGGAGACATCTCCCAGCACCACCAGCATCAACCCGTGCTGCGTCAGCTTCTGCAGCGCCTCTCCCGCGAGGCGCGTCGAGAGCGAGAAGAAGTCGGGGTGCAGCCGCGAGGCGGGGATGACGACGGCGTCGACCTCGCGCCCCCACGCCGCGCCGATGAGCTGAGAGAAGTCTGCCGTCGTCGCGAGGAGCGGGCCTTCAGCGTCGAGGCGGAGCGGCTTCAAGGTCACCCGGTGACGCGGAACCGGCGGATGACGGACTGCAGCTGCAGCGAGAGGTTGGTCAGCTCCTCCGTCGCGTTCTTCATCTGCCGCACGGCGGTGGTCTGCTCTTCAGAGAGCTTCTTCACGCCCTCGGTGGCGGTGAGGTGCGCGCGCGCCACCTCGGAGATTTCATTCACCGCCAGCACCATCGCCTCGCTGCCCTGCTGCTGCTCGCGCGCCGACTGGTGGATCTGCGCCACCTTGTCGACGCCGCTGCGCAGCGAGTCGGAGATGTTGCCCATGCTGCGCGCGATGGTGCCGACGTCTTCGCGCGACTGGGCGAGCTCCTCGATGCCCTCCTTCATCGCGCCCAGCACGTGCGTCGACTGCAGCGAGATGTCGCGCGCCAGCCGCGAGATGGTCTCCGCCGACTTGCCGGCCGACTCGGCCAGCTTGCGCACCTCGTCGGCCACCACTGCGAAGCCGCGGCCGTACTCGCCGGCGCGCGCGGCCTCGATGGTGGCGTTCAACGCGAGCAGGTTGGTCTGCGCCGCGACGGAGGTGATGGCGTCGACGATTTTGGAAATCTCCTGCGTCTTCTCGCCGAACTTGAAGACCTCGTGGCTGGCGGCCTCCACGCGGGCGAAGACCTTGCGCAGCTTCTCGTTGGCCAGCCGCGCGGCGTTGCTGCCCTCCACGGCGGCGGAGGAGGTCGCGGAGGTGGCGCGCGTCGATTCTTCGGCGGCGGCGGCGGTGCGCTGGATGGCGTACGCCATCTCGTTGATGGAGCGCGAGGCGCGGGCCACCAGCGCGCTCTGGTTCTCGGCGCCGGCGGCGATGCGGCGCATGGAGTCACCCACCTGGGAGGCGCGGGTGTCGACGCCGGCGGCGTGGCCTTCGAGCGAAGTGGCGCTCTCGGCGACCGACTCCGCCGTGTGTTGATTCGACTAGACCAGCTCGGGGTGGTTGTCCTGCTTCAGCGCGTTGGCCAGGGCTAGCTCTTCGTGGTCGTCGCGCACCGACGAGTCGGCCAGCACCACGCGGCGGCTCAGGTCACCGCCCGAAATCTCATGCGCCGCGCGGGAGAGCGTCTTGAGGCGCTCCACGCGCAGCAGCACCGAGGCCAGCACCAGCGCCAGCGCCAGGGTGACGATGAAGGCGGCGGTGATTTTGAGAGGCCAGTCCCACGGTTGGCCCACGTAGAAGACGCCCACCAGCGCGGCGGCCAGCACCACGTAGCCGACGAGAATCTTCACGTGCAGCGAGAGCTGCGAGCGGCGCTCCTCGACGGGGGGAGCGCGACGGAAGCTGTTCTCTTCGAGGCCGGGTCGACGCATGGGCCGCAAGCGTCGCCGCGCACGGCGCCCGCCTCAAGCTTTTCAACGTCACTGGTACCAGCAGTAGCGGGTGTTGCCCGCGTCAGGCGCGTTCGCGGGGCGGCACTCACCCACGCCGGAGGTCTGCGCGGTGGCGACACAGTCGGCGTTGGCGGTGCAGGTGCGCGAGCAGTAGCCGAACTCGGGGTGGTCGACGACGCCGCCATCGGGCAGCGCGTTGCCGATGCACGCGCCTTCGACACATTCGACTGCGCGAATGGGCGTGACGTACTCGAAGGGCTGGCGCGTCACG
>CAMLFP010000133.1 GCA_946479335.1 uncultured Archangium sp.
TGCTGGAGGTCAGCTTCTCGGTGGGCCTCGGCTTCGGCGCCGCGCTGCACCTCGCCGGCGACTACCAGAGCACCAGCAGCATGGTGAACCCCAAGTACCCGTGCCTCAAGACAGGGTCGGGCAAGTGCTTCGTCGCGTACCCCGATTTCCAGAGCTACGCCGACGCCCTCAATGCGTGTCGCTTCAAGGGCGGCACGCTCGCGGAGGTGCGCACGGCCAGCGATCTCAGTGACGTGACGGCGGGCGCCGCGGAGATCACCGACGCCGGCACCAACTTCTGGCTCGGCGGTCAGCTCGCCTACCAGTACCAGGACCCCAGGTGCGACACGACGCGCAACGTGCTCTGCGCGGGCACCTCGCGCACCCGCTACGCGTGGCTCACCGGCAACCTCGCGTTCGCCGACCAGACCAATCAGTCGCAGACGCTGAACAACCCCAACAACTACCTGGGCAACCACGGCTTCGGCAGCAACCTGGGCACCCTCATCACGCGCGTGCCCGACGACGCCGCGGTGCTCTTCAACAAGACGACCTCGAAGCTGGAGACCGCGGTCACCACCTCCACCGCGCCGTACGTCTGCCAGTTCGACCCGGCCAACAGCTACATCGAGGCCTCCATCGGGGTGTCGACGAACGTGGAGTTCTCGATGGGCTTCGGCGCGAAAATCTGCACGCCGAGCACCGACATCGGCTTCTGCCTCGGGGTGACGCTCAACCTCATCACCGCGGGCGTGGAGGTCAAGGCGACGCGCTCGAGAATCCTGGTGTTCAACAACTCGGGCATCAAGGTGAGCCTGCTGGGCAACTCGGTCATCGAGGGCACCTGGGAGGTCGCGTTCATGTCGGGCGCCTTCGAGGCCGAGCTCAACTTCCTGTTCTGGAGCACCTCGTGGGAGATCGCCTCGTACGGCGGCCTCTACAAGCTCGAGGGTGACCTCTTCCCGTCCATCGAAACTCCGTACGCGAGGACCTACTAAGTGAAAACCCGCATCGTCATCGTCGCCGCCGCCGCGACCCTCGCGCTCGCCGCCCTGCTGTGGTGGCCGCGCGCCGCCGAGGTCCACGCTCCGGCGCCCCTGCCGGGCACCACCGCGCTGCCCACCGCCGCCGACGCGCTGCGCGGCAGCGGTGAAGCGTGCCGCTTCACCACCGGCTCCACCTTCGCGTGGGCGTACCGCACCGAGTCGCACTACCGCGTCAACGCGATGCTGCCCGGCGCGCCCGGGCCGACCCCGCAGAGCGGAGACGTCGAGGTGCAGGGCCGCCTCTCCTTCGAGGTGCTCTCCACGACGCCCGGCGCCGCGACGCTGGTGGGCCGGCTCACCGAGGCCAACGAGCCCGCCCTGCGCGCGGTGGGAGCGCCGCTCGAGAACAGCTTCCTCGCGCGCGTCGACGAGCGCTGTCAGGTGACGGCCTTCGCGCGGCTCAAGACCACGCCGGGCAACGCGGCGCGCGTGCAGCACCTCGCGTTGAGCGACCTGTCGTTCGGCGTCGCGCCCAGCGCTCCCGGAGCCGAGCCGCAGTTCTTCACCACCCTGGGCACGCTGCGTGCGCAGGTGACGCAAGGTGACGAGGGCGCGGGCCACTGGCTGCGCAAGCCGGTGGGCTACGTCGCGCGCTGGAGCCCCCGCATGGAGGGCGTCAACTTGAAGGACGGCGTGCTCGAGGTGCACCGCGGTGACTCCGCGTGGTTCGAGCAGCTGCGCGGCGAAGAAGAGGTCGCCGGCGGTGAGGTCGAGTTCTCGCGCACCGAGTGGAGCGCCACGCCGTTGACCGTCGACGCGACCGCGCTGCAGGGCGTCTCGCGCAACGAGGCCGACTACGTGTGGGGCAACGCGCTGGCGGAGCTCGAGGTCGCGCGCACCACGCCGGGTGGCCCCAGCCAGGACCATCTGCACCGCGTGGAGCTCGCGCGCGACACCACGTGGGACCAGGCCATCACCCGCTTCAGCACGCTGGTCGCGTCGGGCGCCAACATCAATGAGCAGTGGCGCGACATGGCCGCCTACCTCGACGCGCACCCCGACAAGATTGAAGAGTACACCGAGGAGATCTCCGCGTTGGAGTTCCCCGCTGGCGCGAAGGCGCCCGCGTTCCTCGCGCTGGGTCAGACGCAGTCACCCCTCGCCCGTGACGCGCTGCTGGGCGTCTACCGCAACCCCTCGGCGATGTCGGGAGACCGCATCCGCAGCAGCCTCGCGCTGGCGACGCGCAGCGACGTCGGCGCGCCGCTGGCGAAGGAGCTGCACACCGCGGCGATGAGCAAGAGCTCGGGCCCCGCGGAGGCCTCGGTAGCGCGCCAGTCGGTGCTGCACCTCGGCATCATGTCGGGCACGCACCCCACGCAGACCGACGTCACCGCCGAGGCGTTGACGATGGTGCAGCAGCTCACCGCGACCGCGAAGACGCCCGAAGACTTCTCGGTGCTGTGCGGCGCGGTGGGCAACATGGCCGAGCGCTCGCTGCTCCCGCAGATCGCCGAGTGGTCGAAGCTGCCCGACCCGGCGCTGCGTCAGCAGGTGCCGCAGGCGCTGCGCCGCTACCGCGTGGCCGACGTACACGACCTGATGGTCGAGTGGCTGCAGCGTGAGACCAGCCCCGACGTGAAGCGCGAGCTCTTCAACGTGATGCACCACATGTACGTCGACGCGCACGAGGCCATCGACGCGCCGCTGGTGGCGGAGGCGCTGCGGCACCTCCGGGAGAACCCCAAGGTGCTGACGCGCCAGTCGCTGTACCACCTGCTGGCGCCGCACCTCGGCACCAACGCGGAGGTGCACGCGCAGCTCAAGCAGCAGCTCAAGTACGAGCTCGAAGAGAAGAGCGGCCTCTACTCACTCGTCGCGCAGGACCTCCCGGCGTCCAGCGTGTTGGAGGTGCTCTCCACGATGCCTGCGCTGGCCAACCAGTTCGCCGGCGGCCTCAAGCCCGCCGAGACGCCAGCCGCGCCGCAGCCCGAGGCGACGCCGCTGCCTGACCTGCCGGCCCCCGCCGGGATGGAAGCCGCGATGCGAGGTGCCCCGTGAAGCGCGCGTTCTTGTTTGCCTTGTTGATGACGGCCGCGTGCAAGCCGGCCACCACCGACACCGACGCGGGTGACGACTTCGAGGAGCCGTACGACGGGCCCACGGAGAACGCGACCATCCCCGTGTTGGACCCCGACAACCTCGACCTCGACGCGGGTGATGTGGTGGTCGACGCCGGCGAGGTCATCGTCGACACGACGTGCTGCGACTTCACCTTCTCCATCTCCGACCAGGAGCCGGAGGACGCGGTGGGCTTCATCGACGGCGAGCTGCCGCTCTTCTCGGGCGGGCTGCCGCTGACGCGCGGTGACGCCGGGTGGACCGCGACGGCGTGCGTGCCCATCAACGCGGGCAGCCGCTACAGCTACCGCTTCTCGTGGGACGGCGGCATCGAAGACGGTGGCGTCACGTTCCTCGAAGATGGCGGCATGGAGTGGTCGGAGGTCGCGGTGACCACCACCGAGCTGCGCTTCAGCGACGCCGAGCCCCAGGTCTCCGACTCCGTGGGCACGGTGAACTACTACGAGGCCAGGGCCTCCTGCGGCGCCGACGGCGGCCCGTGAGGCGTTGACCGCAGCACCGTGCGCTGCGCCCACAGCAGGTAGATGGCCGGGTACACCAGCAGCCCCATCGCGAAGCTGGTGGTGAGCCCGCCCACCATCGGCGCGGCGATGCGCTTCATCAGGTCGGCGCCGGTGCCGGTCGACCACATGATGGGCAACAGACCCAGCATCGCCGCGGCCACCGTCATCGCCTTGGGCCGCACGCGCTTCACCGCGCCGTGCACGATGGCCTCCACCAGCTGCCCGCGGGTCTGGAGCTCGCCGCGCGCGCGGTGCTCCTCGAGCGACAGGTCGAGGAAGAGCAGCATGAAGACGCCGGTCTCCGCGTCGAGGCCCATCAGCGCGATGAGGCCCACCCACACGGCGATCGACAGGTTGTACCCGAGCGCCGTCAGCAGCAGCAGCGCGCCCACGGCGGAGAACGGCACCGCCAGCATCACCACGCCCGCTTTGAAGGCCGAGCGCGTGTTCAGGTAGAGCAGCCCGAAGATGAGCACCAGCGTGAGGGGGAGGATGAGCTCCAGCCGCTCCTCCACGCGCAGCATGTTCTCGTACTGGCCGCTCCAGCTCAGCGTGTAGCCGGGCGGCACCTGCACCGCGGCCACCGCCTTCTTCGCCTCGGCCACGAAGCTGCCCACGTCGAGCTTCGCGGTGTCGAAGTCGACGTACACGTAGCTGGCCAGCAGCCCGTTCTCGTCGCGCAGCATCGCCGGGCCGGAGGTCAGCGCCACGTCGGCGAGCGCCTCGAAGGGCACCTGCCCGCGCCCCTCGGGCAACGGCACCAGCACCCGCCGCAGCGCCTGCAGGTCATCGCGGAAGTCGCGCGCGTAGCGCACGGTGACGCCGTAGCGCTCGCGGCCCTCGACGGTGACGGTCTGCACGTCGCCGCCCACCGCGGTCATCACCAGCTGGTTCGCGTCGTCGACCGAGAGGCCGTAGCGCGCCAGCGCCTCGCGCTTGAGGGTGAAGTCGAGGAAGTACCCGCCGGCCGCGCGCTCCGCGTACACGCTGCGGGCGCCGGGCACGCGCGCCACCGCGGCCTCCAGCTCCAGCGCCACGCGCTCGATGGTGGCGAGGTCGGCGCCCAGCACCTTGATGCCCACCGGCGTGCGGATGCCCGTCGACAGCATGTCGAGGCGGCCCTTGATGGGCATGGTCCACGCGTTGGAGATGCCGGGCAGCCGCAGCTTCTCGTTGAGCTCCTCGACGAGCTGCGCCTCGGTGATGCGGTCTCTCCACACCGTGCGCAGCGGCCGCTGGAGCCACTCGGGCGCCCACGACGAGTACCAGCGCGGCACCGCGCGCCACTGCGCCTCGGGCTTCAGGGTGATGGTGGTCTCCATCATCGTCAGCGGCGCCGGGTCGGTGGAGGTCGTCGCGCGCCCGGCCTTGCCGAACACCCGCGCCACCTCCGGCACCTCGCGCAGCAGGCGGTCTTGCAGTTGCAGCACGCGCTGCGCCTCGGCGATGGGCATGCCCGGCTGCACCGCCGACGGCATGAAGAGCAGCGTGCCTTCGCGCAGCGGCGGCATGAACTCCGAGCCCAGGTGCAGGTAGAGCGGCACCGAGGTGGCCACCACCAGCGCCGCGGCGGCCACGGTGGCGCGCGGGTGCCGCAGCACGAAGCGGCACGGGCCTTCGTACAGCCGGTGGAGCAACCGGCTCACCGGGTGCTCTTCTTCGGCGCGGTAGCGGCCCACCAGCGCCGCCGTCGCCAGCCGCGCCAGCCACTTCGGGCGGAAGGTGAAGGGGTCGACGCGCGCGAACAACATGCGGATCGCGGGGTCCAACGTGATGGCCAGCACCGCGGCGATGGCCATCGCCAGGTTCTTCGAGAAGGCCAGCGGCCTGAAGAGGCGCCCTTCCTGATCGACCAGCGTGAAGACCGGCATGAAGGCCACCGCGATGACCAGCAGCGAGAAGAAGACGCCGGGGCCCACCTCCAGCAGCGCGGCGAGGCGCACCTCGTGGAAGTCGCCCTTGCGGCCCTCCTGCAGCCAGCGGTGCGTGCGGTTGTACGCGTTCTCCACCTCGACGATGGCGCCGTCGACCAGCACGCCGATGGAGAGCGCGATGCCCGCCAGCGACATCAGGTTCGCGTTGATGCCCATCAACTTCAGGGGGATGAACGAGAGCGCCACCGACACGGGGATGGTGATGATCGGCACCAGCGACGAGGGGAAGTGCCAGAGGAAGAGCAGCAAGATGAGCGAGACGATGAGGATCTCCTCGAGGAGCTTGTCGCGCACCGTGCCGATGGCGCCGGTGATGAGCTCCGAGCGGTCGTAGGTGGTGACTACCTCCACGCCGGCGGGCAGCGAGGGCTTGAGCTCCTCGAGGCGGTGCTTCACGCGGTCGATGACGTTGAGCGCGTTCTCGCCCTCGCGCATCACCACGATGCCGGCCACCACGTCGCCCTCGCCGTCGAGGTCGGCCACGCCGCGCCGCAGCTCCGGGCCCAGCGTGACGGTGGCGATGTCCTTCACGGTGACCGGCGTGCCGTTCTCGCTCTTGAGCGCGAGCTGCTCGAGATCTTCGACGCGCTTCACGTAGCCGCGCCCGCGCACCATGTACTCACGGCCCGCGAGCTCCACGAGGCGGCCGCCGACGTCGGCGTTGCCGGCGCGCACCGCGTCGATGACCGCGCCGAGGCCGAGGCCATGCGCCGCCAGCGCGTCGGGGTCGACGTTCACCTGGTACTGGCGCACCTGCCCGCCGACGGTGGCCACCTCCGCCACGCCGGGCACCGACTGCAGCGCGTAGCGGAGAAACCAGTCCTGATAGCTGCGCAGCTCGTCGGTGGCGTGCGCGCCGGTGCGGTCGACCAGCGCGTACTGAAACACCCAGCCCACGCTGCTCGCATCGGGGCCCAGCTCGGTGCGCACGCCCACGGGCAGCGACGGTTGGATCTTCGAGAGGTACTCCAGCACGCGCGTTCGCGCCCAGTACGGGTCGGTGCCGTCTTCGAAGATGACGTAGACGAAGCTGGAGCCGAAGTCGGAGAAGCCGCGCACCGCCTTCACCTTCGGCGCGCCCAGCAGCGCGGTCACGATGGGGTACGTCACCTGGTCTTCGACGAGGTCGGGGCTTCGATCCCACCGGGAGGCGATGATGACCTGCGTGTCGGAGAGATCCGGCAGCGCGTCGAGGGGGATGGTCTTCATCGCGTGCCACGAGAAGGCCAGCGCCACGATGGTCAGCGCGATGACGAGGTACCGCTGCTCCGCGGAGAAGCGGATGATGGCGCGGATCATCGCGTCGCTCCGGGGGCGGTGCGCGCCAGCGAGGCCCGCAGCCGCGACTCGGAGTCGATGAGGAAGGTGCCGCGCGTCACCACCACCTCGCCCGCGGTCAGCCCGCTCAACACCTCGCAGAACTCACGCCCGCGCTCGCCCAGCGTCACCGCGCGCGGCGTGAAGTGCCCGCCACCCGTCGCCACGAAGACCACGTCGCCACGCCCGGAGGGGATGACTGCGTCGGTGGGCACCCGCAGCACCTCGCGCGCCGGCCGCGCCAGCGTCACCTCGCCGTACATCTCGGGCTTCAGCGCGCCGGAGGGGTTCGGCAGCGCGATGCGCACCCGCGCGGTGCGCGTGCGGGCGTCGACCAGCGGGTCGATGAAGAGCACCTTGCCGGTCAGCGGAGTGCCGGGCAGCGCGGCCAGCGTCACCGTCGCGTCGGCGCCGAGCTCCACGAAGCGCAGCTCCGGCTCGTACACGTCGGCCCACACCCACAGCGTCGAGAGGTCGGTCAGCTCGTAGGGCATGGCGCCGGCCTCGAGGCGCGAGCCATCGAACACGTCCTTCTTCGTCACCACGCCCGACACCGGCGCGACGAAGGTGACGAGGCGGCTGGCGGTGCCCTCGCGCTCCAGCCGCTCGAGCTCCGACGGAGGCACGTCCCACAGCTCCAGCTTGCGGCGCGCGGCGGTCACCAACCCGGGCGACTGGGCGCGCAGCGCGGCGAGCAGCTCGTTCTCTGCGGCCAGCACCTCGGGGCTGTACATCGAGAAGAGCGCCTGCCCCGCGCGCACCGGCTTGCCGACGAAGTCGACGAAGACGCGCTCCACGTAGCCGGGCACCTTCACGTTCACGCGGCGCACGCGCGTCTCATCGACGGCCACGCGCCCCACGGTGTGCAGCGCGGCGCCCACCACGCCCACGTCCACCGGCGCGGTGCGCACCCCGAGCAGCTGCTGGCGCGCGTCATCCACCGTCACCGGCGCGAGGCCCTCCACCGGCGCGGCCGCGAGCTCGTCTTCGTACACGGGCACGAAGTCCATCCCCATCGAGTCCTTCATCGGCACCGGCGAGGTCTGCTGCGGGTCCATCGGCGAGCGGTAGAAGCGCACCTTGCGCTCTGCGGGCTTCGCGGCCGGCTCGGGCGCCACCTTCACCAGCTTCATGCCGCAGATGGGGCACGTGCCGGGCGCGTCGCTGACGACGTTGGGGTGCATCGGGCAATGCCAGGTCTCATGCGCGTCGACGTGCGCCGCCTCGGAGTGCGCCGGCGCGCGCGTGAGCCACGCACCGGCCGCGCCCGCCACCACCGCGGTCAGCACCAACGTCACCAGCAGGCGAAGGCCGCTCAGGCCCCGCGGAGAAGTCCACATGTCACAGGCCTCCGGCCGAGGCGTCGGCCAGCGAGAGTTCGTCTTGCGCGATGGCGAGCCGCCACGCGTCGGCCAGCACGCCGTACGCCGCGTCGTGCAGCGAGATGGTGGTGGCGGCCGACTCCAGCACCGCGGCGAAGGGCACCGCGCCCACGCGGTACTGCATCAGCGTGGCGTCGGCGGTGGCGGCCGCGTCGGCCAACAGCGTGCCCTGGTACGACTCCCACACCGCGCGCAGGCGGCGCCACGTGGTGAGGCGCTGCGAGGTGCGCAGCGCGATGAGCTGCTCGACGGTGGTGACGCCATGGCCCGCGGCTTCGCGCCGCGCCTCGGCCTCCGCCACCTCGCGCGACTGACGGCTCGCCGCGAAGACCGGCACCGGCACGCCCAGCGTCAGGCTCCACATCGGCGGCAACTGCCCGCGCACCATCACGCCCGCGCCCACCGAGAAGTCGGGGAAGTACTGCCGCGTCGCCAGCTCGCGCGCCCGCTGCGCACCGTCGACATCCAACTGTGACGCGCGGCGCTCCGGGCTGCGCTCGAGGAACGTCGCGACTGCAGCGGCCTCGTCCGGCGGCGGGGGGAACGCGAGCTGCGAGAGCGCGCGCCCGGCGATGGGCTCGTCGAGCGGCTTGTTGCGCAAGCGGTTGAGGGCCTGCACCTGCGTCGCCTCTTGCGCCAGCAGCAGCTCGCGCTGCGGCCCCAGCCGGCCCAGCTCGAGGCGCGCGCGCAGCACGTCGGCCTGCGCGCCCTGCCCCACCTCGTAGCGGCTCTGCGCGACGTCGAGGGCCTGCTGCACCAGCGTGGTGAGGCGCGAGAGCAGCTCCAACCGCACGCGCGCCAACTGCAGCGCGAGGTACGCGCGGCGCACGTCAGCGATGGTGGTCAGCCGCAGGCGCTCGACGTCCAGCGCGCGTTGGTCGACCTCCACCGTGGCCAGCGCGCTGCGCAGCGACGTCTTCCCGGGGAAGGGGATGGTCTGCGACGCCATGAACAGCACCCAGCTGGTCTCCATCTTCCCGACCTGCCAGCTGTTGAAGGTGTCGTTCTGTACGCCCACCTGCAGCATCGGGTCGGGCCACGCGCCGGCTTGCGGGACGCGCTCGCGCGCCGCCTGCGTCTGCGCCCGCGCCTGCGCCAGCTCCGGCCGCGCGTTCACCGCCTCCTCCGTCAACGCCGCCAGCACCGCGTCGGGCTCGTCGGCCAGCGCGCCGCCCGCCAGCACCACCAGCAGCCACGCGGCCCTCATGACCGCACCGCCCTGCGCGCCCACTGGAGGCCGACGCCGCCCGCCAGCCCCGCGGCCAACGCCGCCACGCCCGCGAAGCCCACGCAGGTGCTGGCCAGCGCGCCCGTCGTCAGCCCGAAGACGGTGGCCGTCAGCAACAACCCCGCCGAGACGCGCCGCGAGAAGGCCCAGTCGCCGATCAACAACCCCGCCGCCGCGCCGCCCAGCGTGCTGCTCGCGAAGCACAACTGCATGCACACCGGCCCGGAGCACGCGTGGCCCACGCGCGCGCCGCACAACACCAGACCCATCGGCAACAGCCCGGTCGCGACGCCCATCAACACCGCGCGCGGCAGCCCGTGGCCGAACCACAGCAACCCCGCTGCGCTGACAAAGAGCGCCGCGCCGAGGCTCGCCGTCATCACCGGGCGGCTCCCCACCAGCAGCGCGATGCCGACGATGGCCACCAGCGGCAGCGCGCCCAGCAGCGCCCGTCGCACGCGCGCCCACTCGTACGCGCGGCGCGCCCGGGCCTCCATGGTGTCGAGGTGCAGCTCCATGCCGAAGTAGGCGCGGGCCGCGAAAAGCGTGACAGGTCAGCGCGTCGCGAAGCGCCGGCGCAGCAGTTGCGGCAGCACGCCGCCCGCGAAGCCCGCCGCCAGCGCCACGAGGCCCGAGTACCCCACGCAGGAGCACCCCATCGCGCCCGTCAGCAGCGAGATGGTCGACGCGCCCGCCCAGAAGCCGAGGCCCAGGTTGCGGCGCAGCGCGATGACCGACACCAGCACGCCCGCGATGACGCCTCCCGCGGTGCACGCCGGCACGCACCACGACGAACAATGGCCGCTCGCGCAGCCGTGCCAGAGGTTGGCCACCAGCGACATCGTCAGGGGGATGACGCCCGCCAGCGCGCCCGGCAACAGCCCGCGCCCTGCCTCGCGGCCACGCCACAACAGCGCCACGCCGACGAGAAAGAGGAGCGGCCCCAGCACGGTGATGGACCCCGGCCGCCGCGACAGCAGCGCCGCCAACACCGCCAGCACCGCCAACGGCACCCCGCCCACCAGCGCCCGCACCACGCGCGCGCGCTCGTAGCTTTGGCGTGCGCGCCGCTCCAACTGCTGCAGGTCAGTCGAGCCCATAGAGCCTCCTGAAGGCTTCGCGCAGCCGGGTCAGCGCCCGGGCGCGGCGTTTGCGCAACGTGGCGCCGCCTGCGGAGCCCGCGGTCTCCCAGTAGGTCGCCACCAACGTCTCCTGGTCCATCGCCGACAAGGTGCCCAGCGCCTCGCGCGCGGCGTTCACCATCAGGCGCTGCTCCTGCTCCTCGACGGCGGCGCCTCCGTCACTCTCCGCGGGGCGCTCGTCGGTCGTCTCCCGGAGCCGCGCGGTGCGGGTGCGGCGCGTGCGGCACTCCCATGTCGCGATGCCCAGCGCCCACGGCATCGCCGGCCGCCGAGCGTCGTACGCATTGGCGCGCTCGAAGATGCGCAACATCGCCGACTGCGCGGCGTCGGCCCCGTCGGCGTCAGAGCCCAGCAACGCGACGCACAGCCTCCGGGTCGGCTCCCACAACAACTGAAAGACGCGCGTGAAGACGGAGCGGTCGCCCTGCGCGAGCGCCTTCATCAGTTCATCCAACTCCTGGGCGTCGGGCGCGCTCACTGGCGCACGCGTCTACCTCGCCGCACCGCACCGCGTAAAAATCTCGGTGTAACCATTCTGCGAGGTCCTGCGTATGAAGCGGCATGACCAAGACCACCCGAGGCCTCGTCCTGCTGTCTGCTGTTGCTGCGCTCTCCGCTTCTGCCGCCGACAAGAAGGCGACGAAAGAAAACAAGGTGAAGGACACCGACAAGGTGTCGTGTGAAGGCATCAACGAGTGCAAGGGCAAGGGCGCGTGCGGCGGCGCTGGCCACGAGTGCGCCGGCAACAACGAGTGCAAGGGCAAGGGGTGGATCGTGGTGACCGCCAAGGAGTGCGCGGACAAGAAGGGCAAGAACCTCGGCCCCGCGAAGAGCATGTAATTTGTACGGCGTCGGCCTCCGCCCAAAGCACTACCGCGAGTTCCTCGAGGGCTCTCCACGCGTCGACTTCGTGGAGGCCATCTCCGAGAACTTCATGGGGCTGGGCGGCAGGCCGCTCGCCGTGTTGGAGCAGGCGCGGCGCGACCGCCCCGTCTTCCTCCACGGCGTCTCGTTGGGCCTCGCGTCGGTGGAGCCGCTCGACGAGCGCTACCTGACGCAGTGGAAGACGCTGGTGGAGCGCATCGAGCCCGCGGTGGTGAGCGATCATCTCTGCTGGGGCCGCGCGCACCGGCGCTATTCGCACGACCTCCTCCCCTTCCCCTTCACGCATGAGGCGCTGGCGCTGTGCGTCTCGCGCGTGCAGCAGGTGCAGGAGTTCCTCGGGCGGCAGCTGACGCTGGAGAACGTGTCGAGCTACCTCACCTTCGCGCGCAACGACTTCTCGGAGTGGGACTTCCTCGCCGAGCTGGTGAAGCGCAGCGGCTGCGGCGTGCTGCTCGACGTGAACAACATCTACGTCTCCGCGCAGAACCACGGCTTCGACGCCGACGCGTACCTCGCCGCGATTCCGCGCGAGAGCGTGACGCAGTTCCACCTCGCGGGGCACCAGCGGCGGCCGGACATCATCATCGACACCCATGACGGGCCGGTGAGCGACGAGGTGTGGGCGCTCTACGCGCGCGCGAAGCAGCGCTTTGGCGAAGCGCCCACCCTCATCGAGTGGGACGACGCGGTGCCCGAACTCGAGGTGCTGCTCGCCGAAGCGGAGAAGGCGCGCCGGTTCTCCTCCGCGACGTCGCACGCTTCGAGCGGGCCAGCGGCGCCCAGCGCGGTCGCCTTCGACGCCGTGGAACTGCGCGGCGTGCAGCACACGATGTTCTCCGCCATCTGCGACCCCGAGCCCGTGAGTGAGGCCGCCGCGAAGTTGGTGCTGCCGCACGGCGCGTTGACCAACACCCAGCGCCTCGAGGTCTACGCGGAGATGTACTGGCTGCGCATGCGCGACACGCTGCGCGACGCCTTCGCGAAGACGCGCGCCGCGGTGGGTGACGAGCGCTTCGACGGCTTCGTCGCCGACTTCCTGCGCGAACACCCCTCGACGCACTTCTCGCTCGATCGCCTTGGCGCGCAGTTCGCGCAGACGTTGCCCGCCGAGCTGCGTGACGCCGCCGCGTTGGAATGGGCGCGCGCCGAGTCATTCCTCGCCGTCGACGCGCCGGTGGTCGAGTTCAGCGCGCTGCAGGCCCACCCGGCCGAGACCTGGGGCGCGCTCTCGCTGGAGCTGCACCCCTCGGTGCGCGTGCTGCGTGGCACCGTGGTGTGGCGCACTGGCTTCACCGTGCAGCTCGCGGACATCTCCGCCGAAGAGACCGCCGCGCTGCGCGGCGCACCGCTGGGCGAAGTGCTGGAGCCCTTCGGCGATGACGCGCAGGCCGCGTTGGACGCGCTGGCGAGCTGGTTCGGTGAATCGATGGTCTCACGCGTGCGCGAGTAGGCTGCGCGCGATGCCCGCCATCCACCCC
>CAMLFP010000134.1 GCA_946479335.1 uncultured Archangium sp.
CTCAAACCGATCGCTGCCCTCCTCGTGGCGCGCTCGGCCGCGATGGCGCGTCGCGATGCGCTCGCCCTCGCATGGGATGCGACCTTCGCAAAGCTCAGGCGCGGCGCGCGCGCGGCGGAAGACGACGGTGCTGAAGGGCTCTTCGCCGCGCTCTTCGAAACCACCTCGAAGCCGAAGAAGAAGGCGAAGCCGGCGCCGGCCGCCTGACGTCACCGCGCGCGGTCGAAAATGCGTATTCAGTACGTATTTTCGACCGAGCGTTTTCCCCCCTCACCTGAAGGCTGTTTTTCCGGCGGGTTGCTGTAAGAGGCCCGCCATGTATTTCCAGGATCTTCTGCTCACGCTCCAGAACCACTGGGCGAAGTTGGGCTGCATCGTCACCCAGGGCTACGACCTTGAGGTCGGCGCCGGCACGATGGCCCCGATGACCTTCCTCCGCGCGTTGGGGCCGGAGCCCTGGAACGTGGCCTACGTGCAGCCCTCGCGTCGCCCGGCCGACGGCCGCTTCGGTGAGAACCCGAACCGCCTGTTCCAGCACCACCAGTTCCAGGTGATCTTGAAGCCCGCGCCGAAGAACGTGCAGGAGCTCTACCTCGACTCCATCAAGGCCTTCGGCATCAGCCCGCTCGAGCACGACATCCGCTTCGTCGAAGACGACTGGGAGTCGCCGACGCTGGGCGCCTCCGGCCTCGGCTGGGAGGTGTGGTGCGACGGCATGGAGATCACCCAGTTCACGTACTTCCAGAAGTGCGGCGGGTACGAGTGCAAGCCGGTGGCGGCGGAGCTGACCTACGGCCTCGAGCGCATCGCGATGTACCTGCAGGGCGTCGACAGCCTCTACGACATCGAGTGGGTGAAGGGCGTGAAGTACGGCGAGATCTTCCACCGCAACGAAGTGGAGATGTCGCAGTACGCGCAGCGCGACTCCGACCCCGAGCAGCTGGAGATGTTGTTCCGTTCATATGAGGCCGAGTGCAAGCGCCTCATCGTCGAGAAGGAGTTGCCGCTCCCCGCGTACGACTACGCGCTCAAGTGCAGCCACGCCTTCAACCTGTTGGACGCGCGCGGGGCGATCTCCGTGACTGACCGCGCCGGGTACATCAAGCGCGTGCGCGACAACGCCGCGCTGTGCGCCGAGGGGTATTTGAAGATGCGCCAGAAGCTGGGCTGGCCGCTGTGCAACACGAAGTGGACCGTCGGCGAGCAGCTCCCGATGTTGGAGGGCAAGCCCGCGTCGGACGCGTGGAAGACGGTGAGCTTCGAGAAGAAGGAGAAGGAGGCCTCCCGTGGCTGAGCTCTTGTTCGAGATCGGCTCCGAGGAGCTGCCCGCGCGCTTCGTGGTGCCCGCGCTGGAGGACATCGTCCGCAACTTCACCGAGCAGGCCGCCTCGCTGAACATCAAGCACGGCGAGATCCGCCGGTTCGGCACGCCGCGGCGCCTGGCGATCCTCGTCTCCGGCATCGCCGAGAAGTCTGACGACGTGACGAAGGACGTGCAGGGCCCGTCGGTGCGCGCGGCGTTCGAGGCCGACGGCACGCCGAAGGTGCCGGCCATCAAGTTCGCGGAGAGCGTCGGCCTGAAGGTCGAGCAGCTCAAGCGCGTGACGACGCCCAAGGGCGAGTACCTGACGGCGACGGTCGAGGAGAAGGGCCGCCGCGCGTTCGATCTGCTCCCCGAGGTGCTCAACGTCTGCACGCGGAAGATCAACTTCGCCAAGCAGATGCGCTGGGGCGACGTGGAGTACTCGTTCGGCCGCCCGCTGCAGTGGATCGTCGCGCTGCTCGATGGCGAGGTGATCCCGCTGATGTACTCCGACGTGAAGAGCGGCCGCGAGACGCGCGGGCACCGCTTCCTCGCGCCGCAGAAGATCTCGCTGGCGAAGCCCGCCGACTACGAAGCCGCGCTGGAGAAGGCGCACGTGGTGGCCGACCTCGGCAAGCGCCGCGCGCTGCTGGTGGAGCGGATCGCCGAGGCCGCGAAGCAGGCCGGCGGCGTGGTGCTGGAAGATGAAGGGCTCGTTGATCAGGTGTTGAACCTCGTCGAGCTGCCGAACCCGGTGGTGGGCACGTTCGAGGCGCGGCACCTGGAGCTGCCTCCCGAAGTGCTGGTGCAGGAGATGAAGAGCCACCAGCGCTACTTCACGCTGCTCGAGAACACCGGCGGCAAGCTGCTGCCGAAGTTCATCGCGGTGTCGAACACGCCCGTGAAGGACGTCGCGCTGTCGGTCATCGGGTACGAACGCGTGCTGCGCGCGCGGCTGACTGACGGGCGCTTCTTCTTCGATGAAGACCGGCGCTCGCCGCTGGCCGACCGGCTGCCGAAGCTGGCGAGGCGCTCGTGGATCGATCGGCTCGGGTCGATGGCCGAGAAGACCGACCGCATTCGCGCGAACGCGGTGTGGTTGGCGAAGGCCGTGGGCCAGAGCGCGCAGCTCGCGATCGTCGAGCGCGCGGCGACGCTGTGCAAGGCCGACCTCAACACCGGCATGGTGGGCGAGTTCCCCGAATTGCAGGGCGTGATGGGCCGCGAATACGCGCTCCATGACGGCGAGCCGAAGGAGGTCGCGCTGGCGATCTTCGAGCACTACCTGCCGCGCGGCGCGGGCGACGGGCTGCCCACACAGCACGCGGGCGCGCTCATCGGCCTCGCGGATCGTCTCGACTCGCTCGCGGGTCTGTTCGGCATCGGCAAGAAGCCGACGGGAGCGAAGGATGAGTTCGCGCTCCGCCGCGCGGCGATCACCTTCATCCGCATCGCGACGGAGAAGGGCTACCGGTTCTCGTTGGGCGCGGCGATCGATCACGCGTTCTCGCTGCTGGAAGGGAAGCTCGCCGACGTGAAGAAGAAGCAGGGCGAGCCGAGCGTGAAGGAGCAGCTGCTCGAGTTCTTCCGCGGCCGTCTGGAATCGACGTGGCGTGAGTCGAACCGCGCCGATGTGGTGGAGGCGGTGTTGTCGGCCGGCTTCGATGATCTCGTCACCGCGCAGAAGCGGCTCGACGCGATCACGGCCTACGTCTCGCGGCCCGACTTCGCGGCGCTGGGCGCGACGTTCAAGCGCGTCGCCAACATCGTCGAGAAGCAGGCGAAGGACGTGCGCGCCGCTCCGGTCGACGCCTCGAAGCTGACCGACGACGCGGAGAAGGTGCTGAACGCCGAGGTGGTGAAGGTGAAGGACGCGGTGCTCGCCGCGGTGAAGGCCGACGACTTCAAGGGCGCGATGGAGAAGGTCGTGCCGCTGAAGGCCTTCGTCGACACCTTCTTCGACAAGGTGATGGTGATGGCCGAAGACCAGGCGCTCCGCGAGAACCGCGTGCGGTTGCTGATGGAGATCGCCGCGCTCTTCGGGAACGTGGCCGACTTTTCGAAGCTCCAGGCGGAGACGTGATGCGCAGGCTGGTGCCGATTCTGATGGTCGCCGCGCTGTGGGCGTGCGGCACGCAGGGCCTCGTCGATGGCCCGGCGCTCGATCGCTTCTACTTCCCCGCGGGGATGGCGCACGTGCAGGTGCCGGGGAAGACCAACGGCGTGCTGTTGGTGGCGAACGCGAACGGCGACAAGCGCTACACGGCGGGCTCGGTGGTGGCGGTCGACCTCGACGCGCTGCCTGACCTGCCGCAGCTCGGCGCGTCGGATGGCGGCGTGACGAAGGTGTACGACCTCCACCTCGGCGAGGCGCAGCGCGCGCTGATCGGCAACTTCGCGGGCGAGCTGCACCTCACGGAGATGAAGGCTGACACCGAGTGGCGCGCGTACGTGCCCACCCGCGCCGAGGGGAACGGGCTGTTCCGCGTGCGCCTCACGATGGACGGAGGGACTCCTATGTTGTCGTGCATCGGCGGCAAGGAGAGCGATGGCCAGAACTGCCTTCCGACGGGCCTGAGCATGACGCCCGACAAGTTCGCGAAGTACGACGCCGGTATTCCGCGCGCGCCGCAGCCGTATGGCGTCGCCTCGGCCGTGCGTTCGTGCACCAGCGATCTCGACTGCTGCGCGGCGGGAGCGACCTCGACGTGTGGCCGCACCTGCACCGCGAACGCGTGCGTGGTCGACGCCGACGGCACGCCGTTCTCTGATCTCTGGGTGACGCACATCTCGCAGGCCGACGCGCCGGCGCTCAGCGCGACGAATTACCGGGGCTACCTCGTGCACGTCGACTCCGATTCCAACTTCGGGCCTGACTCGCTCACGGAGTCGAGCTTCGTGAACATCGGCTACGGCGCGTCGAACTCCGCCGTCGCGATGGGCAAGTGGGTGTACGTGACGGGGCGCATCGCGAGCACCGCGCCGAACCTGATTCGCCTGGTGAAGTACGACTCGAGCGTCGTCTACGACGTGCAGGCGCAGGCGGCGGTGCGTGTGTCTGACGCGCGCGCGGTGGCGCTCTCGAGCGATCGCACGCGGCTCTACATGCTCGGCCGCTTGCCCGACTCGCTGTTGATCGCCGACATCCAGGGCCCCGACACCGACGCGCCCTCGGTGCTGATCACCAAGCAGGTGCCCTCCATCGACGCGGTGATCGATCTCAAGGTCATCCCGCGCGCGGGGAAGGGTGATCTGATCGCGATCTCCGGCGGTACATCGCTCGGGATGATCGCCATCTACGACGTCGACTCCGGGCAGCACGTGGCGGTGGTGCGCGGCGTGGGCGCGCAGCCCTCGAACCTCGCGGTCGATGTGCGTGGGAACGCCGCGCGCATCTTCGCCGGTGACTTTGGCGACGGCCGCGTCGCGGTGATCGACATCGACGATCTCGACCGCCCGCAAGACGCGAAGCTGGTCGCCCACCTCGGCAAACAGCAGGTGTGTCTGGTGCTCGGTGAGAAGTCGCCGAACTGCCGCGCGCTCGCGCAGGAGGACCGGTGAAACGCTTTCTCGTGATGGGTGCGGTGGTCTTCGCCGCCTGTTCGCAGACCGGGGTCACCAACACCGGCTCGCTCGCGGCGCCGCTCGACCTGGTGATGGTCGATCGCCTCCCCGACAAGCTGATCGAGGGGAAGCAGCCGCTCGCGCACTACGTGCAGAACTCCGACGGCGGGCTCGTCGACAGCAGCCTTGAGGAGACGGGGCTCCCGTCGGGGTTGGTCTTCGTCACCTCGACCGACAGCAACGAGCTCAAGCTGTTCGAGACGTACCGCGGCGGCGCGATCGTCGCGACTGACTGGGCCCGCGGCCCCGACCCGCTGGAGACCCTCACCATCCCCGTGACGGACTGGGCCGACACCCTGGCTGCCGATGAGGGCCGCGCGGTGAGCGGCCGCCGTACCGGGCCGTACGTGTACGCGGCGCGTCGCGGCGGGCGCGAGCTGAGCGTGGTGAGCGTGCGGCAGCGCCTGACGCTCGCCCGTCGCGCGGCGCTGCCCGCACCGATGAGCGCCATGACCGCGTGGATGGACCTCGTGGACGGCAACCTCCCCGCGACCACCACGCTCTATCTGGCGACGTGGGACGGCGAGAACGGCCGCCTCTCGAGCGCGACGTTCACCACCGACGAGGGCGCGCTCACGAAGCAGCTCGCGGAGCACGCGCCGGAGCTGACTCAGCTCGCGGTGTTCCCCGGGGAGACGATTCGTGCGCTGCAGGTCGTGCCGCCGCGCAGCGATCGCACGCTTGATGGCGCTCCGTTCTGCGCGATCAACAGCTGCCTGGCGCTGGCGACGAACTCGGCGTCAGGTTCGGGGCGCACGGTGCTGGTCGATCTCGCGACCAAGGTCAGCGCGTCGCTCGACTTCGGCGGGCCGGTTCGCGAGTTCGCGATCTCGATGCGCGCCGACGGTGACATCCGCCTCTACGCGATCCTCGACGAAGAGCACTGCGGTGGGCCGACGAACTGCGGTGGCGTGTTGAGCGTCGACATCGTCACCGGCACCGGCGGCGGGTTCCCGCGGTCGACCGATCTGTCGAACCTCCCGATGCAGCCGATGCGCGTCGGTACCGGGCTCATTTCGGGGCTGACCATCGGGCCTGGGGCTGCCCTGAACCGCGGCTACGAATACATCAACAGCGGCGGGGTGACCGACAGTATCCGTCTGGAGGCGCTGACGGAGCTGGGCGCATTCTCGAGCACCAACGGGTACATCAGCTTCTTCGACCCGGCCGCCGGGTTGCTGATCGACAACAACGGCCTGCGCGCCGACATCAACCAGGCGGTGCTGCGGCTCCCCGGGCAGCTCGCTGACGGAGGCTACGCCCTCACCGATGCCGACGGCGGCATGCTGGGCACGCAAGAGGTCGCGACGTTGACCTGGGAGCCCTATCTCGCAGGCGACCACACGTTGCCGTGGCGTTCGGTGAACGCCAACGCCGGCGGGCTCGATTGGCAGATCGAGGTCTTCGATGGCTACCTGGGCAGGCAGCTCATCTACGTCGTCGCGCACGGCGCGCTCCCCGGGCTCACCTCGCTGGCGAGCACCGACGCTGACGGTACGCACCTCCCGGTGGGCACGGGCTACGCGAGCCGCGCGCTGGTCGGAGACTTCGTGGATCTCTTCACCGGCGACAGCACCAGCGGGTACCAGCGGTGCGGTCGCGCGATCGTGACGGCGATCGGGGCGGCGGCGATCGACATCGATGCGGTGCCGGCGACCTGCACTGGGCGCGCGCGCTTCACCGTGATCGCCGGCCCCACCATGCCGCGGGTCGTCTCCGGTGACCTCGACGGGATGCTCGCCCGCGGCGAGCCCGGCACCACCATGGTCTACGAGCGTCGCCTGCAGCTGACCACGCGCTACGTCGATCGCGTGGACACCTTCCTCGACGACGGGAGCCCCGACGCGTACGCGCCGCGCTCCGCGCTGAAGATCACCACCCCGGCGGCGATGCCGATGGAGGAGGGTTCGGCGATCACGTTCTCGCTCGAAGGCAACGTGCAACCGTTCCGCGTGGGGCTCGACGTGACCACGGCCGGGGCGTGCTACCTCAGCAGCACCACGCCCTCGCAGATCGAGATCGGCACCATCGCGATGGGCCTTGTTCCGTGGGCCCAGACGTCCTCGACCACTCCGCTGCTCACCTGGTTGACGGTGGGCACCGTCCCGTCAGGGAATGCGATTGTCACGGTGCGCCACAGCTACCTGGACCTCCGGGCGACGGTGCTCCAGGGCGGCTCGAACGGCGTCTCGTGCTGGCAATAAAGTGTCGGGAGTTTGGCCGCGCACTGATTTGGCTGGTAGGCTCCAACCAGCCTGACCACCAAAGGTTACACCTACTGCAATGATGGATCCGAGCAGCCGGCCCGCGCGCAAGGTTCAGATCGCTGATCACATCTGGGGCGCCTTCGAAGAGATGGCGTCACAGATGGGCAGCGATCGCGACGCGCTCATCAACCAGGCGATGTTCATGTTCGCGCGCCTGAATGGTTTCCTCGACTCGGGCGCGGGTGCTGGAGCCCCTGCGGCCGCCGGCAAGCCTGCACCCGCCGCGGCGCGCCCCGCACCGCAGCCCGCGAAGCCCGCGGCGCCGCCGATGCTCAAGCCGGTGCAGCAGCCTCCGCCGGCGTCGAACAACATCGACGACGACCCGGTGCGCCGCGAGGTGCAGGAGCGCGTGCTCCAGACCGCCGCCGAGCTCGAGCAGCTCATCAAGTCGAAGAACCAGAAGGAGGCGCCGCCTCCCGAGCCCTCGTTCGATGACCCGGTCGATGACGGTGGCGCGGGTGGCGACGTCGACGTCGACATGGGCGGCGACGCGGGCGGGGCTCCGGCGCTGTACATGATGCTGGAGGGCGGCGAGCTCGATCGCATCGCGAAGGAGCGCTTCGTCATCGGCCGCGGCAAGCACTGCGACTTCGTCATCAACTCCGGCAAGGTCTCGCGGGAGCACGCGGTGATCGTGCGCGACGCCGGCGAGTTCTTCCTCGAAGATCTCGGCTCGTCGAACGGCACCTGGTTCAACAAGCAGCGCATCAAGCGCCGCAAGATCGAAGACGGTGACGAGTACTTCATCTGCAGCGAGAAGGTGAAGTTCGTCTACCGGTGATGCTGTTCGCGTTGTTGGCCGCCGTGCTGCTGACGGCGGTGGCCTTCGACCTCCGCTTTCGAAGAATCCCCGACTGGTTGACGTACCCGGCGATGGCCGTGTTTCTCGGCGCGCGCGCGTTCACCGCGGGCGTGGGTGACCTGGAGAGCGGGCTCATCTCCGGCGCGATCGGTCTGGTCGGCGCGCTCGTCTGGTTCGGCGCGTTCGCCTGGTTCAAGAAGGGGCTCGGCTGGGGCGACGTGAAGCTCGCGGGTGCGACCGGCGCGGCGCTCGGTTGGCCGCTGACGATGACGGCCGTCGCGTGCATCAGCCTGGTGGGCGCGCTGCAGGCGGTGGTGTCGGTGATGTGGCACGACTCGGCCGAGAAGAAGCGCGAGGGCCTCCCCTACGCGGTGGCGATCGCGCTGGGCGCGGTGTGGGCGATTTGGTGGGAGCACTGACGCGGAGTTGGGGTACGGTGACGCGTCTTTTTGCCGCCGTTTGGCGTCTCTTCTTGAGGGGAGTTTTCCACGATGCGACTGATGCGCTCGGGTGTTGTTGCGGTGCTCTTCATGCTGTCTCTTCCGGCGTTTGCGCAGGAAGGTGGCCCGATTTCGCTCGGCGTCGGCACGCAGAAGGTGCTGACCGTGCCGGGGATTCAGCGCGTCGCCATCGGTGACCCGGCGGTCGCGGAGCTGCGCACCATCGGGAACAGCCAGCTGCTGCTCGTCGGTCAGGCCGAAGGCAAGACCACGCTGCTGGTGTGGAAGACCTCCGGCCAGCGCTTGAGCTACCTCGTCACGGTCCGCAAGCAGGACCCCAACGAGGTCATCTCCGAGATCAAGAAGCTGCTCGGCGAGATCGAAGGCGTGAACGTGCGCATGGTGGGCGATCGCATCTACCTCGACGGCCAAGCGTACACGCAGGCCGACGCCGACCGCATCGATCAGGTGGTCGGGCTCTACGCGAACGTGAAGAGCTTCGTGAAGATCGCGCCCAACGCGAAGAAGCTGGTCGCGCAGAACCTCAACGCGGCGTTCCAGAAGGCGGGCCTCAAGAACGTGCAGGCCAACGTGGTCGGGTCGACCATCTTCCTCGAGGGGTCGGTCGAGTCGCAGCAAGACCTCCAGAAGGCGGAGCTCATCACCAAGGCCATCGGCGAGAAGGTGGAGAACCTGCTGGTGGTCGGCATCAAGCGCATGATCTTGTCGGAGGTGCAGTTCGTCGAGCTGCGCCGCGAGTCGCACGATCGCTTCGGCATCAAGTACCCGTTGGACATCTCGGGCAACGTCACGGCGTCGCTCAACCTCACCAAGGTGCTGACAGCGCAGACCCCGGTGGCGGTGAACCTGACGTCCGCGGCGAGCGGGAGCTCGAAGTTCGCGATCGGCTTCCAGATGAACGACGGCTACGCGCGCCTGCTGGCGCAGCCCAAGCTGGTGTGCGCGTCGGGCGAGAAGGCGGAGTTCCTCGCGGGCGGTGAGATCCCCATCCCCCTGATCACCAACAACTCCTTCGCGGTGGAGTTCAAGCCGTACGGCGTGGTGCTCAAGCTGCAGCCGACGGCCGACCGCAACGGCAACATCCAGACGCAGATCGAAGCGGAGGTCTCGCAGGTCGACACCTCGGTGTCGGTGCAGGGCATCCCCGGCTTCTTGACGCGCAAGGTGAAGACCAACGTCACCGTGCGCCACGGCGAGACGATCGTGCTCTCGGGCGTGTTCTCCCACGACGAGCAGAAGTCGGTCAGCAAGGTGCCGGGCCTGGGGCACATCCCCATCATCGGCGAGCTCTTCAAGAACCGCGGCTTCGACAGCAACAAGCGCGAGCTGGTGATCTTCGTCACGCCGCGCATCGTCAACCCCGACAGCGACAAGATCCGCTCGATCATCGACGACGTGAAGAGCCGCTACAAGCAGGCGCGCGCCGAGGTCACCTTCGGCGTGTTCGACTGAGTTTTCTGGTCGCGTTCTCGGCGGCCGAAACTTTCGCTTCGCTTTCAGTTTCGTCACGCCCGGTCGCAACCGCCGCGCCCGGGTTCCCCGCGAGCGCTTCCGGGACGGGTCGGTCATGTGGCCGGCCCGTCGCATTTTTGTTCTTAATCCGCCGGGTTGCGGTGGCGTGGTACAGTCGACGTCATGTTTCTGATCACCCTGGCCGAGAAGGGCGGAGATCCGGAAGATCTCCTCTTCGAGCAGGACGAAGTCACCATCGGCCGCGTTGAAGGCAACGACATCGTGCTCGCGAAGGGCAACGTGTCGAAGCAGCACGCGAAGATCGTGCTCAAAGACGGCAAGTACGTGGTGGTCGACCTCAAGTCGACCAACGGCACCTTCGTCAACGGCAAGAAGCTCGCGGGCCCGCTGGTGGTCAAGCCGACCGACAAGATCTACGTCGGCGACTACATCATCAACGTCGACGCGCCTCCCGAGGAGTACGCGGACGACGGCGGCGGTGGTGAAGAGGAGCAGTACGAGCAGGAAGAGGAACAGTACGAGGAGGAGGAGGCGCCTCCGGAAGAGCCGGCCAACAAGAACATGCCGGCGTCACTGGCGGCGGCGATCCGCAAGCGCGACAAGCACCTCGACCCGCGCATCGAGGCCTACGCCAGCCTCCAGAAGGACATCCACGAGCGGTTGATCGAGTACCTCGATCTCCGGCGGATGGACATGGACCGCCTCGGCGACGAGGAGCTCTGGCGGCGCACCGAGAAGGCGATTCAAGACATCCTCGCGCAGATGGAGGGCGACGGAGAGATCGCCGACGACGTCGACCGCGACATGTTGCTCACCGACGTGCTCAACGAGGCGCTCGGGCTCGGACCGCTCGAGGCGTTCCTCGCTGATGACGACATCAGCGAGATCATGGTGAACCACGCCAACCAGATCTACATCGAGAAGAAGGGCAAAATTAAGCTGTCCGACAAGATCTTCTCGTCGAACCAGGCGGTGTTGGGCGTCATCGAGCGCATCGTCGCGCCCATCGGCCGCCGCATCGACGAGTCGAGCCCGCTGGTCGACGCGCGCCTCAAAGATGGCTCGCGCGTGAACGCCATCATCCCGCCGCTGGCGCTCAAGGGGCCGTGCATCACCATCCGCAAGTTCAAGCGCGACAAGCTCGTGGTGACCGACCTCATCAAATACAAGTCGATCACCCCGCAGATGGCGGAGTTCCTCGAGATGTGCGTGCGCGCGCACAAGAACGTCGTCATCTCGGGAGGAACCGGCTCGGGCAAGACGACGTTGCTCAACGTGGTCTCGAGCTTCATTCAAGACGACGAGCGCATCGTGACGGTGGAAGACGCCGCGGAGCTGAACATCACCCAGGACCACTGGGTGCAGCTCGAGTCGCGCCCGCCCAACCTCGAAGGCAAGGGCGCGATCACCATCCGCGACCTGGTGAAGAACTGCCTGCGCATGCGGCCCGACCGCATCATCGTCGGCGAGTGCCGCGCGGGTGAGGCGCTCGACATGCTGCAGGCGATGAACACCGGCCACGACGGCTCGCTCACCACGCTGCACGCCAACACCCCGCGCGACGCGCTGGCGCGGCTGGAGACGATGGTGCTGATGGCCGGTATGGACCTGCCGGTGAAGGCGATCCGCGAGCAGATCGCGTCGGCCGTGCACATGATCGTGCAGCAGACGCGCTTCTCCGACGGCAGCCGTCGCGTGACGTACATCTCCGAGGTGTCGGGCATGGAGGTCGACGTCGTCACCATGCAGGACATCTTCTATTTCAAGCAGGAAGGCTTCACCGAAGACGGCAAGGTGCGCGGGCGGTACGTGGCCACCGGCTTCGTGCCGCGCTTCTACGACGACCTGCAGCGGCGCGGCATCCCCGTGAACATGGGCATCTTCCGCGAGGAGTAACCAGACTTGGCGACGTTGATCATCAAGAACCCCGACGGCAGCGAGCAGGAGCAGGAACTCGCCGAATCGCTCAGCGTGGGCCGCTCCGAGGGTAACGACCTCATCCTCTCCGAGGGCGGGGTGAGCCGCCGCCATGCGCGCTTCTTCGTCGAGGGCAGCGCGGTGATGGTGGAGGACGTCGGCTCGGCCAACGGTACCTGGGTCGACGGCGAGAAGATCGACGGGCCCACGGCGGTGACCGCGAAGAGCCAGGTGGTGATCGGCGACTACGAGGTGGCGGTGAAGAGCGGCGCCTCGCGCGCGGCGGCGCCGAAGCCCAGGGGCGCGGGGCCGAAGCCCTCGAAGGAGCCCACGGCGGCGAAGGGCTCGGCGCTCAAGACGGGCCCGCGGAGCACGCGGGTGATGGAGGCGGTGAACGTCGGCAAGCCGTCGGCGGGCGCGGCGCTGGCGAAGCGACAGGGGCCGCAGCGCGCCTCGGGCCCGCAGCTGCGCGGCCTCTCGGGCGGCGTGACGGGCAAGACCTTCCCCCTGAGCGGCACGGTGACGGTGGGGCGCGTGGCAGGCGTCGATCTGCAGATCGACGACGACTCGGTGAGCCGCAAGCACGCGGAGCTGACCGTGACCGGCCGCGAGGTCGCGGTGAAGGATCTCGGCAGCGCCAACGGCACGACGGTGAACGGGGCGCCGATCGCCGAGGAGACGATTCTCTCGCCGGGCGACATCCTCCAGTTCGGCGTGGTGGAGCTGATGTTCGAGACGGGGACGCCCTCGGGCTCCCGGGCGCCCATCTCGCGCTCGCCCGCCCGCGCGCCATCGCGGCCGGAGCGCCCCGCGTCGCGCTCGAGCCCGCGTGACGCGCCGAGCGACAGCTTCGTCGACGACCCCGACGCCGCGCCCCCGATGGACCCGGCGAAGAAGAAGAAGCTGATCATCGGCCTCGGCATCGGCGGCGGGTTGTTGCTGCTGCTCTTCGTGCGCGCGGTGACCGCCGACCCGCCGCCGGTCGACAA
>CAMLFP010000135.1 GCA_946479335.1 uncultured Archangium sp.
CGGCCCCCGTGCTGGTCGGTGAAGCCGGGAAGAAGAAGGTTCTTCTCAAGAAGAAGAAGTGAGCCATGAACGACGGCGCTGATCAGATGACGGAGCCGTCGGCTCCGGTGCAGACCGAGGCGGAGGCCCCCGTTCAGGAGGCCGCGGCCACGCCGGCGCCAGAGCCCGTCGCGGAAGAGGTCTCCGCGCCGCCGCCGTCTGCGCCGTCACCGGTCGACGAGGCGTCGGTCTCCGCGCCCGCGCCGTCGCCTCCGGCGCTCGTCGTGCAGAAGCACTTCATCGCGCCGGCGCTCCTGCCGTTGGAGCGCGTCGATGAAGACTTCACCTACCTCGTGCGCCACGCGGCGGAGCTGGAAGACGTCGCCGCGCTGGCCACCGACCTCGCGCGTCTGGGCCAGCTCTTCCCCATCGACGTGCGGCTGGTGGCGCCCGATCGCTTCCAGATCATCACCGGGTTCCGCCGCGTCGCCGCGCTGCGCTTCCTCCAGCGCGAGAAGGTGCTGGCGCGGCTGCACACCGACCTGTCTGACGCCGACGCGATGCTGATGGCGCTGGCCGACGCGATCCACGGGAAGAGCGTGAGCGCCGATGCGCTGACGGCGTTCCGCGACGCGCTGGAGTCGGGTGGCAAGCTGGCTCCCTCGGCGCGCGACATGCTCGCGAAGGCGCTGACCACTGAAGACGGGCTGGCGCCGGAGAACGTCGAAGAAGAGGTCGACGCCGACGAGCTCGCTGGCGACGTGACCACGCGCCTCGGGCAGATCAACCAGGACCTCTCGTTGCTCGCCGACGTGTTCGCGGAGCTCGACACGGATCGCCGCGAGGAACTCCTCCGTCAGCTTAGGTACTCGGCGGATCTCGTCGCGTTCCTGGAGAGCAAGCAGTGACGCTCGACGTCTCGCCGGCGGCCCTCGCCGGTGACCGGGCGCGCATGCTCCAGCTCCTCACCGAGAAGGCGTACGCGAAGAAGAAGATCACGCTCTCCAGCGGCCGCGAGTCGGACTTCTACATCGACTGCAAGAAGACGATCTTGTCGGCTGAAGGGCACTTCCTCACCGGCAAGCTGATGTTCGTGGGCGTGCGCGAGGCGTTCTCCGCGGCGGTGGGCATCGGCGGCCTGACGATGGGCGCCGACCCGATCGCCAGCGCGATCTCGCTCGTCAGCTTCCTCGGCGGCGCGCCGCTGCACGCCTTCCTCGTGCGCAAGGAGCCCAAGGGCCACGGCACCGGCCAGTGGATCGAGGGCCTCACGCCGTTCGCGAAGGACGCGCCGGTCGTCATCGTGGAAGACGTGGTGACGACGGGCGCCTCGACCATCAAGGCCATCGAGCGGGCGCGCGCTGAGGGGCTCCAGCCCATCGGTGCGTTCACCATCGTCGACCGCCAGGAAGGCGGCCGGGAGGCGATCGAAGCCACGGGCGTGCCGGTGAAGTCGCTCTTCACGCGGAGCGATTTCCCATGAAATCCCCTCTCCCCCGGGGAGAGGGTCTCGCGCAGCGAGGGGTGAGGGGATGAGTCGCTCATTCTTCTCGCGACTCGCACCCGCTGCCGCGTACCAGTTCTGCTTCATCGGCGCGGTGGCGACGCTCAAGCCGGGCGCGAACGCGTTGACGCTCTCGCACTTCTCGCCGGCGGCCCTGCCGTGGCTCTACGTCGGCGCGGCGGTGCTGGCGGGCGCGCTGGCCATCGTCGGTGGCGCGGGGCGGCTGCGGCGTGACCCGGGCTTCATCGCGCTGGCGGGCGCTGCGGTCTCCGGCGCGCTGGCGTTGGGCGTGTGGCGCGGGTGGCCGGCGGTGGCGCTGGGTGCGTACCTGTTCTCCGAGGCCTTCGCGACGCTGGTGTCGATCGCCTTCTGGGCGGCGATGAGCGAGGCCTTCGACGCGCGCGAGGCGCGCCGCGCCTTCAGTTGGATCAACGGCATCGGCATGTCGGGCGCGATCGTCAGCGGCCTCCTCGCGCAGCTGCTGGCGCACGCCCTCGGCGCGCTGGCGTTGCTGGTGGCGGGCGCGGGTTTTCTCTTCGCGGCGGGCGTGGCGTGGCGCTTCCACCGGCCCGAAGCCGAGGCGTGGCCCGCGGCGCAGCCTGAGGCGGTGAAGGGCGGTTGGCGCCAGGTGCTGGAGACGCCGTACACGCAGCTGATGGCGGTCTTCGTGCTGGGGATGGCGATGATCCAGCAGCTGACGGACTTCCTGTTTCGCGAGCGCGCGGCCGCGTCACTCAGCGAGGCCGACATGGCGTCGCTCTTCGCATCGCACCAGCTGTGGACCGGCGTGTTCTGCGTGATCTTCCAGTTCCTCCTCGCGGAGGTGCTGCTGCGCAAGCTGGGGATCCTCCGGTACGCGGGCCTGGCGCCGGGGATCCTGGCCCTGCTGACGCTGGTGACGTGGCTCTCGCCGTCGGTGTGGGCGGCGTGGGCGCTCAAGGTCTTCGAGGCCGCGGCGAGCTGGTCGATGCTGCCGGTGGCGGTGCAGCTGATGTACGCGCCGTTGCCCGACCGCCTGCGAGACAGCGCGCGGCGCACCATCGACGGCGTGGTGCGCAAGCTGGGCATGGCGCTGGCGGGCGTGATGCTGCTGGGCGTCGCGCACGCGCTGGGGGTCAACGGCGTCTTCGCGCTGGTGCTGGTGATGTGCGGTGTCATCGGGTGGGCGCTGTGGCGCATCCGCCCGAGATACGTGGAGGCGGTGCACGCGCGCGTTGCGGGCCTCAGCTCCGCGGGCCGCTTCGACGGTGAAGAGCGGCTGCTGGCGCAGGCCATCCAGTCGCCGGCGCCCGAGCAGGCGCTGCGCGCGGTCGACCTGCTGGAGCGCACCGGCCTGTTGAACGAAGCCCACGTGCGCACGCTGCTGGAGCACCGGCAGGAGCGGGTGCAGGAGCGCGGCGTGGAGCTGGCGGAGCGCCTCAAGCTGCACTCGGTGGCGCGGCCGCTGGAGAACATCATCACCACCGGCGCGCGGCGCCCGCGTGACGCGGCGATCTGGGCGTTGGCGTGGCTGGCGCCGGAGCGCGCGCGGGTGGTGCTGCCGCCGCTGCTGGGGCAGCTCGACATCGGCATGCAGACCGCGGCCATCGGCGGCGTGCTGTCGCTGCCGGGCCCGGAGGATGTGGTTGCGAAGAAGCTGCTCGCGGTGTTGCTGCAGCGGGGGGCCGATGCGCCGCCTCCGGAGCGCCGGGAGGTGTCGCGGCTGCTGGGCCGCCTCGCGAAGCCGGAGCTCGCGTCGGCGCTGTTGCCATACCTCGACGACGCCGACGCGTCGGTGCGGCGCGTGGCGATCGCCGCGGCGGGCGAAGGGCGGTACGTCGAGCTGGCGCCGCGGCTGTTGCGGTTCCTCACCTGGCGTGACGATCGGCGCGAGGCGCGCGAGGCCCTCTCGGGCATGGGCGACGCGGTGGTGCCGTTGCTGGTCTCGACGCTCGATGATCGCAGCCGCACGCGCGGGCTGCGGCTTCAGATCCCCCGGGTGTTGCGCCTCATCGCCACGCAGAAGTCCTTCGACGCGCTGCTGTTCTCGAACGCGCGCGACGAGCCGGCGCTGCACTACCGCATCGGGCTCGCCCTCGCGCAGCTCCACGACGAACGCCCGGAGCTCGAGGTCGACATCACCCGCCAGTTGGACGCGCTCCGTCGCCAGCGCGCGCTGACCGATGAACTCGTGGAGCCCTACCGTGACGCCCGCGCGGCGCTGGGCGAGACCTCGCTGCTGACGCGCGTGCTGGCCGACCGGCTCGATCAGGCGATGGAGATCAGCTTCTGGTTGCTGGGCCTGCGGCACGAGGGCAGCTCCATGCGCCGCGCGCACTCGCTGCTCATCGGCGCCGATCACCGCCGGCGCGCGTGGGCGATGGGGCACATCGAGAACGTGCTGACCGGCGAAGAGCGTGAGGTGGTGTCGGTGATGGTGGAGGCGAACCACCGCGCGCTCCCCATCGGCGCGAAGGCCCGCTTCGCGCGGCACCTGCAGGCGTTGATGCAGAGTGATGACTACGTGCTCAAGGCGTGCGCGAGGGCGATCGGCCGGCGCGCGCAGGTGTGGCAGCACCCGTACCGGGAGGACGACATGAACGAGCAGTCGGTGAAGAAGCTCTTCGCGCTCGAGGGCGTGGAGATCTTCGCGCGCAGCGACGTCGATGATCTCGCGGCGGTCGCGGCCGTGGCGCGCGAGCAGAGCTTCGCGAAGGGCACGCACGTCTACTCGGAGGGCGACCCGGGCGACGCGCTGTACGTCATCGTGGAGGGCGAGATGCAGGCGCGGCGCGAGGGCGAGGTGGTGCTGACCATGAAGGCCAAGGAGAGCTTCGGCGAGACCTCGCTCTTCGACGGCGCGCCCCGCATCAACGAGGTGGTGGCGGTGCAGGACAGCAAGGTGCTGGTCATCGACCGCCGCGACTTCCTCGACCTGCTGGCCGACCGGCCCGAGCTGCTTTCGGGGATGTTCCGCGTGCTCTCGCGGCAGCTCAAGTCGATGGTGGTGGAGGTCACGGCGCGGAAGACGACCACCAACGAGCTGCAGGCCATCGCGGGCCCGCCGGTGCCCGAGTAAGTCATGGAGGCCCCATGAAGACCGTCGCCTTGATCTCGCGGCCGCAGAAAGACGAAGCCGGCGCGCTCGCGAAGGAGCTGATCGCTGCGTTCCCCGACCGGCAGTTCCTGGTCGAGCCGCACCTCGCCAGCGCGATCGGCGTGAAGGGCGCGACCGACGCCGAGCTGGGCGCCGCGGAGCTGGTGGTGATCCTCGGGGGCGACGGCACGTTGATTCACGGCGCGCGCATCTTGCGGGGCCGGGCGGTGCCCATCGTCGGCGTCAACCTCGGCTCGCTGGGCTTCATGACGGAGATCCCCGTCACCGAGGCGGTCTCCACGCTGCGCCAGGTGTTCGACGGCAAGGCGAAGATCGACTCGCGCATGAAGCTCACGTGCAAGCTGTTCCGCGGTGACGTGTGCGTGCGCGAAGACGAGGTGCTCAACGACGTCGTCATCAACAAGAGCGCGCTGGCGAAGATCGCCGCGCACGAGACGTGGCTCGACGGCGCGTTCGTGGCCACCTACCTCGCCGACGGCGTCATCTTCTCCACGCCCACGGGCTCGACCGCGTACTCGCTCTCGGCTGGCGGGCCCATCGTGCACCCCAGCGTCGACTGCGTGGTGGTGACGCCCATCTGCCCGCACGCGCTGACGCAGCGCCCGATCGTCGTGCCGGGAGACCAACTGCTCTCGGTGCGCCTCACCAGCGACCTGCAGGACTTCTACCTGACCATCGACGGCCAGGCCGGCACCGCGCTGCAGAAGGGTGATCGCATCGAGGTGCGGAAGTCGCCGAACCGGGTGCTGCTGGTGCGCAACGAGCGGCTCGACTACTTCGCGATTCTTCGAACGAAGCTCCACTGGGGAGAACGATGAGCAACTACCAATGCCCGAAGTGCAGTGGTCCCGTGCAGCGCAAGGACAACGCCGCCGCCGGCGCGACCGGCGGGTTGGTCGGGGTGATGCTGGCCGCCGCCTTCGCCGGGTTTCAATGCGCGAAGTGCGGGCCCATCTCGCGCTCCGAGTTCCCCGACGAGGTGCGCAGCAAGATGATGATGAAGTCGGTCGGCCTCGGCGTCGGCGCGCTGGTGGTGCTGATCGTCGCGGTCGCGGTGCTGGTCGCGCTGAACTGACCTCCTCAGTCGAAGCTCAGCGCCACCACGTGCAGCGGCGGCAGGTCGTACGGCCTGAAGCGCCACGCGAACTGGTAGGTGATCGACACCGGCAACTGACCGCCGAAGAGCATGCGCGCCGAGAGGCTGGCGCCGACGGCGACGGCCAGCGTGCTCGCCGGGTTGCTCGCGCTGGTGTACGCGCCGGAGGTGAAGGCCTCGACGTCAACCTGCCGGAACAAGAACGACGGCAGCAACCAGAGGATCGACAGGGTGCCGCGGTCGACGATGAAGCGGTACCGGTAGCTCGCGTTCCACGTCAGCGCGTTGCGCGCGTACAGCGCGTAGTCGTCGTAGCCGCGGAGTGACTCCACGAACGTCGCGGGCAGCCACCGGGTCGGCACCGGCGCGGTGGAGCTCGCGGCAGGACTCACGTAGCCATACGCAAACGAGCTCACGCCGCCCACCATCAGCGCGTTGTACGGCCCGCCCGGCAGCGCGCGGCCGACGGCGCCCAGGGTGAACGAGTGCCGCTTCGAGAACGGCAGCGGAATCGCGCCGCTCAACCCGATGCGGAGATCTCCGAATGACGCCTGCCTCCCGAAGAACTCCGGGTACACCGTCGCGTCGAGCGTGAGCGCGATTCTGCGAGAGGGCCCGCCGTACGCGGTGCTGTCGCCCGCGCCCCACGCGAAAGACAGGCTGGGCCCGACGTAGGCGTCGTAGCCGCCGGTGGTCTGCGTCAGCACCTTGCCTTCGACGCCGCCCGCGACGCTCGCGGTGAAGACGCTGCGCGAGAAGTAGAGCGACGAGTCCCACACGGTGCTGAGGCCGCGCTGCGAGCGCCCCGCGGTGAAGTTGATCGCCAGCGGCGCGAACGCCTGGTTCAGGTACGAGACGCGCTGCGAGTTGTCGCGGAAGTCGGGCCAGCTCACCAGCCCACCGATGAGCCACGAGTGCTTCCCGAGGCGATCGCGGCCCATCAGCTCGAGGCCGATGGTGCCGAAGAGCTGGAGCGCGCCGGTGTCGCTCAACCCGTAGCCGATGGTGCCCTGCGGGATGCGCGCCTGCGGCAGGAAGAGGTGATCGAGCGAGGAGTACGCGTCGTCGCGCTCGACCTTCAGCGGCGGTGGCAGGTGCTTCTCCGGTGGCGGCGTCAGCTCGTACGTCACCGCCTCGAGCGCCTGCGCCGGCGCGCGATCGATCGACCAATGGATGCCGTCGCGCACCACCGCGGCGACACCTCCGTCGTACGGCACCGGGTCGATGAGGCCGTACGGTGTGTCGGTGAGGCGCTTCAGCGCGCCCGAGTCGACGTCGAGCCGGTGCGCCTGCAGGTAGCGGCCCGCCTTGCGCGCGAAGAGCAGCTCCGAGTCGCCGCTCCAGTGCGCGCCGTAGTTGAAGGCGCCGTCGGTGGTGAGCGCGCGCTCGTGACCCTCGCGATCGCGCAGCACCAGGTTCCACCCGTTGGCGTCGAGCCGCGAGTACACGAGCTGCGTGCGCGCCGGGTTCCACTGCGGGTTGGCCACCGAAACGCCGGCGGGAAAATCAGCGAGCGCGTACTGGCTGCCGCCGATGAGGTCGCGCTCCATGATGCGCGCACGGCCCGCGGGGAAGTCGACGAAGGTGTACCGCGTGCCGTCGCCGGAGACGCTGCCGCCCATGCCGCGCCCGAGGTCTTGCGTCACCGACACCACCTCGCCGGTCTGCGCGTCGATGCGCCAGAGCTGCGCGCGGGTGTCGCCGCGATCGATGAGGTCGTCGTTGAGGAGGAACAACCAGCGCCCGTCGTCGGTGAACGACAGCCCGCTCATCGTGCCCGGGCCCGCGAGCACCCACGGCCGGAAGGGCGCGAGGTTGATGAGGCGCTTCTCGACGCGCACCGTGCCGTCGGCCTCGATGATGCGCAGCAGCGGCACCTGCTCGTTGCCCGAGGAGATGACGGCCAGCGCTCCCGACGCGCGGTGCGCCGCGAGCCGCGCCAGCTGCCCCACGTCGGCCAGCACGATGCGCTCATCGGCCGGCCGCGCGCGCGGGACGTGGTGACGCTTCAGCTCGTCTCTCCACGCGTCGAACAGCGCGCCGAGCGACAGCCCGTAGATCTCCTTCGCGCGCAGCGTGACGCCCAGCGGCGAGAACACGCTGCGACCCTGCAGATCCATCAACGACCAGAGCTGGTCTTCGCCGTACTTCTCGACCAGCCACTCGATGAAGTGCAGGCCCGTGAGGTACGCGCCGGAGTACGGGTTCAGCTCGCGCTGCGACAGCGAGAGATCGCCCGCGCTGATCTCCCCGCCGCGCATCGCCACGAATGAATCGAACGCGCCGCGGTACAGCGGGCTGTGCGGGCGGCCCACGTCACGTTGGAGCCTGCCCTCGTAGTACTGCGCGAGCCCCTCGGTGAACCAGCGCTCGAGGAACGTCTGCGGCGGCAGCACCGGGCCGAAGACGGTGTCGACCACGCGCCAGAACCCCTCGGTCTGCTCGAAGTGCGCGTAGTGGAACATCTCGTGACAGGCGATGTCGCCCACGTCGGCGCCGCCCAGCCCGTACCAGTGGAAGAGCTCGCTGGTCACCGAGAGCGGGTTGAGCGAGTGCAGCGGCTCCCCGTACGACTGCCCGCCGACGTAGGCGTTGTTGAAGTTCGACGAGGTGAGGAAGAGCAGGGCGCGCCCGTGATCACGCTTCGTCACGCCGTGCGCGCGCAGCGCGGTGAGGCACTCGGAGGCGCGCGCGGCCACCTGCTGCGCGGCGTCTGCGTACTGGCCCGGGTAGTAGAGCTCGACATCGGGGGTCTGCAGCCTCCGCATGTCGTCTTGCGCGAAAGTGGTGGCGACGTCCTGCTCGAAGCGCGGTGTGAGGCTGGCGCAGCCGCCCGCCAGCACGACGGCACAGAGCGCGGGCGTCAGGCGGGAGCACACGCGCGCCGTATAGATCGGAAACTCCCGGTGAATCGCTTTCTCGGCCGCGGGCTCTCACGCGGCACGATGTCGTGGGTGAAAGATGTCTCCGAGTCGGAGTTCGAGGCCGCGGTGCTGCGGCGTTCACACGACGTGCCGGTGGTGGTCGACTTCTGGGCCGCGTGGTGCGCGCCGTGCCGCATGCTGGGGCCGACGCTGGAGCGTGAGGTGAACGCGCTCGAGGGCCGCGTGGAGCTGGCGAAGGTCGACGTCGATCAGGCGCAGGCGCTCTCGCAGCGCTTCCACGTGCAGGGCATCCCCGCGGTGATGGCCTTCTCGCGCGGCGAGGTGGTGAGCGACTTCACCGGCGCGCGCGACGCGGGCTTCGTGAAGCGCTGGCTGCGCGAGCTGGCGCCGTCTGATGCGCAGCGTGCGCTCGATGGCGCGAACGATGAGGCGGCGCTGCGGCCGCTGCTGGAGCTCCCCGAGGTGGCGTCGAAGGCAGCGCTGCGGCTGGGGCGCCTGCTGCTCACCGCTGGCAAGAGTGATGAGGCGCTGGAGGTCCTGGCGCGGGTGACGGGCGATGACGCGCCGGCCGCAGACGCGCTGCGCAGACAGGCGGCCTTCGCGCTCGACGCCGCCGCGTATGGTGGAGAGGCGCGGGCCCGGGCGGTGCTGCGCGAGAAATCCGACGACGCCGACGCGCAGTGGGCGCTGGCCTCCGCGCAGGCTGCGCAAGGTGATCTGGCCGCCGCGCTGGAGGGCTTCCTCGGGTTGGTCGCCGCGCACCGCCGCTACCGTGACGACGGCGCGCGCAAGGCGTTGGTGACGCTCTTCGACGCCCTGGGCCCGCAGCACGCGCTGACCCGGGAGTACCGGCGAAGGCTGCAGATCCTCCTCTGATCGGCGGTCTTCTCTCGCGGGGAGGATCTGGTACAGGCGCGCGCATGGCGATGCCCCGACCCCCGCAGCTCGACGCAGCTTTCCAGCAGGTGACGCAGGTGCTCACGCAGGCGGCCGGCAAGCCCGTCGACCTGGTGAAAGACTCGTGGAGCGACCTCGAGCAGGGCGTGATCAAGGTGCTGGGCGGCGCGTTCGACCCCGCGCAGCCGGAGCACCAGGTCGTTGCGCTGGGCCTCGCCGCGGCGCTGGGCGAGCGGCTCCACGCAGATCACCAGGCCTTCTGGTTCCCCTACCGCGAGACGCCGGAGGGCGCGTCGCTGGGCTTCCCCGAGGCGCTGATCATGCTGGCGCCGTTCGGCGCGATCGTCGACGCGCTGATGAGCGGCAAGCTGGAGCGCGTCGATGAGGTGACCAAGACCATCCGCAACTCGCTGGCGCAGGCGAAGTTCGGCGGCGCGCAGTCGATGCGGCTCTCGCCGGAAGACTACATGCGGCTGTTCGACCCCGGCTTCGTGCAGATCGTCGGCTGCGACCCCGTGAAGTTGAAGCAGGCGTTCGACGCCACGCCGGAGCGCACCGCCAGCGATCTCCGTGACGCCATCAACCGCGCGCCGCGCCTGCCGCCCGAAGCGAAGAAGCAGCTCGAGCAGCAGCTGGTCTCGGCCGTGCAGCGCCTCGACGCGGGGAAGCCCGTCGTCGCCTCGGCCGCGCGCGCGCCGCGTGTCGTGGAGACCGTCGGCCTGCTGTACGGCACCCAGGCCGCCACCGGCCCCGCCGCCGAGGAGTTCTGGACCGAGATGGTGATGCCGCTCCTCTTCACCGGCGCGCCAACCACCTTCCCGCCGCTCGATGAGCAGGAGCTGGCCGCGGCGAAGTCGGGCGTCGACCCGCTGTTCCTCTTCGTCGACGTCGTGCCGCACCAGTTCAAGTCGCCGGAGGAAGAGGGCCTGCTGGGCGCGTTCCCCGGGAACACGCTGGCCGTGCCCGCGCCGGAGTTCCGCAACACGCAGACGCCGCGCCTCATCAAGGTCGGCACCGACGCCATCAAGGATGCGCTCGCCGCGTTCGACGCGCAGAAGACCCGCGACGCAGTGGCCCGCTTCGGTGAGTACCTCAAGGAGAAGGGCGGCGCGCCGGCCGGCCCCGCGCAGGGCGCGCAGGAGGCGAAGATGATGCTCGACGCCGCGATGACGCTCCTCACCGACCTGAAGGCCGCCGCGGCGCCGGGGCGCGACGTGTACGTGCGGCGCATGACGGAAGCGGAGGCGTCTTCGGAGGCGGCCATCTCGCTCGTGCGCCAGGCGCTGTCGGCGCCGCGCATCATCCTCGCGCCGTGAGTGGTGGCGTCGACGACTCCCTCTCCCATGGGGAGAGGGTTGGGGTGAGGGGCGCCGCCGCCGCTGCGTCGGGCGCTCGCGGAGTTACCGACGACTCGCTCTCCCGCGGGGTGAGGGGCGCGGTGGTCCCCGAGATCCTCGCGCCGGCGGGTGACGACGACAGCCTCGCCGCTGCGCTGGCCGCAGGCGCCGACGCCGTCTACTTCGGGCTCGACACCGGCCTCAACGCGCGCGCGCGCGCCACGAACTTCAGCGTGGAGCGCCTCCCGGAGCTGATGGACGCGATCCACCGGGCGGGCGCGCGCGGCTACGTCACCGTCAACACGCTGGTCTTCGAGCACGAGCTGTCCTTCGTCGAGAAGGTGGTGCGCGCGTGCGCGAGCGCCGGCGTCGACGCACTCATCGTGCAAGACCCGGCGGTGGCACTGCTGGCCCGCGCCGTCGCGCCGACGATGGAGGTGCACGCCTCGACGCAGATGACCATCTCCAGCGCGGAGGGCGCGGAGTTCGCGCGGCAGCTGGGCGTCACGCGCGTGGTGGTTCCCCGCGAGCTCTCCGTCGACGAGATCCGCACGTTCGCGCGCGGCACGTCGCTGGAGCTGGAGGTCTTCATCCACGGCGCGCTCTGCATGTCGTGGAGCGGCCAGTGCCTCACCTCCGAGGCATGGGGTGGGCGGTCGGCCAACCGCGGGCAGTGCGCGCAGTCGTGCCGGTTGCCGTACGAGCTGGTGGTCGACGGCGCGACGCGGCCGCTGGGCGACGTGGCGTACCTCCTGAGCCCGTTGGATCTCGCCGGTGCGCGCGCGGTCTCGGAGCTCTCCGACATCGGCGTGCACGGGCTGAAGATCGAAGGCCGCCTCAAGGGGCCCGCGTACGTGCTGTCGGCGGTCGAGGGCTACAAGCGCTGGCGTGACGCGGTGGCGGAGAAGCGCGATCGCGACGAGGCGGCGCAGCGGCAGTTGCAGCGCGATCTCGGCCGCATGGAGGTCGCCTACTCGCGCGGCTTCTCCGACGGTTTTCTCGCGGGCTCCGATCATCAAGATCTGGTGGAGGGGCGCTTCCCCAAGCATCGCGGCGCGCTGCTGGGTGAGGTCGTCGAAGTGCGACCCGGCGCGGTGCGGGTGCGGCGCGCGAAGCGGCAGGCCACCGGCGGCGTCGGCATCGGTCACACGAATCAGCCCGTCGGGATGACGAAGGTCGCGCTGCCCGTCATCGGGCAGAGCAGCCCCCACGACGCGCGCGGCGTGCCGACCGAGCTGCCGTCACCGGTGCCCGGCTGCGGCGTGGGCTTCGACACCGGCCGCCCACAGGAGGTCGAGCCCGGCGGGCCGCTGTTCGGCGTGGAGGACGCGCCGGGTGGCTGGTGGCTGCGCTTTGGCCGCCCGGGCCCCGAGCTCTCCACCATGCGCGCGGGCGATCACGTGTACCTCTCGAGCGACCCGCGCCTGACGGCTGACGCGAAGGCGGCGGTGGAGGAGGGCCTGCGCGGCGTCTCCGGGCGCGTGCCGGTGCGCCTGACGGTGCGCGGCGCGTTGGGCGGAAACCTCAGCGTGACCGCCGCGCTCGTGGGCCGCGACGTGTCGGTTGCGCTCGACAGCGACGAGCTGCTGGCGCCGGCGAAGAACGCGGGCCTGGGCGTGGAGCTGCTGGCGGAGAAGCTGGGCGCGTTCGGCGGCACGCCGTTCCGCCTCGCGGAGGTGGACCTCGACGGTCTCCCCGGCGGCCTGCACCTGCCGGTGTCGGCGTTGAAGGCGCTGCGCCGCGAGCTGGTGCCCCGGCTGGAGGCCGCGATGCTCGCCGCCGCGCGCCACGAGGTGCGCGCCGTCGACGCGGCCCAGACCCTCGCGCGTGAAGCCGCACAGCGCCCCGCGCGCCGCGAATGGTCGCCCCCCGAGCGCCCGACGGTGGTGTTGTTGGTGCGCACCGCCGCGCAGCTCGAAGCCGTCATCGCGAGTGGTCTCCCGGAGGTCGAGCTCGACTGGATGGAGCTCCTCGGCCTGGAGAAGGCCGTGCAGCGCGCGCGCGAAGCGGGCCTGCGCGTGGTCATCGCCACC
>CAMLFP010000136.1 GCA_946479335.1 uncultured Archangium sp.
TCAGCACCACGCACGTCACGAGGAGTCTCATGCCGCGTGTTTCACCACTCCCGCCGCCTCGCCGGAAGAACGGCGCGCGCCGGGTCAGCGCTTTGGCCGACGCGGCGCCACCACCCGGCATGAACACCGGTGGGTGGTGCTGTTGTCCGCGGTCTCCAGCTGCGGCACCGACCTCCGGAGCAACGATGGGCAGGGCTTCTCGACGCAGCGCTCGGTGGTGAACCACGGCGACATGCCGGAGGACACCGCGCTCTCGACTCCCGCGCACGTCGCGCGGGCGGGCGTGGCGCTCGTGCGGCGCGCGGTGACGTAGGCTCGCGGCATGAACCGCTCGCTCGCTGGTGCGCTCGCCGTCGCAGCCCTCGCCGTGGTGGTGGTCGGTCGCTCCGGGTTCGCGGAGCCGCCGCCGCCCATGGAGCCGCGCGACGTGAAGCCGGTCATCGCCGCGCTCGCGAAAGACCCGAGCCGCCGCGCCGACCTCGCGGCCGTGCGCTTCTACGCAGAGGTCTTCGACGGCCAGAAGGTCTCCGCGCCCGTGGGCAGCCCGCTCAGCACGCTCGGCGCGTGGAGCGACAACACCGCGCTCCAGGCGGCCGAGAGCGCGATGGGCACCTGCGCGGCGCTCCCCTCCGGCGAGAAGCTGACGAAGGCCTCGGCGCTCGCGAAGGAGTTCGGTGCGCAGCTCCCGCCGCTGTTGCGCGCGTACACGCTCGCCGCCGAGGGCCGGAAGCCCGACGCGGTGACGCTCTTCCTCTCGAACTTCGAGCGCGCCGAGGCGCCCGCCGAGTGCCCCGGCGAACACCCGATGTATTCGTACCGGCGGCTCGCGCGCCTCACGCTGATGCTCTCGTGCATCAAGACGCTGGAGCCCGCGCGCGACGTGAAGAAGCTGGAGCGGGCCGTCGAACACGCGGCCTCCTGCGCGCACGACAACCACGCAGTCGGCTGACCCCTCTCAAAGGACCTCCTGATGCTCCGCGCCCGCATCGTTCCGTCGTTGGCGGTGTTCTCGCTGCTCACCGGCTGTACCAGCGGCGACTTCAAGCTCGTCGACCAGGGCGGCACGTCGTCGCTCACCGTCGCCAGGGGCAGCTCCGGCTCGCGCAACTTCACGCTGCAGGCCGAGGGGCACTACTTGAACACCGCGTTCACCGTGACCAGCAGCGCGACTGACGCCGACGTCACCACCACCGCCACGCCTGCCAGCGTCAACACCGGCAGCGGCTCCGTCGACATCGGCCTCGAGGTCTCCATCCCCGCGAACTTCGCGGGCACCAGCACCTTCGCCAGCATTCGCGTGGAAGACGCCAACGACCCGCAGTCTTTCGCCAGCAACTCCATCACGGTCGTCGTGCAGTGACTGGCGACTGACAGTAAGAAAACCAAGGGCTTGCCCTCGCCTGTTTTAGTCTGGCAAGAATGGTGACCGATGCGTCGGGGCACCTTCGGTCTTCTCCTGTGTTTCCCGCTGGCGGCCCTCGCCCAACAACCGGCGACGCCGGCGCCACTGCTCTCGGTGGTCGATGCGCGCGAGAACGTGGTCTCGAATCAGGTGCCGCCGACGCGCACGGGCACCGACTACAGCACCTTCGGCGTACCGGAGCGGAAGACCGAATTCGGCGCTGACGTGCCGGTGGCGACCGGGCTCACGTACAGCATCCAATCCACGGTGTGGAACGCGCTGCAGGTGCAGTTCCAGAGCGTGCCGGCCGAGCCCTCGCGCGACCCGCGCCCTGCGATGCTGGCCGTCGCGCCGAAGCAACCGGGAGCGCGCCCGGGCCTCGTGGTGGTCATCACCGAGTGGTGGGAAGACGGGTACGACCGCCGCACGTGTCGCAAGGCGCTGAGCGCGTACGCGGTGGGCTTCGGGGGCGCGGTGCTGGCGCAGAGCAGCGCCGCCGACCACGAGTGCCTGCTGACGTTCGGGAAGTCGGAGATGCGTCGCCGCCAGGAGCTCTTCTCGTCGCTGTTGACCACGCCGTCGATGCTGGCCGCGCTCAAGGGGCAGGTCGCGGTGCCGCCCATCGCCGCACCGCTGCCGGGCGCCACGCCGCCGCCGCCTTCACCGCCGGGAGCCGCGCCTGGCGGCTGCAACGCCGCGCAGGTCGCGAAGCTCAAGGGCTACGGCCTCTCTGACGACGACATCCGCCGCACGTGCACCGCGAAGTAACCCGTCCTGGAGAACCCCATGAAGCGTTGGCTGTCGACTCTCTGCCTCTCCCTCGTGGCGCTGACCGCGCGTCACGCCTTCGCCGGCTGCTCGAAGGACACCGACTGCAAGGGTGACCGCATCTGCGTCGCAGGAGCGTGCACCGCGCCCTCGGCCACGCCCGCCACGACGCCGGCCAGCGCGCCTGCCGCGGCGCCGACGCCTCCGCCCGCCGCGCCGGCCGCCGTCACGCTCACCGAGCCGATGATCGCGGAGATCTACATGAAGGGTGACGTCACCTCGGCCATCAACGAGGCGAAGGCCGCGGGCCTCACCGACCTCGTGGGGCGGCTGACGGCCATCTCGCAGGCGTATGGCGCGGCATACGCGGCGCAGCAGGCGCGCAACGTCGACGAGGCCATCCGCCAGTACGAGTTCGTCGTGCAGTACGACCGCGCGGTCGCCACGCGCGACAACGCGTACAGCAGCGCCGCGCGCACCGCCCTCGCGTCTCTCTACGCCGAGAAGAACCGCGCGCCCGCCGCGACGCCCGCGACGCCGTACGCCGCGCAGCCCGCGTACGCCCCGCCGATGGTCGCCGTGCCGGGCGCCACGCCTGACCGCACCGTCACCTTCAGCGGCCGCGCGCTGGAGTACGTGGTCGAAGGCCAGCGCTGCACGGCGCCGTGCTCGATGACGCTGCCCGCGGGCGTGCACACCATGGAGGTGCGCGGGCTCGGCCGCTACCGCCTCGCGGTGAACACCGACGTGACGCGCGTCGAGGCGCGCAAGGGTTCTCCGGCGACGGCCATCATCGGCGGCATCGCGCTCGCGGCCGCGCCGTTCCTCTTCTGGGCCGGCGCCGTCACGCCGCCTGACTGTCGCTACAACAGCTACGGCAGCTACACGTGCGACGAGGGCAAGAAGATCCTCGCGTATGTCTCGGCGTCGCTGTTCCTCGTGCTGGGGCTGGTGGGGCTCCCGGTGGGCATCGCCGACGCCACGCGCACCAACGTCACCGTCAACGGCGCGCAGACCTACCGCGCGAGCCGCGAGGTGAAGTTCACGCCGCTGCTGGCCTTCACCGGCAACGGCGGCTTCCTCGGCGGGCAGTTGTCGTTCTGAACGTCAGCCCGTCGCGAGGAAGACCTCGAGCGGCGCGAGGCGCTCGACCTGCGTCGCGCCGGTGAGCGCCCCCCCACGAGGATGTCGCCCGCCGCCGCGTTGCTCGTCAGCCGCGCCGCGACGTTCACCGTGTCGCCGATTGCTCCGCGCCGAGCGTGCCCGCCACGCTGTTCGCACGCACCTCCCGCTACGAACCGCCGATGCGCTACGGGGGCGTCATGCGTCTGCGTCTCTTCCTCGTCGCGCTCTGCGTGAGCGCCTGCCCGCCTGCCGACTCCACCTGCGCTGAAGGCACCCAGCGCTGCGAAAACGCGTGCGTCGACCTCTCATCCTCCGCCGCGAATTGTGGAGCGTGCGGCACCGCGTGCGCCGCGGCGCAGCGCTGCGTCGAGGGCGCGTGCGTGAGCGGCTGCACGGTGTCGGGTACCTTCGTCGGCGACGGAGCGACGAACCCTGACAACCCGTGCGAGCGCTGCGCGGCGGCCACCTCCACCACCTCGTGGACTGCACGGGCCGACGGGAGCGACTGCGGCAACGCGCAGGTGTGTCAGGGCGGCGCGTGCGGCGCGGGGTGCTTCATCGACGGCGCGGCGCGCGGCACCGGCGAGCTCAACCCGCAAGACCCGTGCGAAGCGTGCGCGCCGGGCACCTCCACCTCCGCGTGGTCTCCGCGCGGCGACGGAGCGGCCTGTGGCGCGGGCCAGGTGTGCGGCGGCGGCGCGTGTGCCAACCAGTGCTTCATCGACGGCGCGCTGGTGGACGACGGCGTGCTCCACGGCGCGTGCGAGCAGTGCACACCGGCGCAGAGCACCACCCACTGGTCTCCCCGCGCCGACGGCACCGCGTGTGGCTCCGGGCAGATCTGCGCCGCGGGCGCGTGCACCGGGAGCTGCTTCATCGCCCAGCAGCTCGTCGACGCGGGCGCGCTCAACCCGCAGAACGCGTGCGAACAGTGCGAGCCGGCGAGCGACACGACGGGCTGGTCCGCGCGCGATGACGGCGCGAGCTGCACCGGCGGCGTCTGCGAGGGCGCGAGCTGCGTCGACAAGTGCTTCATCGGCGGCGGCTTCGTCGACGCGGGGGTCCTCGACACCGCGAACCTCTGCCGCGCGTGCCGACCGGCGGTGTCCACGAGCGACTACGCGACGCAGAGCATCTCCCCGTTGCTGACGCCGGGCACCGACGTGGCCGCGCAGGGCTGGTCCGTCGTCGGCTCAGGGCCGCGCAGCCTCGTCGACGACGGCGGGGTCATCGTCCTCTCCACGGGCCCGAATGGCACCACGAGCGGCTATCAGCTCCTCACGCGGCGCCTCTCGCCCGACGGCGGCGCCTTCACCCTGCGCGTGGAGCTCCGCGTCGACGCCGTCAACGCGCACAATCCGCTCGACTCGGCGGCCGCCATCCTCGGGAGCTTCACGCCGCCCTTCGGGCTCACCGCCGAACGCTCGCAGCTGGCCTACCTCGACGCGGTGAATGTCGGCTGGGGCGACGACACGCAGTCAGCGCCGGTCGGCAACCTCGACGGCGGCTTCCATGTGTACGAGCTGGCGGTCGACGCCGACGGCGGCGCGACCTTCAGCGTCGACGGCATGGCGCAGCTCGCGCGCGGCAGCTTCACCACCAACGGCGTCATCGCCATCGGCGACCAGACCAACGAACCGAACATCGACAGCACGCTGTCGGTGCGCGCGGTGTCGCTGATCTGTCAGTGACTCAGGTCTCGATGGAGACGGCGTGGAGGCCGACGAGGTCACCGCACAGCGTGCGGCCGACCAGGTAGACGTCGACCTCCGCGTGGTACGGGTCGCCGCTCGGCTTCTCGATGACGATGTACGTCACGTCGACCAGCTGCGTGTGGAACGCCTCGTTCACGTTGTTGATGCCGTAACCGGTGGTGTTCGGCGCGTACTCCAGCGCCTGGATGAAGTTCGCCGCGGGCCGCGTGTACGCGGTGCTGCCGGCCTGCGCGCCCACCAGCGCCATCAGCTGCGCCGGCGTGGGAGCCGCCGCGCCAGCGCCCTTGAACGTCACCAGGTCGAGCGGCCGGTCGCTCTCGCTCATGAACAGCAGCGTCGGCAGCTCGGGTGACACCTTCGCCGCGAAGGTGTCGGTGCAGGAGCCCGCCGCCGACTGCGCGCACGCGTGCGCCCAGCCGCGCAGCACCGTCATCGTCGTCGTGCCGATGCCGCTCACCGCCGCGACCTCCGCCAGCGTGCTGAACGGCCGCTTCGCCACCAGCGCCTGCGACTGCGTGCCGTTGATGCCGTGCTCGTCGAGCTGCACGAGGTCGGCCGCGTTCGCCAACACCAGCGCCGCCGGCGCGTCGATGGCGTCGAAGGTCACGCCGTCGAAGGTGCCCGCCAGCGTGGTCGGAGTCGGCGTCGGCGTCACCGCGCCGCCCTGCATCGCCGACCACCACTGGTACGAGGGCTTGTTGCTCAACTTCGTCAGCGTCGTCGCGCCGACGTAGCTGAGACTCCCGAGGGCCGTGACCGAGGCCAGCGGGCGCGCCGCGAGAATCGCCGTCACCGAGCGCGCGTCGAAGAGCGCGTCGAGCGCCGCCGCGGAGTCGCCGTTCACGCCGTACAGCACCGCGCGCACCTGCCAGCCCTTGAAGAAGACGCCCTTGACCGTCTCCGGGCCGACCGAGGGGTGCGCCACGCCGTAGGCCGCCCACTTCTGCAGCGTCGCGTCGCCCACGCCCGGCACCGCGTCGACCTGCGCCACGGAGGTGAAGAAGAAATCGTCGCCCGACGGACACACGCCGTCGGCGCCCGCGCGCGCGATGACCAGCGCCTTCGCCGTCGTCGAGGTCGCGCCCGCCGCCTGCAGCGTCGCCGCCGTCACCGACGGGTCGTTCACCAGGTTGAGCAGCGCCGCGGTCTGGTCGGCCGGCAGCGTCAGCTCCGCTTCGGTCGAGAGCAGCGCGTCGTCCCCACCCTCCGCGGGGAGCCCACAGCCCACAGCGACGACGGCCAACACGGCGGCGAACACGGTCTTCATGCGCACCGCACCTACACGGTCACACATCGCCTCCGCAAGCGAAGCTCAACCCCGTGATTCTCAGTGCTTGAGAGGGTCGATGTGCCCCGGGAGCACCCCGCCATCGGCCGCGGCGCGCCGGAGCGGCGCAAAGACGAGGTCTCGGGGGCCGCAGTCGTCGGCGTCCACCACGAGGCGCTCGAGGCCGGGCGGCGCGGCGAAGGTGAAGGTCTTCTGGAAGACCGGGTCGTCGCCGGGCGCGAGGGGCGTCTGGCAGATGAGCGCGCGCACCGCGATCCGGCGCGCCGTCTCCCAGCGGTGGCGCGGGCAGTCTTCTTCGAGCGGCGGGAGGTCGACGCGGCGCGCGCCCACCGGCGCCACCTGCAGCGTCGCGTGGCGACAGCGCAGCGTGAACTCTTCGAAGGTCAGCGCGAACCCGTGCCCCTTCTTCTTCATCGTCCCCGCCTGCGTCGAGGCCTGCACGCAGCGCCACTGCGTCTCGCGCTTCGGCTGCTCCCGGCGCTCGACGCCCAGCGTGGCGACGCCTCCATCGAGTTGCAGCGACCAGACCTCGACGCTGTCGGGCCCGGGGAGGCCGCTGGTGGAATACGTGCGCTGCACCCACTGCGGCGCGGGCGTGACGTCGGCGCAGCCCGCGTCGGGCGGCTCCGCGAGCGCGACGACCGAGACCAGACACAGGAGCGACACCGGGCGCATGCGGGCGCGCATTGAAGCACCAGAAACCCCGTGAAAGTCGTCGCGGAAACGCTAGAAGCCGCCGCCATGGCTAAGCAGGTCAGCATCGAAGAGTTGCTCAAGAACGGCTCGAAACAGTGGAATCAGCTCCGCCGCGACGGAAAGGTGCCGACGGACCACACCGGCGCGACCTTCGCGCAGCTCTTCTCCGCCAACGCCGACCTCTCGATGTTGACGCTCATCGGCACCGAGTTCGACAAGTGCGACCTCTCGAAGGTGAGCTTCAAGGAGGCCGACCTCTCCAACGCGTACTTCCACGGCGGCCGCCTGCAAGACTGCGACTTCCGCGGCGCGAAGCTCGACGGCTGCACCTTCGAGAAGTTGAAGCTGCTGCGCTGCGACTTCACCGGCGCCACCGGCCTCGAAGAGATTGAGTTCGACGACTGCGACATGGACCGCGTGACCGGCCTCGACGGCGAAGACGCGCCGCCGCCGCCGCCGCCGCCTGCGGTGGGTGTCACCAGCTTCACGCGCGAGCAGCGCGCCTCGGTGATGGGCCTCAAGTCGGGCGAGCCCGAGAGCGACCTCCCGCCGTTCCGCCCCGGCGACGCGGCCGGCACCATCCTCTTCCGCGGGCTGAAGCACATCCCCAACCCGCCGCCCTGGGTGTTGGACGTGCCCGGCCTCCGCCCGCCCCTGCCGGTGCGCATGCCGCCCGGCACCACGCTGGAGCACCTCTACCGTGAAGCGGTGAAGACGCGCCTCGAAGGCCGCCGCCCGGTGCCCGACATGCAGGCCGTGGCGAAGGCCAAGGAGCTGGTCGCGGCCGGCGGCGGCGACGTCGCGGTGGCGGTGATGTACCTGCGCGAGGTGGGCGAAGACGTGGTGCCCTCCGAGCCGGCCATCGACGGCCTCAACGCCGACCTCCGCGACGCGCTGGAGACGGAAGACGCGACGGGCGACATCGACCCGCGCATCACCGGCGCGCTGCTGGAGCTCAAGGCCTCGGCCGAAGCCCTCGACCTCATCGGCGAGCTGCGCATGAAGGAGGCCGCGACGCGCCTGTTCTCCGCGCTCCTCGAGGCCGGCTTCGCGCCCGACAACAACTGGGAAGAGGCGGTCGACTCGCAGGAGGCCAGCCAGGACCTCGCGCACATCGCGTCGAACGGCAACCGCGAGGTGCTGGGCGAGGCGTTCAAGACCTTCGCCGAGCTGCCTGACGAGGTGCGCCTGCGCCGCCTCGCGTACCTCGCCGAAGCCACCGCCCACGTCGAGGCGATGTCGACCGGCGGCACGCCCGCGTAAGCAGCGCTCACGCGCTGCACCGAAGCCCCGGCTGCGAACCATCACGGTTCGGCCGGGGCTTTCTCTTTTCAAGGCACGGTGGGGAACCAGAAGTCGACGGCGCCGTTGTCGTTCAACGTCACGTCGGCCCAGCCGGCGGTGAAGTCCATCGCCGAGCGCCGGCGGAACTCCTTCGCGAGCGGGTCGTTCTCTTCGGTGAAGTCGAGCGGCGTCGCGCGCACGCGCAGAAAGCCGTTCCCCTCGTCCCACAGCTCGAAGACGCGCAGCTGCTGCGGCCAGTCGGTGAGCGACGAGGTCTCGGTCTCGAAGAAGGCGTGACCGGTGGCGGGCGTCACCGCCGACGCGCGGAACTTGTGGGTGTGCGCGCCGACGTGCATCACCACGTGCGGGTACTGCGCGATGAACTCACGCCACTCGGTGGCCAGCATCGCGCCGGGCTGCCCGGTGCCGCCGAAGCCGGAGCCGTCGGTGAAGCTGGGCGGCGGGTGGTGCGAGAAGAGCAGCACGTACTTCCCCTGCGCTTCGGCCTCCTCGAGCAGCGGCTTCACCCGCGCCTCGACGTCGGCGCGCAGCAGCAACCCGTCAGCGCCGCCGGTGGGCGCGGTGGTGTCCAACACGATGAAGCGCACCGGCGCGTGGGGCACGTCGTACGCGTAGAAAGCCTTGCCGTCGGTCTTCGCGCCGGGCGCGCTGAGGCCGTGGCCGTCTCCCGACGCGCCGATGAAGTCGAGCAGCTCGCTGCCCACCATCGGCGCGCGGCGCGCATCGGCGACGACGGTGGTGGTGACGGGCTGGCCGGGCTTGCTCCAGTCGATGGTCTCGAGCTGCGCGTCGGTGCCCACCGACGACGCGCGGATGGCGTCGGTGATGGGGAAGTTGCCCTGGTTCAAGGTGTCGTGATTGCCGGTGACCCACAGCCACGGCATCTGCAGCCCCTCGGAGAAGAGCGCGTCCTTCGGGTCGTTCCCCGGGCCGGGCACGGGGTCGTCGTCATCGCCGGAGTCACACTCCACTTCGGCGCCGTCGAGGAGGTCGCGGAACCACGCCGCCTCGTTGCCCTGCGCGTTGTCGCGGTTGTCGCCGCCGAGGATGACCGCGTCGACCGGCAGCGACGCGTGCAGCTTGTTGATGGTGCGCACCGCGGCGTTGAGCGCGTTGCAGCCCCACGCCTCCTGCGGGCGGTACGCGCCGCCGGTCGCGCCGATGACGTCGAAGGTCACCACGCGCGCGGGCGACTCGTCGTCGGCCAGCTGCGTGTCGGCGAGGTGCACGAATCGCACGAGCAACGTCGGTGACGCGCCTGGCGACGGCGCCGCGCCTCCGTCGAGCGTGAGGTCGCGCCGGGTGACGCCCGCCCCGAGCGACACCTCCGCGAACCCCCTGCCCTCGAGCCACGCGCGACCGGCGGCGTCCTTCGGGGCGTGCCCCGGTTGCGGGTCGAACGCGTGCACCAACTGCCAGCTCACCTCGGTGGCCAGCGGCGCAGACGACGGCTCCGGGAGCCGCGGCGTGCCCCCATCGACCGGGGGCTGGACGTTGCCGCACGACGACGCGACGGCGAGGAACACGAGCGAGAACTTCGACCTCATGCGCGCGTTCTAGGGCGCGCGGGCGCACTGTCACAATCGCGTAACAGTGGTCATTTCGGGGTCACCGAGGGCCGCGCGGACGAACTCCCCGGCGGCGGGGTCTTTCCGGAAGGCCAGCGTGCGGGGCTCGACGTGCGCGAGGAACGCCAGCAACCGGCGTCGCGCCTCGGCGCGCGGCAACGCCACCTCCGGGAGCTCGAAGCACTGGCTGGTGGCGAGCTGCGCGGCGGAGAGCGCAGCCAGCGGCTCCAGCGCCTCGTACGGCTGCTTCGAGAGCGCGAGGAAGTAGCGCGCCCGCGCGAGGCCCGGCGTGCCCGCGTGCACGAAGTCGGAGCGGAACGGAGTGCCGCACACGCGCCCGTCGGGGAAGAGCATCACCACCTCGTCGGTGAGCAGCTCGAGGCCCGCCGCGACGCCGAGCCGTGAGAGCGTCGACTTGCCGTCTCCACTCTTGCCGCTCGCCACCAGCGCGACGTCGCCGCGCCGCAGCGCGCACGCGTGAATCAACACCGCGCCCTGCGCGACGGCGCACAGGTAGTACGCGAGGCGCAGCACCAGCTCACCGCGCGAGACCCCGTCGTCGACCTGCACGCGGAGATGCCCGGCGCTCAACTCGAAGCGGCACTCGCCCAGCGGCGCTTGAATCAACGTGCCGGCGGGGACGAGGGCGCGCTCCACGATGAGCGCCGGCGACGCGGCGCTGCCGGTCCCCGAGTCGGGCGCGTGGTCTGACGTCGCCGCGTCACGCGTTCCTGCGGAGTCCGTGCGTACTCCGTCCGACGTCTCGTCGAGCACACGCGCTGACGTACCCGTGTGCACCGAGCCCGCGGCGACTGCGCGTTGAGCATTCGACACCTCGTCGAGCACACGCACTGACCTCGCCGCGCCACTCGTTCCCGCGGAGTCCGTGCGTGCTCCATCCGACGTCTCGTCGAGCACCCGCGCTGACCTCGCCGCGCCACTCGTTCCTGCGGAGTCCGTGCGCGCTCCATCCGACGTCTCGTCGAGCACACGCGCTGACCTCGCCGCGCCACTCGTTCCTGCTGAGTTCGTGCGTGCTCCGTCGTCGAGCACACGCGCTGACCTCGCCGCGCCACTCGTTCCTGCGGAGTCCGTGCGTACTCCGTCCGACGTCTCGCCGAGCACACGCGCTGACGGAGGTGCTCCGTTCGGCTCGGCGTCGACGAGGAACGCGCGCCAGAACACGCGCTCGGTGGCCATCTCGCACAGCGACGCGTCGACGCGCACCACCTGCGTGCCGCACCTCAAGTCGACGAAGCGCGGTGCCTCATTCATCCACGCGCACCTGCGTCGGGCGGTGCTTCGCGGCCTGCTTGCTTTTGAGCCACCCGAAGGCGCTGATGATCAACTTCGCGCCGGGCTTGAGCAGGTGCGCCGCCGCGCCGCCCACCTCCACCTCGTCACGCGCGCAGTCGCCGCTGCGCACCGCGCACGAGAGCCGCGCGCCCGACTCGAGACAATAGACGTCGACCTTCTCGTGCTCGACGAAGCCGGCCGACTCGAGCAGCCCCGCGTTCAGCACCACGCCGTCGTCGAGTGCGAAGTCGGCGCGCGCCACGGTGGCGCCGTGCACTTGCGAGAGGAGCATCAGCCGCTGCGCTTTCATCGACGCCTTCATACTCCGCGAGGCGCGGCGCTACGCGAACATCTCCAGCTGCACGCGCTCGTGCACCGCGCGGGCGAAGACGCCCTGCTTCCGCAGCTCGGCGGCCAGCTCGTCGGCGAAGCCATGCAGGGTGATGACCTCCCGCGCGCCGCTCTGCTTCGCGTAGCTGCACAGCGCGTCGAAGTCGGCGTGGTCTGACACCGGGAAGGCGAGGTCAGCGCCGCAGCGCCGCGCGCCCCAGGGCTCCACCGCCCACCCCGTCAACGCCGCGAGCGACTTGCGCCCGATGTCGGCCAGCAGGTCTCCGCGCCGGTACGGAGGGAACAGCCCGACCTCACCATCTTCGAACGTGCCCTCGAAGCGCCGCACACCCACCGGCATGCCCAGCGTCTCGTAGACCTGCGCGACCTCGCAGATGGAGCCGTGCGCGCGCACCGGCAGGCCGCGCTGCGCGAGCTGCCGCACCGTCTCCTGCGACTTGCCCAGCGAGTACGCGAGGAGAATCGGCCGTACGCCCTGCGCCAACTGCCGGCGCGCCCACGCCGCCACCTCGTCGTACAACTGCGCGCGCGGAGGGAAGCGGTAGCGCGGGTGCCCGAAGGTCGACTCGATGACCAGCGTGTCGCACGCCAGCACCGGCGCCGGCGCGCAGGTGAGCGCGCTCTCGAGGGAGACATCGCCGGTGTAGACGATGCGATGCCCATCGGGTCGCGTCACCCGCACCTGCGCGGAGCCGAAGACGTGGCCCGCGGAGAAGCACTCCAGCCGCACCTCGCCCAGCGCCATCGCTTCGCCGTAGGCCAGCGCGGTCGATGACTCGAGTTCCCCCAGCCGGTGCGCCATCAACGCCAACGTCTCGCGGGTGGCGATGACGTGCTGGTGCCGCGCGATGTGGTCGGCGTGCGCGTGGCTCACGAAGGCCATCGGCGCCTTGATGCGCGCGTCGAACCACAGCGGCGTGCCCTGCAGAACGAGACCTCCCTTGCGCAGCTCGACGGGCACGGCCGCGCACTGTCTCACTTCTCGAGAAGCGAAGTGGAGCGTCTGCGCGCCGTCTGCCCGGAGAGACGGGCCCGCGACTCAACCCGCGAAGAAGACGGCCCGCGAGGTTGGCGCGCGGCGTGCTCACACCACGTCACGCCGCGAGGGCATGGGCGAAGGTGGAGCGAGGCGCGGTGGTTGAAGGCGC
>CAMLFP010000137.1 GCA_946479335.1 uncultured Archangium sp.
GCGGCAGCGCGACGGGCGGTGGCAACGCGTCCGGCGGCGGCAGCCCGACGTCCAGCGGCGCGTGCCCGACGCTCGGCCCCCTCAACGCGTGCGCCGGGAGCGTGCTCTCGTACTGCAGCAACGGCGCCGTCGCGCAGTTCGACTGTGCCACCAGCGCGCAGACCTGCGCCTTCTCCGACGCGGAGAATCAATACGCCTGCGTGCCCAGCAACTCGCAGTTCGTCGTCTCCGGCACCATCACCTACGAAGATCGCGCGCCGATCGCCTCGGAGAACGGCGGGCTGGCGAGCAGCGCGCCGCTGCCGGTGCGCGGAGCGGAAGTCTCCGTCATTCAGGGCACCAGCACCGTGCTGGCGACGGCGATGACCGCGAACGACGGGAGCTACACGCTGCGCTACGCCGCGACGGCGGGTGCGACGGTGCACATCTCCGTCACCGCGCGCAGCACGCTCGCGGCGCGCAACCTCGCCGTGCGCCGCGCCAACAACACCAACCTGCACGCGTTCGGCGGCGCCGACTTCGCGGCGGCGGCGAGCGCGACGCAAGACGTGCTGGTGACGTACAGCTCCGACGAGGCCGAGGCGTTCAACATCTTCGACCAGGCGGTGCTGGCGTTCGACTGGCTGCACTACCACCTGAACGTCGCGGCGCCCGCGGCGCTCACGCTGCGCTGGCACCGCAACAACAACGACGGCACGTACTACTCCGACAACGAGGTCTACCTCCTCGGGCCGCTGTCTGACGACGACGGGTACGACGACACGGTGATCCTCCATGAGATCGGCCACCACGTCGAAGAGGTCTTCGGCCGCAGTGATTCACTGGGCGGCCCCCACGGGTTCGAGCCCGTCGACCCGACGCTGGCCTGGAGCGAGGGCTTCTCGACCTGGTTCGCGCTCTCGATGCGCAAGAGCCCCTGGTACTCCGACACCGACTCGAGCGGCGGCTGGGGCTGGGAGTACGACGACTCCGTCACCGTGTTCGACGGCGGCAGCCTGTCGGGCCTCATCAGCGAAGACGTGGTCACCGAGACCCTGTGGGACCTCAGCGACACCGACCCGTCAGAGACGGCGCAGGCGGTGACCGACCCGTCGTTCGCCGCGGCGCTGCGCGTGCAGCCCGACTACCTGCGCACCGCTCCCCTGCGGAACGTGGGCGCGATGGGCGTTGACCTCGTCGATTTCCTCGATGGCTGGTTCGTGCTCAACGGCACCTCGAGCTGCGGGTGGGTCGTCACCGTCGTCGACCGCCACAATTTCCCCTACGACTTCAACGCGCCGAACGCGGCGTGCCCCTGACGCTCACTGCGACCACGTCGCCGAGGTGAGGTGCCAGCCGTCGGTCTTCTCCACCTCGCCTTCGATCACGTAGGTCGCCGCGCTGCCGTCGCGGGTCAGCAGGAAGGTGCCCTTGAAGTGCGCGGCGGTGGGCGTCTGCACCTGCACCTCGAGTGACGGGTTGAGCACCACCACCTGCGTGGCGCGGAAGAACTGGCCGACCAGCAGCGCCTTGATCTGGGCCTTGTCGGCGCCGCCCTGCCCGCGAAAGCCGTCGTCGAGCCCGGCCACCACGTCCGACGGGCTCTTGCGTTCGGCCGCGTCGACCATGCGCGCGATGAGCTGCCGCACCTCGTCTTCAGGCGAGAGCTTCTCCTTCGGCCAGAAGAAATAGACGGCGCCACCGACGAGGATCGCCAACGCGATGCCCGCCAGCGAGCGCGCGTTCACTCCACCACCAGCTCGTCGGCGTCGAGGATCTCCGCGGGGCGCATCGCTTCGCCGATGCCCTTGAGCCGGCGGCTCGAGAGCTCGTCGAGAAAGTCACGCAGCCGCGGCTGCTCCTTGAGGAGCGCCTCGAAGTTCTTGCGGTTCAGCAGCGCCACCGCGGTCTTGCGGCTGGCGGCGACGGTCGCGGTGGCGCGCAGCCCGTTGAGCAGCGAGATCTCACCCGCCACGTCACCCTCCCTGAGAATCGAGAGGCTGATCGACCCGCCGTCGTTGTCGTCTTTCTGCACGATGAGCTCGCCCGCCAGCACCAGCACCAGCGCCTGCACGGGCTCGCCCTCGACGATGATCTTCTCGCCGGGGGCCAGCCCCCTGAAGTCGAAGCGCTGCAGCATGCCCGCGCGTTCGCCCTCGGCCACGTGCGCGAACATCGGCGAGGTGGCGATCAGGTTCTTCGCCATGCGCGACTGCGCGAACGTCGCCAGCGCGGCGGGCACCGACGGGTAGGTGCGCGCCAGTTGGTTCAGATCTTCGCGCTCGATCTCCAACACGTCGCAGTCGCTGACGCAGGTGATGGAGGTCGACGGCGCGGCGCCGGTGAGCATGGAGATCTCCCCGAAGATCGACCCGCCGCCGAGGAAGGCCAGCGTCTTCGCCTCCCCCGCCACCAACCGCGTCACCTCGGCCTTGCCCGCGACCAGCACCGTGATGCGGTCGGTCGCCTGCCCCTCGGTGCACAGCACCTCGCCTTCCTTCTGTTCGCGGTAGTCGACGAGCTCGATGAGGTCGACGAAGGCGTCGCGCTCGAGGTCGGCGAACAACGGCAGCGGCGGCCGCGCGTCGGGGTCGGCCGAGGCGCTGGAGTCGACCGCGGCCAGCACGAGGAACGCCTGGTCCGACAGGTCTTGCCCTTCGAGGGTCATCAGATCGGTCTCGACCTTGCCGTCGAAGAGGCTCTCCGGCGGCAGCGGCGGAGGCCCACCGGCGCGGCCACCGACCACCTTCGCCGCGCGCGCGTGGATGCGCGCCAGCGTCTCGCGGATGCGCTTCTCGCGCGGGGCCAGCGGCAACGCCTGCCGACAGGCCGCGATGGCCGAGAGCAGGTAGTCGCGCTTGAGCAACCCCTCCGCGCACGCGTGCAGCACGGTGACGGCGCGCTCGGTCTCGCCCAGCTTCGCGTAGCAGCGCGCGGCGAGCATGCGGGCGCGGTGGTCGGCGGCCTGCCGGCGCACGCACTCGGCGAACACGCCCAGCGCGCGCTCCCAGTTCTCGACCTCGACGAAATCCAGCCCCAGCTCCCGCAACGACTGACTCATGGGTACTCCGCTCTCAGGGCGCCATCGCGGCCAACTGGTTCTTGGCCTTCTCGTGCACGGTGGTGCCGGGGTCCGTGACCTGCACCACGATCTTGAACTTGCGCATCGACTCCCGCGGGTCGACGTCGCGCTGTGAATAGGCCGACTCGAACATGTCTTGCGCGCGCTCGGCGACGTCGAGCAGCCCTTGCCGCGCCTTGGCGTCGTCGGGGTCGAACTTCACGGCGTCGCGGAACATCGCCGAGGCCGTGAGGAGGTCGTCGCGGATCAGCGCCTCCTTGCCGGCCACGATGGCGGCGGCGCCCAGCTTGTCTTGCAGGTCTTGCCCGAACTTGTTCGCCCGGAGGTTGATCTGCGCGTACAGCTGGTTGGCCTGCCGCAGCGGCTTGGCGGCCTGCGCGAGCTGCCCGGCGCGGAACTTCTTCATGCCCTCGTCGTAGTTCTTGCCGAAGCTGGGGATGAGGTTCTGCAGCTTGCGCGCGCGGCCGTAGATGTCCTTGTTGTCGCGGTAGGCGTCCATCACGCGGGTGCACTCGCTGGCGGCGCGGTCCCACTCCGACGACGCGAACTTGCGCTCGACCACCACCAGCGACTCGAGCATCTCCTGCTCCTTGCGCGCCTTGAGGGCGGCAGCGGCGCGGGCCGAGGCCGACCTCGCGTCTTGCGCCTCCTGGGCCTGCTGCTCGGCGAGCTGCTGCTCGAACTCGGCGATCTGCTGCGCGGGCTCGGCCTGCATCTGCACCGGGAGCTCGCCGAGGAGCCGCTTGGCGGCGTCGAGCTCACCCGCCGCGAGCAGCTCTTCGACCTGGTTCTTCTTGTACTCGAGCACCGCCGCGTCGAGCTCCGCGCGCACCTTGAGCTTCTCCTCTTCGCTCTTGATGCTGGCGCGGCCGATGTCGGTGAGCAGCTTCTCGGCGTCTTCGAAGCGCTGCTCGGCGATGGCCTTACGCGCCTCGACCAGCGCGGTCTGGAAGGCGAGCTCCACCTGCACCTGCTTGGCGAGGTTCGAGCGATCGATGCCCGGCTGGAGCTTCTCCGCGTCGGCCAGCAAGGTCGCCGCCGTCTGGAAGTCACTGTCGCGGATGGCGGCGCGCGCGGCGGTCATCTTCTCGTCGGCCAACAGCTTCACCGGGTCGACCGGCGGCGGCGGCGGCTTGCGCACCGCGATGCCCAGCACGAGGAAGAGCATCAGCAATGAAACGCCGCCCACGATGCCCAGGCGCACGGCCCTGGGGAGCGCCTTGAACTTCTCCGCGAAGCTGCCCTTCTCGCCTCCGCCGGAGTTGCGCGCGGTGCGCACCGGGCGCTTGCGGTCGGGCTTCTTGTCGGCGGGAGCGGCGTCCTGCTTGTCGGCCTCGGCACCCTCTTTGGCGGCCTCGCCTGACGCGGCGGGCGCCTCGGCTTTCTTCTCGGCCGCGGCCTTCTTCTCGGCGGCGGCTTTCTCCTTCGCCTCCTTCGCCTGCTTGAAGGCGGCCATGTCGTCGACGAAGCGGATCTTCGTCTTCCCGATGGCGATCTCGTCGCCGTGCTCGAGCTTCTTCTCGGAGACCTTGGTGCCGTTGACCTTGGTGCCGTTGCCGGAGCCCAGGTCTTTGAGCAGCACGCCTTCGTCGCCGTAGATGAGCTCGATGTGGCGCCGGGAGGCGGATTGATCGGTGAGCTGCAGGTCGACGCCGGGCGTGCGGCCCACGACCATGCGCACGCCCTTGAACTTCTTCTTCTTGCCCGCATCGGGGCCCGCGATGATCTCCAGGGTCAGCGGCGGGCCGGCGCGCGTGGCGTTGGCCTCATCGGCCTCCGCGGGCACCTCGTCGTCATCGGCGTCGTCGCGCTGGAGGGCGGGCAGCGCCTTGGTGGCCGAGCCGACCTCCGGGTCGAGCGCGTCGAGGCCCTCGCCTTCGAGGCTCTTGCTGGGCACCACGCTCAAGTCTTCGTTCGACGGCGAGTAGTCGGAGCCGGTGCGGTACGGGCCCTCGTCGGCGTACTCCCCGGCGGTGTCGTAGTCCTCCTCCGGGCGCTGGGCGCGGGCCTGCGTCTTGTTGTTGCGCTCGGGGTCGACGTTGCGCGCGCGCACCGGCTGCGGAGCCCGCGCCTGGGTCTTGTTCTCGCGCTCGGGGTCGACCTGCACGCGCGCCTGCGTGCGGTTTTCCCGCTCGGGGTCGTCCTCGACGTCTCCACTTCCACGACTGACTCTGCGAGGCGGTGCCATGACTTGTTTCCGCCCGAAACCCTAGCAGGTCAGCCCGTCACACCAGCGTTTTGAGTGCGTTGTAGAGCGGCGTGGTGCCGCGCGTGAGCTGGTGCGGGTGCGCGAAGTTCAACACCCCCCGCGCCATCGCGCGGTACTGCTCCGCGAGGAGCGGATCTTCGAGCGAATCGACCGGGCGCTCGACGGCCTTGATGCGCGTGCCCAGCAGCGAGGAGATGACCTCCGCCACGTCGTCGGCCGACCAGTTCTCCGCGCCGGCCACCTCGATGAAGCGCGTGCCGCGCACCGGGGTGGTCAACACCTGCGCGGCGGCGTGGCCGACGTCGCGCGCGCTGACCTGCGGGAACTTCGTGTGCACGTGGCCGTAGAACGGCAGCTCGCCGGTCTCCAGCGCCGGGAGCAGCAGCGCGCCCCAGTTCTCGAGGAAGTACGCGGCGCGCACGAAGGTGACGCACTGGGCGCTCGAGGCCAGCAGCTGTTCGGCCTGGTGCACCGCCGTCGCGGGGCCGGTGCCGGTGGGGTGCTGCGCGCCCACGCACGAGAGGAACGCGAGGCGCTCGAGGCGCGCGCGCTTGAGGGCCTTCGCCATGCTCGCGAGCATCGCGGTGCGGGCGTCGACCTCCAGCCGCGGCGGGAGCAACAGCCACGCGCCGGTCACGCCGGAGAGCGCGCCGATGAGCGAGTCGGTGTCGTTGAAGTCACAGACGGCCACCTCCGCGTGGTGGCGCAGCCAGGGCTCGCCCTGCTCGGCCTTGCGCACCAGTACGCGCACCTTCTGACCCTGCTTCAGCAACGCCTCAGCGGTGGCGGCACCGGTGCGGCCCGAGACTCCTGCGACGGCGAACATGAGCGCTCCCTGTTTGTGGAGCACCACCATGCGCCTCTCCCGCCCCGGACACCCGGGGAATCGTCGAGGCGCGCCGCGCGAGCCGCGTTATCCTGATTCGACATGATCCCAGTTCCGTTGTGCGAAAAGTTGTTGTCAGCGGCGATGGCGCGCGGCGCTGACTTCGCGGAGGTCTACGCAGAGCGCACCGACTTCACCGCCGTCACCCTCGAAGAAGACAAGGTGAAGAGCGCGCAGAACGGCCTCTCGCAGGGCGTGGGCGTGCGCGTCATCTCCGGGGCGCGCGTGGGCTACGCGTACTCCGACGACCTCGACGAGGAGGCGCTGCTGCGCGCGGCCCGCACCGCGGCCTTCATCGCCAACAGCAAGGGCAGCGAGCGCAGCTTCAACGTCGCGCGCACGCCGCTGCCGACCTTCTACCGGTTGGACCAGCACCTCGCGTCGGTCGATGTCGCGCGCAAACGCGACCTCGTGGTGCGCGCCAACAAGGCCGCGCGCGCGTACGACAAGCGCGTGAAGCAGGTGACGGCGACGTACGCCGACTCGACCAAGCGCATCCTCGTGGCGAACACCACCGGGCATCTCGCTGAAGACACGCAGGACATGTGCCGCATCTCCACGATGGTGGTGGCGGAGGGCAAAGGCGGCGAGCGGCGCACCGGCAGCTTCGGCGGCGGCGGGCGCGTGGCCTTCACGCACTTCGACACCTTCACCCCGGAGCAGGTCGCGAAAGAAGCGGCGCGGCAGGCCATCGCGGGCCTCGGCGCGGCGGAAGCGCAGGCCGGGCAGCAGACGGTGGTGCTGGCACCCGGCTGGAGCGGCATCCTCCTCCACGAAGCGGTCGGGCACGGGCTGGAGGCCGACTTCATCCGCAAGGAGACGTCGCTGTTCGCCGGGAAGCTGGGCGAGAAGGTGGCGAGCGAGCTCGTGACCGTCATCGACGACGGTACGATGGCCAACGCGCGCGGCTCGCTGAACGTCGACGACGAGGGCAACCCGGCGCAGTTCAAGGTGCTCATCGAGCGCGGCGAGTTGAAGGGCTACATGTTCGACTCGCTCAACGCGAAGTTGATGAACCAGAAGTCGACCGGGAGCGGCCGGCGTGAGTCTTTCAAACACCTCCCGTTGCCGCGCATGACGAACACGTACCTGGCGCCCGGCGAGAGCACGCCCGAGGAGATCTTGAAGAGCGTCGACACCGGCGTGTACTGCGCGAACTTCGGCGGCGGTCAGGTCGACATCACCAACGGCAACTTCGTGTTCGAGGTGAGCGAGGCCTACGAGATCAAGAAGGGCAAGCTCGGCCGGCCGCTCAAGGGCGTGACGCTGATCGGCGTCGGCCCGGAGGCGCTGAAGAAGGTCTCGATGGTGGGCAACGACCCGAAGCCCGACCCGGGCATGGGCACCTGCGGAAAAGACGGCCAGAGCGTGCCGGTGGGCGTGGGGCTCCCCACGTTGCGCATCGACGACATGACGGTCGGCGGCACGAAGGTCGGAGGCAAGCGATGAACTACGAGCAGCTGGCGAAGAAGATCGTGCAGAAGGCGCTGAAACGCGGCGCCAAGCAGGCCGAAGCGTTCCTGCAGGTGGGCCGCTCCGCCGACGTGCGCGTGCGCGACGGAGAGATCGAAGACCTCACGCAGGCCACGAGCAAAGGCGTCGGCATCCGCGTGTTCGTGCGAAACAGGCAGGGCTTCGTGTGGTCGAGCGACTTCGACCCGCGCGCGCTGGACGTGCTCATCGATCGCGCCATCGCCATCGCGGAGATGTCGGCGCCCAACCCGCTCAACGGGCTTCCCGACGCGAAGGACCTCGGGAAGATCCCCGACGTGGGCGAGCTGTTCGACCCGCGCGTCGCCAACCTCCCCGACGACTGGAAGATCAAGGCTGCCGTCGAGATGGAGAAGGTGGTGCGCGCGTACGACCCGCGCATCAAGACCATCGAGTCGGTCGGCGCCGGTGAATCGGTGAGCGACGTGTACCTCGCGTCGTCGGCCGGGCGGCACGGCAGCTACCAGGGCACGAGCGTGTACCTCTACGCGTCGCCCGTCGCGACCGACGGCACGCAGCTGCAGACCTCGTACTGGTACGACGCGAAGCGCTTCTTCGAAGACCTCGACTCGCCGGAGAACGTAGCGACGAAGGCGGCGGGCCGCGCGGTGCGGCTGCTGGGCGCGAGGAAGGTGAAGTCGCAGAAGGTGCCGGTGGTCTTCGACCCGACGATGGCGGCGGGCTTCGTGGGCAGCGTGGCGGCGGCGGCCAACGGCGACGCGGTGTTCAAGAAGTCGACCTTCCTCGCCTCGAAGCTGAACGAGCAGATCGCGCCCACGCACGTGAGCATCATCGACGACGGCTTGCGCGAGCGTGGGCTGGCGACGTCTCCGTTCGATGGCGAAGGCGTGCCGACGCGGCGCACGCCCATCGTGGAGAAAGGCGTGCTCAAGGCGTTCCTCTACGACGCGTTCACCGCGCGCAAGGCGAAGACGAAGACCACCGGCAACGCGTCACGCGGGTACCAGAGCCTCCCGCACATCGGGTTCAACAACCTGCTGCTCGAGCCCGGCACGAAGTCGCCGGAGGAGATCATCAAGGAGATCCCCAACGGGCTCTACGTGACGGCGATGCTCGGCCGCGGCGCGAACATGGTGACCGGCGAGTACTCGCGCGGCGCCAACGGGCTGTGGATCGAGAACGGCGAGCTGACCAGGCCCGTGCAGGAGATCACCGTCGCCGGCAACATGCACAACATGCTCCGGCAGTTGGACGCGATCGGTTCAGACCTCACGTTCCACGGGTCGACCGGCGCGCCCACCATCCGCTTCAAGGAACTCACCGTCTCTGGCGAATAAAGGAGCTGCTCATGGCCGCGAAGAAGGTCGTGCCGAAGAAGCGCAAGGCGCCGCGCAAGAAGGTCGAGGCGAAGTCGAAGGGGCTCGGCGCGAAGGAGACCTCCGCGTCGCTCGATGGGCTGGAGCTCGCGAAGCTGGTGGAGGCCGACGGCGGCACCATCGTCGGCAGCTACAAGGAGCCGCTGGGCGGCAAGCACGTGGTCATCGCCACGCTGCCCATCGACCTCGTCGAGCCGACGCCGTACCAGCGCGATCGCAGCGAGGCGCACGTGAAGAAGCTGGCCAACGCGATGGAGCGCGTGGGCCGCTTCCTCGACCCGATCATCGCCGTGCGCAAAGACGGCAAGTACTGGACGCCCAACGGCAACCACCGCCTGGGCGCCGCGAAGCTGCTGGGCATGAAGAGCATCGTGGCGCTCATCATCCCCGAAGAAGACGTGGCCTTTCAGATCCTCGCGCTCAACACCGAGAAGGCGCACAACCTGAAGGAGCGCTCGCTGGAGGTCATCCGCATGTACCGCGGGCTGGTCGGCGCGAAGGGCGGCAACGAGAGCGACTACATCGCCTTCCTCGAGGAGCCGCACTTCATCACCTTCGGCGCGGTCTACGAGAAGCGCCCGCGGTACTCGGCCGGCGCGTACTCGCCGGTGGTGAAGCGGCTCGAGGCGTTCCTCGACGAACCGCTGGCCGACGCGCTCGCGGTGCGTGAAGCCCGCGCCGACCTGCTGCTCCAGTGGGACGACGAGGTCACCCGCGTCATCGACGCGCTCAAGGCCAAGGGCCTCACCTCCCCGTACCTGCGCAACTACGTCGTGGCGCGCGTCAACTTCCTCCGCTTCAAGAAGGGCGGCGAGTTCGACTTCGACGAGATCGTCGGCCAGATGCTGGCCGCCACCCAGAAGATCGACCCCGCCAAGGTGAACAAGGACGACGTGGCGAAAATGGGCGGCGGCGGCGGCGGAGATCCCGAAGATTGAGAATTCGGCTCCGGGCCACAAAGGCGCGGCGCGTCACAGTCGTGGTACCCTGATCAGCGTTCGCCGCTGATCGAGGATCACCATGACGTCACGCTCCCTGTCTTTCATCGCCACCCTCGCCTTCGCCGTCTCCTGTGGGAGCGGAAACCGCGTCACCGTGACGCCCAGCGCCGAGGTGTGCACCAACGGCCTCGACGACAACGAAGACGGCAAGGTCGACTGCGCTGACCCCACCTGCTTCACCGACCCGTCCTGCGCGGTGCGCCTCGAGCGCTGCGACAACGAGATGGACGACAACGGTGACGGGCAGATCGACTGCGCTGATCACCAGTGCGAAGGCCAGTCGTGCGGCTACGAGTGCGTGTGCCGCAACGGCGTGGCCACCGACGCGCCGGGCGGAGACGCGGGCGCGACCGGCGGCGGCACGGGCACCGACGCGGGCCAGACCGGCGGCGGCACGGGCACTGACGCAGGCCACACCGGCGGCGGCGCGGGCAGCACCGGCGGCGGCTCCGCGACGGGTGGCGGCACGGGGACGACGGGCGGCGGCACCTCGTCGAGCATCGAGAACTGCGCCAACGGCGTCGATGACAACAACAACAGCCTGATCGACTGCGCGGAGTCGTCGTGCAACGGCCAGGTGTGCGGCACCAACTCGTACTGCGTCGGCACGGAGTGCTGGGTCGACCAGTCCACCATCGACGCCGGCACGGGCGGCGGCACGGGCTCCACCGGCGGCGGCGTCGGCACCTCGGGCGGCGGCACGGGCACCAGCGGCGGTGGCGTCGGCACCTCGGGCGGCGGCACGGGCACCAGCGGCGGTGGCGTCGGCTCGCTCGGCGGCGGCGTCGGCTCGCTCGGCGGTGGCGTCGGCTCGCTTGGCGGTGGCACGGGCACCACGGGCGGCGGTACGGCGACCGGCGGCGGCAGCGGCACCGACGGCGGCGCAACGTGGACCTGCAACCAGTCGTGGTTCGGCACCAACGATGGCTGCGATTGCGGCTGCGGCATCCCCGACCCTGATTGCTCCGGCAGCAACCTCGGCTACTGCGACTACTGCCCGTCGGGTTCGTGCTCCTACAACTCGGAGTGCGCCGACATCAGCCCGACCGACAACGCGGTCTGCTCCGGGCCGACCCGCACGTGGACCTGCGACCCCTCGTATTACAACGACTGGTTCGACTGCGACTGCGGCTGCGGCATCCCCGACCCGGACTGCTACGACTGGAGTTCGACGTCGTGTGACTACGACGCGTGCTCGGGCTCGACCTCGCCGGGGCCGAACTACAACGCCGTCTGCCAGTAACGGGACTATTCGCGCGACTCACGGGTTAAACAGCCTCCCGTGAGCGCCACTGTCCTCGTCGTCGATGACGACCGAGCCAATCTCGAGTCGGTCTGCCGCATCTTCCAGAAGGAAGGTGTGAACACGCTGTCTGCCAGCAATGGGCAGGAGGCGCTGGAGCTGCTGCGCAAGCCGGAGGTCGGCATCGTGGTCACCGACCTGATGATGCCCGGCGTCGATGGGCAGGCGCTGTTGCGGGCGTCGCGCGCGATGCGGCCCGACGTCGAGGTGGTGCTGATGACCGCCTACGCCACGGTGGAGACCGCGGTCGCGGCGATGCGCGAAGGCGCGTACGACTTCATCACCAAGCCCTTGAAGCGCCACTCGCTGGTGAAGGCGGTGGAGAAGGCGTCGGAGAAGCGCGCGCTGGTGGCCGAGAACCGCGACTTGAAGGCGCAGCTGGCCGCCATCGGCACCAAGGCCCTCGTCGGCCAGTCGCCCTCGTTCCTCGCGTTCATGGATCTGCTGCGCCAGGCCGCGCCCACCACGGCCACCATCTTGCTGCTCGGTGAATCAGGCACCGGCAAGGAGCTCGCCGCGCGCTTCGTGCACGAGAACTCCGCGCGCGCGAAGGGCCCGTTCGTGGCGGTGAACTGCGCCGCCCTGCCCGAGTCGCTGCTCGAAGCGGAGCTGTTCGGCCACGAGCGCGGCGCCTTCACCGGCGCGGTGGCGCGCAAGGAAGGCCGCTTCGAGCGCGCGCACGGCGGCACGCTGTTCCTCGACGAGGTCGGCGAGATGTCTCCGTCGGCGCAGGTGAAGCTGCTGCGCGTGCTGCAGGAGGGCGAGCTGGAGCGCCTGGGCGGCACGCAGACGGTGAAGGTCGACACGCGCGTCATCGCGGCCACCAACAAGGACCTGCAGCGCGAGGTGCAGGAGGGCCGCTTCCGCGAAGACCTCTACTTCCGCCTCAACGTGGTGGAGGTGCGCATCCCCTCGCTGGCGTCGCGCCGTGAAGACGTCTCGCTGCTGGGCGAGCACTTCCTTCGGCGGTACGCGGCGAAGAACTCCAAGAACGTGCGCGGCTTCTCAGACGAGGCGGTGAAGGTGCTCGAGAACTACGCGTGGCCCGGCAACGTGCGCGAGCTGGAGCACGCGGTGGAGCGCGCGGTGGTGCTGTGCCGCGGGGAGATCGTCGAGGTGCACGACCTGCCCGAGGCGATCCGCAAGGGGCCCATCGGCAGCGCGTCGCAGATCATCATCCCCATCGGGACGCCCTTCGAGGAGATCGAGCGCCGCGTCATCCACGAGACGTTGCGGCACACCAAGGGCGACAAGAACCTCGCCGCGCGCATGCTGGGCATCGCCGCGCGCACCATCTACCGGAAGCTCGCGGCCGAAGAAGGTGAAGCGTCGGCGCCGGCGAAGAGCGGCGAGACGGCGTAGTTCAGGCTTC
>CAMLFP010000138.1 GCA_946479335.1 uncultured Archangium sp.
CCATGCTCGCCCTGCCCCTGCTGGCTCTCGCGCTCTCCCAGACTCCCGCCCCCCTCGATTTCACCGACGAAGCGAAGCTGCTCTACCGCGTCGTCGCGTGCGGCAATGACGCGCCGCTGCCCGACGGCATCGACGCGAAGGTGGTCGACGCGCACTGCAAGGAGCTCAACAAGCGCATCGAGAAGTACCGCGCCACGTGGGTGAAGGAAGCGTCGCCCTTCATCCAGGCGCTCAAGCCCGCGGGCCTGCCCACCACCGTGGTGTACCCGTTCGGGGGCGGCGACCTCATCTCTGCGCTCACCACGTACCCGGAGGCCCGGGAGTTCAACACGCTCTCGCTGGAGCACGCTGGTGACCCGCGCCGCATCAAGGGCATCACGTCTGAGAAGCTCAAGACCTCGCTGGCGCTCATCCGCCAGACGTCGGCGGGCCTGCTGACGGCCAACGACTCGAAGACCTCGAACCTGATGGCCGGCCAGCGCGGCGAGCTCCCCGGGCAGCTGTGCTTCTTCCTCATCGCGCTCGCGGTGCACGGCTACGAGCCGGTCAGCCTGCGCTACGTGAAGCCCAACACCGACGGCACGCTGCGCTACCTGACGGCCGAGGAGCTGGCGACGCTGGAGAAGAAGGAGGCGACGCTGCTCAACAAGGTGTGGGTCGCGCCTGATTTCTCGGAGGCCTTCGACAACCTCGAACTTGTCGCCGTCAAGAAGGGCACCGGCGAGAAGATTACGCACCGTCACTTCGCGGAGAACCTCGACGATGACCACTTCGGCAAGGACGAGGGCCTCAAGAAGTACCTCGACTCGCGCGGCACCATCGTGGCGATGACCAAGGCCGCGAGCTACCTGCTGTGGCGCGACGCGTTCTCCACCATCCGCAATTTCCTGCTGAGCCACATGGTGTTCATGGTGAGCGACTCCACGGGCATTCCCCCGAAGTTCGCGACCGAGGCCGGCTTCACGCAGGAGACCTACGGCAAGTTCGCCGAGTCGTTCCTCGGCGCGAACCCCGACTACAACCGCGACTTCGTGAAGCTGTGGAAAGACGCGAAGCCGCTGCCCTTCCGCTACGGCTACCTCGACAAAAACCTCAGCAAGCACATGCTGATTACGAAGAAGAAGTGACGGCGCTCCTGCTCATGCTGCTCGCGCAGGCCGACGGGGGCGCCGAGGCGCTCTCGCCCGCGCGCGCGAGCATCGAGCGCACGAAGCCAGGCGAGTTCGTCGACGAGGTGTTGGACGACGGGCGCTACCTGCGCTTCGGCACCGAGAAGAACGGCCCGGTGCACGTGTGGAGCCCGAAGACCTTGAAGCGCGGCGCGCCCATCGTCATCTACCTCCACGGCTTCTACACCGACGTCGACACCGCGATGATGGAGCACCACCTCACCGCGCGGTTCCGCGACTCGGGGCGGCAGGCGCTCTTCATCATCCCGGAGACGCGCAGCGGCCCGCGCGACGAGTTGCTGTGGCCGGAGCTCCCCGCGCTGCTCAAGGAGGTCGAGAAGCGCACGCGGCTCAAGCTGCCCACCGGGCCCCTCGTGTTGGTCGGGCACTCCGGCGCGTACAAGGCCATCGCCGGCTGGCTGAAGGAGCCGCGCGTCACCCAGGTGCTGCTGGTCGACGGGCTGTACGCCAACGAGCGCGAGTTCGAGACGTGGCTCGACACGCCGGGCAACCAGCTGGTGCTGGTGAGCTTCGAGACGCGGCAGCGCACGCTGTGGCTGACGAAGAAGCGCGCCGCGGCGACGGTGGAGGTGCTGCCGTGGCTCTACGACGAGCTGCCCGCGGCCACCCGCAGCGCGCCGCTGGTGCACGTGCAGTCGGAGCGCCTGGAGCACATGGAGCTGGTGACCGACGGGCGCCTGCTGCCGTGGCTGCTGCACGCCTTCCGCTGACCGGCTTGTAGAACCTGCGCGCATCCGCTGGAGTCAGTGCTTCGAGGAGGAGGCACGGATGCGGCGATGGGCGCTTGGAGTGGTGGCGGTGGCATTGGTGGCGGTGGGTGGCTGGTGGTGGCTTCACGAGGGCGAGGGCGCGGCGAGCGGCGACGAGGCGCCGGCCTCCGCGAATGAAGGCGCGCTGCCCGCACCGCGCGCGTCGAAGTGGAGCGAGCCCATCGTGCAGCGCGGCTCGCGCACGCTGTCGGGCGTGGTGCTGCGCGACGGCCAGCCGGTCTCCGGAGCGGTGGTCACCGCGCTCGCGGCGCACGGCGACGACGTGCTGTCTGACCTCCCGTGCCAGTGCGACAACCACTGCGGGCAGAAGCTGCTGGCGTGCGGCTGCGCGGAGGCGTCGGGGCAACTGGTGGAGCTGGTCGGCGCGCGCACCGGCGAGAGCGTGCCGCTGGGCCGCGCGACGAGCGGCGACGACGGCACCTTCACCATCGAAGGCCTCGACGACTCGCGGCTGACGTTGTGGGCTGATGCGCCGGGCGTCATCGGGTGGGCCACCGACCTCGCCAGCGACGCGCGCGACGTGAAGGTCCACGTGACGCCCGGCCGCACCATCAAGGGCAAGGTGACGACCAGCAAGGACACGCCCGCCAGCGGCGCGCTGGTCACCGCCATCTTCGCGGAGCAGAGCCGCTTCTTCGAGACCACCACGCATGCCGACGGCACCTTCGAGCTGGGGCCGATGCCGAAGGGCAAATACGCGGTGGTGGCGATGCAGGAGGGGCTGCTGCCCGACCACGCGCAGGCCGACGAGGCGAACCGCGAGCTGGCGATGGAGCTGAGCGTGCCCCGCGCGTTGACCGGCACGGTGCTGCTCGATGGCCAACCGGTGGCGGCAGCGAAGGTGAAGCTCGAGGGCATGCACCGCAAGCGCACCGTCTTCACCGACGCGAACGGCGTCTTCCACCTCGAGCGGCTGCGGCCCGGCAAGTACGACCTGACCGCCGAAGGCTCCGGGGCGCTGGGCACGGTGAAGGCCGAGGTGAACAAGCGCGAAGACCGCGAGGGCGTGGTCATCGAGCTGGTGCGGGGCGTGCCGCTCGACGGCGTGGTGGTCGACGAGCGCGGCGAGGCCGTGCCCGGGGTGAAGCTGACCATCGAGCGCACCGGCTCCGACTGGGCGCACGTGGAGTCGGACGCCGAAGGCCGCTTCCACCTCGACACCGTGCCCGAGGGACCGCGGGCGCTGGTGGCGCGCAAGCCCGGTTTTCTCTCCGACGAGGAGCTGACGGTGACCGGCGGCGGCGCGCCGGTGACGGTGACGCTGCGACACGCGGCGGTGCTCTCCGGCCGCGTGCAGACCGCTGACGGCGTGCTGGTGCCGGAGTTCAGCATCCGCGCGCGCCTCGCCGACGCAGGAACCCGCAGCCGCGACGCGTATGACGACTCCGACGGGGAGCGCCTGCCAGTCACCGTCGCCCGCGCCGACGTCGAGGACGGCGGCTTCTCGCTCGACCTCATGCCCGGCGAGTTCGAGGTCATGGTCAACCCCGAGAAGTTCATCACCGAGACGGTGACGCTGCGCGCGCCCGCCAGCGAGGTGGTCATCACCGTGCGCGCGGGCGGCTCCATTCGCGGCACGCTGGTCGACGCCGACAACGCACCGGTGACGGGCGCCTCGGTCTTCGCCTCGTTCGAGTCGTCGATGAAAGACGCGCGGACCGATGAAGCGGGCCAGTTCGAGCTCGCCGGCCTCGTCGCGGGGAAATGGAAGGTCACCGGCCGCCCGGAGTACGCGACGAAGCACATGTGGAGCGTGACCGCCGAGGTCGAGGTCTCGCTCGGGAAAGAGACGAGCCTCACGCTGCGGCCACCGGTGGGCGCGCCCATCGACGGCGTGGTGCTCGACGCCGCGGGCAACCCCGTGCGCGACGCGCGCGTCAGCGGCGTCGCCGTCGCAAACGACAAGGACGACAAGGACGACGACGAGGCGCCGCCCGCGATGGAGATGACCTCCACTGACGAGGTCGGCGGCTTCCGCCTGCGCACGTTGCCAGCGGGCAGGGTCGAGCTCAGGGCGGGCACCAAAGACGCCAACAGCAAGCCGCTCACCATCACCGCGCCCGATGCGCACGTCATCCTCAAGCTCGAAGAAGGCACGACCCTCTCCGGGCGGGTGGTCGACGAAGCCGGCAAGCCGGTGAAGGAGTTCAAGGTGTCCGGGCGCCCGTTCGACACCGAGGACGGCCGCTTCAAGACGCGTTGGCGGGCCGGCAAGAAGCAGTCGTTGGCCATCGACGCCATCGGCTTCGCGCAGCACATCTTCGACGTCGACGTGAACGAAGGCGCCAACGAGTTGGGCGACATCAAGCTCTCGCGCGGCCTGAAGCTGACGGGGTTGGTGTTCGACGAGAAGACGAAGGCGCCCATTGCCGGTGCGCTGGTCGACGTCTCCACGTCGCGGCCCGAGGGTGGCGTCTACTTGAGTGAGAGCCGCGGCGCGGTGCGCACCGACGCGCAGGGCCGCTACGCCATCGTCATCGACCCCGCCTCGACGTGGGCCGTCGCCACCCACGAAAACTACGTCCGAGGCATCGCGCAGATCCCCTTCGGGGGCGCGACGGTCGACATCGCCCTGCGTGCTGGCGCGGAGGTGACCGTCTCGCTGGTCGACGCCCAGGGGCAGCCGGTGACCGACGGCCGGGTGTGGGCCGCCTCCCCGTCGAACACGAAGGAGTTCGACGCCGCGAAGCCGCCTGGCACCTGGGTCGCGAGGGCCTTCGCGCCCGGCGAGTGGGTGTTCCGCGCGCAGACGCGTGGCGACCGCATCGTCTTCGAGCGCGTCGTCGCGACGGTGGGTGAGGCGCCGCAGTCGCTGGTGCTCCACGAGCAGACCGGCGGCGTCGACATCGCCGTCTCCACCCCGACGCCGGTGAAGGTGATGCTGCTCACCGCAGGCCACGTCTCCGTCGCTGACTTCGAGGCGCGCATGATGGCGGGCGACCTGACGCGCATCACCAACGGCGTCGCGAAGCACGTTCAGCCCGGCGCGTGGACCATCATCGCCACCGACGGAAAGCAGCTCGCGCTCCACCCCATCGACGTCACCGCCAGCGGGCCCACCAGGGTGGAGTTCACGCCCACCTGGCAACCGATTCCACGCTGACCCCGGCGCACCACGCGCGCTGACGAAAGACGCGGGCGGCCCCCGCCGGGGTGACGTAGATTGCCCCGGCCATGAGAGCCGCCGCCGTCGCCCTGTCGCTGTGTCTGCTGCTGTCGGGTTGCCGCAAGAAGACCGCGCCCGAGTTCTACCGCCTCGACGGTGACTACTCGGTGCTCGTCTCGCGGGAGGGCGACGACGCCTACGGCACCCCGGAGCTCACCGCCATCATCGCCGGGCTGCAGGCCATCCCCTCCGACGCGGTGGAGCGCCCGCGCGCCGAGGCGCTGCTGGCGAAGATCGACGCCGAGGCCCAGCGCGTGAAGAAGGAGCGCGCCGACACCGCCATCGCCGCGGTGCCCAAGCCCACGGTGAACCCCGACACGCTCTACGCGGGCCTGCAGCAGCAGCGCGTCGAAGAGGCCGCCCTCGCCGCGCAGGTGCTCGACGCCGGCGCCACCGCGAAGAAGCTCGAGCCGGTGAAGGGCATGAGCGAAGCCGACTTCGTGAAGCAGTTCGGCGAGTGCTTCGAGGCCGGCGGCACGGTCACCCTGCCTGACGGCAGCGACGCCAGCGCGCAGCGCCCGCGCGACCTCACCGCGTGCCAGGCGCGTTGGGGCGTCGCCGTCTGGGTCTTCGGCCCGAAGGGCCTCATCGGCCAGCTCGTGCAGAACAAAGCGTCGACCTCCTCGACGGAGACCAGGGTCCTCGACGCGGGTCGCCCCGCGCAGCCCGCGCCGCCGCCTGTCGTCGAGACCGGCATCGTCATCCCCGGGCGCCCGGCGGGAGGCACCACCACGCCCGCGCCCTCCGTCAATCAAGACGCGTACCTCAAAGACACGCCGCCCCCGACGGTGACGCCGCCCGCCCCATGACGGACCTGCTGCTCAACAAGCACACCTTCGTTACGCGGTTCGGCTCCAGCGACCCACGCAACGCGGTGCTGACGCGCCTCCACGCGCTGGTGACGGCCGGGGCCGACGACGGCCTCGAGTGGCTGCAAGACCTGATGGACTGGCTCTTCGAGTCGGGCTCGGTGCCCGGCATGCAGGAGAACGAGTCGCCGCTCGACGCGCGCACGCGGCTGTTGATGACCTGCATCGAGGAGCTGCCCAGCTTCGCGAAGCGGCTGCGCGACACCGGCTCGCGGGTGCTGTTCAACCACTCGGCGACGCACCTCTTCACCGACACCGGCATGCCGACGCACACCGCGTTCTGGCGCGAGCTCATCGACCGGTCGTCGCGGTGGCTGCTCCCGCCGCCGCCGGTGGGCCGCGAGCTGTCGCGCCTCGTCAGCCGCCTCTTTTCGTCTGACGAGCGCGCGGAGTGGCTGCTGCACATGCCGCAGGCGACGCGCCGCAAGCTGACGGCCGCGCTGGGGCTCGACGAGGCGGCGCTGCGGGCGCTGGAGCCCGGGGTCCGCGACGCGCAGACGCTGCTGGCCACCCGCATCGCCACCCACGGCGTGAGCGACGACCTGCGGCGGCGTCTCCCGTCGCTGACGCTGGCGGCCTCGCCCTTCCTGGCGCTGCCCGACCAGGTGGCGCAGCTGCAGCGCGGGCAGCTCCAGCTGGCGCGCGTCGAGAAGACCATCGCCGCGGCGCACGCGGCCCTCACCGAGGTCACGCGCAGCCTCGACGACACCGGCATCAGCATCGACCTCGTGTTCCGCCTCGAGTTGATGCGCCAGCTGCTGACCCGCCTGTCGCGGCTGCTCGCGCTGTCGTTCGGGCTCGAGGAGGCCAAGGAGCTGGCCGGGGTGCAGCTCGAGCGCGAGATCATCAAGGGCACCGTCGCCGACAACAGCCTCAGCGCGCTGGTGTCGTCGTCGACGCGGTTGTGGTCGCGGCGCATGGTGGAGCGCGCGGGCAGCAGCGGCGAGCACTACGTCACCCGCACCCGGAGCGAGCAGCGGGCGATGCTCCACGCGGCGGTCGGCGGCGGCATCATCACCGCGTTCAACGTGGTGACGAAGTTCTCCATCGGCGCCGCGCACCTCGCGCCCTTCTTCGACGCGCTGACGGTCAGCCTCAACTACGCGTGGGGCTTCGTGGCGATGCAGCTGCTGCACTTCACGCTGGCCACCAAGCAGCCGGCGATGACCGCGGCGACCATCGCGGGCGCCATCGAGGCGCAGCGCGACGCCACCGACCCCGACCTGTCGCGGCTGGTCGACCTCGTCACGCGCGCCAGCCGCACCCAGCTGGCGGCGCTGGCGGGCAACGTGTTCGGCGTCATCCCCTTCGCGTTCACCATCGCGCTGCTGTTCCACGCCATCACCGGCCGTCATGTGGTCGACACCGCATACGCAGAGAAGATCATCCGCATCCACCACCCGCTCTTCAGCGTCACCATCTTCTCCGCGGTGATGACGGGCGTGTGGCTGTGGGCGGCGAGCCTGATGGCGGGCGCGGTCGAGAACTACTTCGTGTTGCGCGAGCTCCCCGGCGCCATCGCCACCAACCGCACCCTGCGGCAGCAACTCGGCGTCAGCCGCGCGGCGCGGGTCTCACGCTTCCTCACCGAGCAGATTCAGGGGTTCGGCGGCAACGTGGGCTTCGGCTTCCTCCTGGGCTTCATGCCGCTGCTGTTCCAACTGGTGGGGCTGCCGCTCGAGGTGCGGCACGTCACCTTCGTGTCAGGTCAGCTGACCTACGCGCTGGTGAACGAGGGCGTGCAGGCCTTCACCCGCACCGACGTGCTGGTGGCGCTGATTTCGATACCCATGGTGGGCGCCATCAACTTCGGCGTCAGCTTCGCGTGCGCGCTGTTCATCGCCCTCCGAGCGCGCGGGCTGGGCCTGCGCGGGCAGCTGTCGTTGGCGCGCGCGGTCGGCAAGCGCTTCCTCACGCGCCCGCTGGAGTTCTTCGTCGCGCCGAAGAACGCCGTCGCCGAACCGGCCGCGCACTGAGCCTCACTTCAAGGTGGGCTTCAGCAGGCGCTGGAGCCACGCCATGAAGGCGCGCACGCGGCGCGGCACCGAGCGCCCGTAGCCGTGCACCAGCGAGACCGGCAGCGCGGGCGCGGTGAAGCGCGGCAACACCTCGCGCACCGTGCCGTTGGCCAGCGCGGCGGTCATCACCGTCGACACGCGCCCCACCTGGCCGATGCCGAAGCCCGCCAGACAGGCCGCGTGGTACGCGTCGACGTTGTTCACGGTGATGAGCGCGCGCATCGGCTTCTCTTCTCGCCCGTGCGCGAACATCGGCTCCTCTTCGCCGAGGCGGTGCGCGTAGTGCACGACGTAGTGTGACTCGAGGTCGCGCAGCGACTCCGGCACGCCGTAGCGCTGGAGGTACGCCGCGCTGGCGCAGTTCATCATCGGCAGCACGCCCAGCCGCGTGGCGTTCAACGACGAGTCGGTCAGCACGCCCACGCGCAGCACACAGTCGAAGCCGTCGCGCAGCACGTCCACCAGCCGGTCGGTCACCGAGACCTGCAGCTCCAGCAACGGGTGCGCCGCACAGAACTCCGGCAGCCGGGGGATGATGACGTCGCGCGCCAGCGTCACCGGGAGGTCGACGCGCAGCCGCCCGGTGATGCTGCTGGGCGCGGCGAAGAGCGCGCTCAACTGGTCGGCGTCGTGCACGAGGCGCTGGGCGCGCGGCAGCAACTGTTCGCCCTCTGGCGTGAGCCGCACCGCGCGCGTGGTGCGCAGCAGCAGCCGGCCGCCGAGTTCCTTCTCCAGCGCGGAGACCGCCAGCGACACGCGCGACTTGGACACATTCAGCGCCGACGCCGCCTTCGTGAAGCTGCCCTGCGCCGCCACTTCGATGAACGCGCGCGCCGCTTCGAGGTCGAGAGCCATTGTTTCAAAATACGAAACAGTCTGTCGGAGCGCCACGTCTTCTCCCGGCGAGGGGGCGCGCGTATTCCTTCGCTCGAACCCGCAGCACGAAAGGCACTCCCATGAATCGCATCGCACTCATCACCGGTGGCAGCCGCGGCCTCGGCCGCTCGATGGCGCTGGCGCTCGCCGGCAAGGGCATCGACGTCGTCATCACGTACCACTCGCAGGAAGCGGAGGCCGCGAAGGTGGTGGCGGCCATCGAGGCGCAGGGCCGCAAGGGCGCGGCGCTGCAGCTCGACGTCGGCGACAGCAAGCGCTTCCCCGCCTTCGTGGAGACGCTGCAGGCCACGCTGAGCAAGCGCTTCGGCGCGCAGAAGCTGAACATCCTCGTCAACAACGCGGGCACGGGCCTGAGCGCGCCGTTCGCGCAGACCACCGAGGAGAAGTTCGACCAACTGGTGAACGAGCACCTGAAGGCGCCCTACTTCCTCACGCAGCGGCTGTTGCCGGTGCTGGAAGACGGCGCGCGCATCTTGAACGTGTCGTCGGGGCTGGCGCGCATGACGCTCCCCGGCTCGTCGGCGTACGGCGCGCTCAAGGCCGCGGTGGAGACGCTGACGCGCTACCAGGCGAAGGAGCTCGGCGCGCGGAAGATGACGGTCAACGTGGTGGCGCCCGGCGCGGTGGCCACCGACTTCAACGGCGGGCACGTGCGCGACAACGCGCAACTGCAGGCGATGTTGCTGCCGGGCATCGCGCTCGGGCGCATCGGCATGCCGGAAGACATCGGCCCCGCCGTGGCAGCGCTGGTCTCCGAGGAGCTGGCGTGGATGACGGCCCAGCGCATCGAGCTCTCCGGCGGACAGAACCTGTGACGTAGCGGGTGGCGCTTGGCGCGCGTGAAACGTCCGCCTCGCATTGGAAACGCCGCGATCGCTGGCTTCACGCGTGCCCGGGCAGTAGCGGCCTCGCCCATGCGCCGTGTCCTCACTGCCCTCCTCGTCTGCGCCTGCGCGAACCCCGCCGGCAACTCGCAGTTCCTCGGCGCGGGCGCGGTGACGCTCGTCGACGGCGGCGCGCCGGAGCCCGAGGTCGACGCCGGCCCGGTGAATGTCTACGCGACGCAGCGCACGCTGGCCCCGATGAGCGGCCCCGCGACGTGCGCGCCCTCGACGCACGGCACGCAGTTCACCGACGTCACCGCCGCGTGGAAGTTGAGCACCGTGCGCGGCAACCGCCTGTCGGTGGCCGACCTCGACAACGACGGCTACCCCGACCTCGTCATCTCTTCGAATACGCCGAACCACCGGCCGCAGCTCGCGTTGCCTGACGGCGGCGCGGAGGGGCTGGTCGACGTGCTGATGAACCGCGCGTCGCCCGACGGCGGCCGCGCCTTCGAGTCGAACCGGCTCAACGGCTTCTTCTGGGCGCGCACGCTGTCGCTGACGGAGCTGCGCTCGGCGCACCTCGCGGTCTTCGGCGACGTCGACAACGACGGCGACCTCGACGCGTTCTCCGGCAGCTACGTCGACCCGCAGCACCCGGAGACCGACCCCGGTGACCGCAGCGAAATCCTCCTCAACGACGGGCACGGCAACTTCGAGTTCGCGCCGCAGTCGGCCACCACACCGAAGTCGTTTCAGTTGTGGCCCACCAGCAGCGCGTCCTTCACCGACATCGACCGCGATGGACGCCTCGATGTGTGGGTCGGCAATTGGTACGCCGACTACGGCTACAGCTCCATCGGCGTGCAGGCGCGGCTGTACCAGGGCGTGGGCAACGGCACCTTCACCGACGCGACATCGAGTGCCGGGCTCATCACCCGCCCCGACGGCTTCGACACCTTCTCGAACCACCGGCCCGCGTACGGCGTCACCGCGTGCGACGTGACCGGCGACGGCGCGCCGGAGCTGCTGCTCTCCGCGTACGGCCGCCAGGCGAACCTGCTGTACCGCAACGACGGCGCCGGCCACTTCACCGACGAGAGCTGGAGCTCCGGCTTCGCGGGCGACGGCAACTTCAACTACGCCGACAACCAGAACTTCGAGTGCTACTGCACCGCGCACCCGACGCAGCCCGACTGCGCCGACGCGGGCGCGCCGCTCGTGCAGTGTGGGACGCCGGCGGACTCCGCGTGGGGCGTCGGCACCGATGACCAGCCGTGGCGCAACAACGGCAACACCTTCTCCACGTGGTGCGGCGACGTCGACGGCGACGGGTTGAACGAGCTGTACAACGCTGAAATCCACCACTGGTGGGCGGGCCAGTCGTCTGACTCCTCGGAGCTGCTGCGCAATGACTCCGATGGCGGCGCCGCGCACTTCACGCGCCCGGGCAACGCGGTCACCGGCCTCGCGCCTCCGCGCGTCGGCGTCGATTGGAACGAGGGCGGGTTGATGGCCGCGGGCGGCGACCTCGACAACGACGGGCTCCTCGACCTCGTGCTCGCCGAGAGCGACTACCCCGACCAGTTCGGCGAACTCTTCTCGCAGCAGGAAGACGGCGGCTTCACGCGCGTGCGCACGCAGTGGAACCTCTCGCACCCGTGCATGTCGGGCCTCGCAGTGGCCGACTTCGATCGCGACGGTGACCTCGACGTGCTGGCCGGTGCGAGCCGCGCGCGTGACTGCGCCGCGCTGTGGCCCGCGAATGAGGTGCACCTCTATGAGAACACCGCGCCCGCCGGGCAGTGGCTGCTGCTGCATCTCGAGGGCGATGGCGTCACCGCGAACCGCTCCGCCATCGGCGCGCGCGTCACCGTGAAGTCCGGAGGCCACACCGTCACCCGCGAGGTGTCGGGCGGCTACGGCCACTTCGGCATGCAGAACGACCTCACGCTGCACATCGGCCTCGGCGGCTGCGACGGCGCTGATGAAGTCACGGTCCGCTGGCCCGATGCGCAAGGCACCACGCAGACGTTCACGCGCGTGCCCGCGGGTCACTTCGTGATGCTGAAGCAGGGCGTCGATACGGTGTTCGACCTCGGGCTCTAAGGGGAGGGCACTTCACCGGGAGAGCCGGCGCGTCCGTCGTCCCGATGCTGGCCCCTCGGCTTCGAGCCGCACTCGTTCAAGCGTCGGGAACTCGATTTTGAAATTTCGAGCTCCCGCACGCCGCCCTCCGCCCAACTGAGTGCTGGCGCTTCGACGAGCCGCACCTTCGTTCACCGCCACCACCGAGGCGTGTCATCTCCTCCGCGGCGCGAGCACGCCCGTCTCCTCTCTGCTTTCACTGCACGTCTTCGCGGTACGTGAGTCCACGCGCCGCAAGGACGACACGGGATGGCGCGGTGGTGGCGGCGCTTGATGAGGGGCGCTCGTTGACGAGGCCAGCGTGCAGTTGGGTGGCCGGCGGCGTGCGGGAGCTCGAAATTTGAAAATCAGGCACCGTCAGCTTGCGACAGCGCGCCCGAAGTTGAGGAGCACGCGCGACACGTGCACGACGTTCGCCTGCATCAGACTCACCTCCCTCAAAGCCGACGACTAGGGTGCGCGCCGCATGTCGCTCATCGCCGTCATCCCCTCTCGCTACGCCGCGCAACGCTTCCCCGGAAAACCGCTCATCCCGCTGCTCGGCAAACCGATGGTGCAGCACGTGTACGAGCGCTGCGTCGAAGCGAAGTGCTTCTCGCGCGTCATCGTCGCCACCGACGACGAGCGCATCGCGACGGCGGTCCGCGGGTTCGGCGGAGACGTTCACATGACCTCGCCCACCTGCGCCTCCGGCACCGACCGCGTCGCGGAGGTCGCCGCTGCGCTCGGCTCCGATGACGTCTTCATCAACGTGCAG
>CAMLFP010000139.1 GCA_946479335.1 uncultured Archangium sp.
GCCTTCGTCGACTTCATGCTCTCGCTCCCGGCGGAGTTGCGCGCGGGTAAGCGCTTCTACGATGAGATGATGTTCCGCCGCTTCCCCCGGCTCTTCGCGCTGCCCACCAAGGGCGACGGCTGGCACCAGGGCGGGCTGCGACAACTCGCGTGGCGCGCGAACTTCACGCTGCGCAAGGCGGCGTGGCGTCTCGCGCCCGGTCTCGTGCACCACCCGATGATGTCGTACCTCGACTTCGGGTACGCGCTGCGGAAACGGCGCGACGTGCACGAGCTCGGCGGCGCTCTCCTCGAGGCGCTCGCGCGGCGTGACGTCGTCGACTCCGCGATGGTGCGGCGCCTGTGGGCCGAGCATCAGGCCGCTACCAGGAACCATCGCTACGAGTTGACGCTGCTCTTGTCGCTCGAGGTCGCGCTGCGCGTCTTCTGTGATGAGTCGACGCCGCGCACCGTTTCGGTGTGAGCCCAGCGCCCGCGAACCTTCAGCGCAACGTTTCCCAATGACGCGGGCGCGCCGCGTGCACATGTGGCAACGACGGCGCTTCAGGCAACGTCGCGCGGAAGAGTGACGCTTCGTCGGTCAGCGCATGCCGAATCGTGGGCAACGCCATCGGCGGGAAACCCAACATCGCCGCGCCCACCGCGTCGAGCGTCGCCGGGTTGCGCCCCGCCAACAGCACGCCGAGATGCGCCGGCGTCGGCCGCAAGGGCCCGTTGCCTTGCCCCACCGTGATGGCGTCGACCACCGTGAAGACCTGCGGCGGGTGCCGCGGCGCCCACGCGTAGAGCAGGTGGTTCAGGTCCAACGTCATCCGCCACACCGTGTCGTTCCCCGGCCAGCTCCCGAAGTTCCCGCCGCGCTCTTCGGTCAACAGGTCGGCCGCGCCCAGCGCGCGCGACAACACGCTGATGAACGGCCGCGGCAACCGCGCCAGCTTCTCGAAGTGGAAGTCGTAGTAGCGCTCGAAGCGCTCGCGCAGCGCATCACCGCGATGACTGTCGCCGCCCGACTCCGGCCCACCCGTCACGTGGTGCGGGAGGAACTCCTTGTGCCCGTTGATGCCCACCAGGTTCTTCAGCGCCCCGGTGATGCCTGCCTTGATGTGCGTCTTCAGCTTCGGGAGGTTGATGAAGACGTCGGCCTCCAACGCGCGCCTCGCCACGAGGTACTGGTGCTGCCCCGGGCCATGCCGCGCCCGCATCGCCGACGGCGCGTAGCCCGTGACGCGGAAGCGGTTCGCGCGGTCCGACACCGGCTCCAGAAAGCTGCGCGCGCCCAGGTCGACCAACGTGAACTCGCGCTCGTCCCACTCCGTGACCCGCTCCGTCGCGCGCCATGAGAGCCGGCTCGTCGCGTGCACCAATCGCCAGTCAGCCGTCTCGAAGGTGACGCCGGGAAAGCGCGCGCGCAGCCGCGCCAGCGCTTCGTTGACGCGATTGACCCGCAGCAGCGCGTCGAAGCGGCAGCTCTGCACCGGCGCGTCGGCGATGAGCACCCGCGCGCCGGCCTACAATCGCGTCGCGACCGCCGCGGCGACCGCTTCGATGACCTCGGTCTGCGTCACCAGGCTCCGCGCGTCGTGCCCCAGCGGGTTCTCGTGATGCACCCAGTTCGGCTTGAGCACCACGCTGCGCGCCGACGTCACCGCGTCGAGCGCGCCGATGCGCGTCAGCAGCTCCGTCACCTCATCGGCGAGCCGCGCGTCGTCGTAGTTCGCCAGCGCACGCGAGGTCAGCACTTCATGCTGCGAAACGGGAGCCACGGAGGTCACGGTACCGGAAGCGTCGCGCGAACGTCAGCGTCCTCGACTACAAGGCAGCCCGAATGCGCGTGCTTCATTTCCTCCCGTGGGTCGGCGGCGGCGGCGTCGAGACCGCGCTGCTCGAGCTGCTGCGGCACCTGAAGGCGCCGGAGTACGAGCACCGCGTGGTGTGCATCTCCGCCGCGGAGCTGCGGTTGCCGCTCTTCCGCGACGCGGGCTTCGAGCCGGTGCAGCTCGGCGGTGAAGGCAGCGTGCGCAACGTGGCGGCGCTGGCGAAGCTCGTCGCGGAGGTGCGCCGCTTCAAGCCCGACATCGTGCACGCGCGCGTCTTCGAGGGGCAGGTCTTCGGCTCCATCGCCGGCTACCTCGGCAAGCGCCCGGCCATCATCACCGAAGAAGCGACGCTGCCCGCGCCTCCCGGTGGGCGTTCGCTCGTCACCCGCGTCGGCCTGCGCGCGCTGCTGCACCGCAACGACGCGGTGGTCGCCATCTCACCCGCGGTGCAGCGCTACCTCGTCGAGACCAACTGGTTCCCGCCATCGCAGGTGCGGCAGATCAACTACGGCGTCGAGGTGCCCGACACGCCGGAGCTCCGCGCACAGGCCGCGAAGGAGCGCGCGGCGCTCGGCTTCCCCGAAGGCACGGTGTTGTTCGGCACCGTCTGCCGGTTGCACGACTCGCACAAGCGGGTGAGCGACCTGATTCGCGCGCTGCCCTCGGTGCCCGGCGCCGGGCTCGTCGTCGTCGGCGGCGGGCCCGATGAAGGCATGCTCCAGGCGCTCGCCGCGCAGCTCGGCGTGACGGAGCGCGTGCGTTTCCTCGGCTACCGGCGCGACACCGGCGTGTTCTTCCGCTTGTTCGACGTCTTCGCGCTGACCTCCGCCTTCGAGGGCTTCGGCATCGTCTTCGCCGAAGCGGGCCACGTGGGGCTGCCCTCCATCGGCAGCCGCGCGGGCGGCATCCCCGATGTGGTGGTCGACGGTGAGACCGGCCTGTTGGTGAACCCCGGTGACGTCGACACCATCGCCGCGATGATGCGCCGGCTTGTCGGTGACCCGGAGCTGCGCGCGCGCCTGGGCGCTGCGGCGAAGCGGCGAGCGGAGGCGCTCTACAGCGTGCGGCAATACGTCGAGGCCTACCGCGCGCTGTATGCGGAGGTGACGCGGTGAGCGTGCCCCACGTCTCGGTGGTGGTGCCCTCGTACAACCACGCGCGCTTCATCGAAGAGACGCTGCGCTCCATCTTCGCGCAGACCTGGCGCCCGATGGACCTGCTGGTCATCGACGACGGCTCGAAGGACGACTCGGTCGCGGTCATCGAGCGCGTGCTGCGTGATGCGCCGTTCCCCGCGCGGCTGGTGGCGCGTGAGAACCGCGGGCTGACGCCGACCTTGAACGAGGGGCTCGCGGCGTCGACCGGCGAGTACTTCGCGTACCTCGGCTCCGACGACACCTGGGAGCCGCGACGGCTGGAGCTGGGCGTGGCCGCGCTGGAGCAACAGCGCCAGGCGGTGATGGCGTTCTCTCACTGCTACTTCATCGACCAGCACTCGCGGCGGGTCGACGTCTCGAGCCGCTCCCGGAGCTACACCTCCGGTGACTACCTGTGGCCGATGCTGCGCGGGGTGGTGGGCATCATGAGCCCCACGCCATTGTTCCGCGCCAGCGTGCTGCGCGAGGTGCGGTGGAACGAGCAGGCGAAGCTCGAAGACTTCGACCTCTACCTGAACCTCGCGCTCCACGGCCCCTTCGCGTTCGTCGACGCGCCGCTCGCGTCGTGGCGGTTCCACGAGACCAACACCAGCTCCGGCTGGGCCTTCATGGTGCGCGAGCGCATCGCCACCGTCGAGCGCATCGCGGTGAAGCTCGGGCTCACCGAGGCCGAGGTGGAGAAGCTGCGCGAGCGCATCCACTTCGAGGAGGCGGGCGCGCTGTTGGCGTCGGGCCACCGGCTCGGCGCGGCGTGGGAGTCGCTCAAGCACTGGCGCGGCGCGAACGGTGCGCGCGAATGGGTCAAGCGGGCGCTGCGCCTCGCCGCCCCCGAGGTGTTGCTGCGCGCGCGGCGGCGCTGGGTGGCGCGCGAGGTCGCGTCAGCGCAATAGCCGGCGCACGTGCGCGAGCGCGCGACGCCGGAGGAACCGCACCGTGTCGAACCCCGCGGCGCGCGCCTGCTGGAGCTCGCGCAGGCCGCTGCGGAGCTTGATGACCGACTCCATCGCGCGCTGCCAGTCGTCGAGGTGGCCGGTGCTCGCCGCGTAGTCGCGCTCGCCCAGCAGCAGCTGGAAGTGGTCGGCGCGCATCCGCTCCTGGCGCGTGCGGCTGACGTTGGCGCCGTGCACGCGGTACTCCATCAAGCGGTCGTCGATGGCGATGAAGCGGCCGAGGCGGCTGAGCTTCAGCCAGATGTACAGGTCCTCGAGCACCATGCCTTCGGGGTACGGCAGCGCTTGTCGCGTGGCGGCCGTGCGCAGCAGCAAACCGACGGGGATGTAATTGCCCGCCAGCAGCGTGTGGTGACGGCCGAAGTCGCCGTCGCGCTGAAGCGTGGGGCGCGCGCGCAGCGTGAAGGCCATCAACGTCTCGAAGTTGCCGGTGCGCTCACGGGTGGGCTCGCCATCTGGCCGCAGAAAGACCTGGGCACCTTCGGCATCGATGAAGGTTGCGTCGCCGCACGCCATCACGGCGTCGGTCGCGTGCTCGAGGTGCGTGACCAGCGTTTCAATGGCGCGCGGCTGCGGGCGGTCGTCAGACGCACAGAAGAAGAGGTACTCACCGCGCGCCTCGGCGATGAGCTCGTTCTGCGTCACCGCGACGCCACGATTCTCACGAGCGCGAAAGAAGAAGCGGCGAAAGCGCTCGCGCAGACGCGGCTCGTACTGCGCGATGACGGCCGCCGAGCCATCTTTCGAGCCATCGTCGATGAGCAGCAACTCGGTGTCGGCCCAGGTCTGCGCCAGCAGCGCTTCGAACAACGCCGGCAGGTATCGCGCGTGGTTGTACGAGGGGACGACGACGGAGACGAGCGCGGGCACGGAGGGCGATGAGATTGACACGCGCGAGGTGGGCAGTGAAGAACGCGCCATGCCCTGGACCGACGCCGGTTTCATCGCTGCCCGTGCCCACGCGCCGTGGGCCGTCTCGCACGCGATGATTCCCACGCCGTTCGTCGAGCACGGCCGGCTGCGACTCTATTACTCGGCGTGCGACAGCGAGGGCCGCGGTACGCCGACGTGGGTCGACGTCGAGCCCGACGACCCCGCGCGGGTGCGGGCGCATGGCGGGCAACTGCTGAAGCTCGGCCGCCGTGGATGCTTCGACGACAACGGCGCGGTCGTCACCAGCGTGGTGCGCGGGCTGCGCGGCGAGTTGCTGCTGTACTACGTCGGCTTCGAACTCTGCCGGCAGGTGCGCTACCGCCTCTTCACCGGCCTCGCGGTGAGTCACGACGACGGCGCGACCTTCACGCGGTTCTCGGAGGCGCCGGTGCTCGACCGCAGCGCGGGCGAGGTCTACTTCCGCTGCGGGCCGTTCGTGGAGTTCCACGAGGGCCGCTTCAAGATGCTCTACATCGGGGGTGACGCCTGGACCGAGGTCGAAGGCAAAGAAGTGCCGGTCTACGACCTCCGCTTCATCGAATCGGCCGATGGTTACACGTGGCCGACGAGCGGCCGGCAGGTGATGACCATCGACGCCGCGGGAGAGCATGGGTTCGGCCGCCCGTGGTTGTGCCGCACCCCGCGCGGCAACGAGCTCTTCTTCTCGGTGCGCAAGCGTGACGGGCGCGCGTATGGCCTGGGCTACGCAACGGAGCCTTCGCCTCTGCGCTTCGAGCGCCACGATGAGCGCGCGCACATTCCGACGGCGCCGGGTCGTTTCGACGACAGCGCCCAGTGCTACCTCGCGGTGGTGGACCTGCCGTCCGGGCGCTGGGGTTTCTACAACGGCAACGACTTCGGCCGCGCCGGCATCGGCGTCGTCAAGTGGACGCCGTGAGCTCGTAGAAGGTGTGCGGCACGGCCCGCGCGCCGAAGCCTTCTTTCCACTCCGCCAGACCTTCGTTCAGCACGCGGCCCGCGTCTTCCGTCGAGATGCCGAAGCTGAAGAAGCGCGGTGCTCCAGGCGCGTTCTCCAGCAGCGCTGAGAACACCAGGTCGAGCGCGCCGGTGTCACGCCCTTCATCGTTGGCGGCGATGTACTGCGCGTGCGTGACGCCTCGGTAGAGGTAGAGCACCGTGCCCGCGAGCACGCGGCCCTCACGCGTCGCCACGAAGAGGCGGATGTTCTGCGGAAAACGTGCGCGCAGCAGCTCGATCTCCGCCACCGAGTGCACCGGCGCGACGCCGTGCCGCGCCTGCAGCACCGGCACCAGCGCCTGGGCCCAGAAGGCGCTGAAGTCCGCCGACTCCGTCACCGTCACACCGGCCTTCGTCGCCTTCTTCGCAGAGCGCCGCCGCCGTTCTTGAACCTCGACGGGCCGCGCGAGGTCGGTCACGAAGTTGGCGTCGACGCGCGTGACGCGCGCCCCCGCGCGGAACAGGGCGTAGCTGTCTTCAGCCGACTGGGGTTCGAAGAAGAAGGTCGGCACCTGCTTGTAGAGGAGCCTGGAGAAGCCGAGCTCCGGCAGCTTCGCGGTCAGCGCGCTCACCAGCTCGACCACGCGCCCCAGCCGCACCGTTTCGTCGAGCACCAGCCCACCGAAGGTGAGCCCGCCGTGGGAGGCGAGCGTGTCTCCAGCGGCGCACGCGGGGAGCACCGCCACCAGCTTCTCGCCGTCGCGAAAGAGCAGCGACGCGTCGGTGAAACGGTCGGCGTGGTAGTCCATGTAGCCGCGTTCGAAGAGGAACAGCCCGTTGCGCGCGCGGCGAACGAACGCGTCCCACTCCCCGGCGACCGCGGCGGAGTAACGCTCGACCTTCATTTCCCGCCCGGAGGGAGACCGAACTTGTCCCACGTGGTCTGCGCGTCGGGCTTGGTGATGGGCCCCTTGAGCAGCGAGCCCGCGGGGACGTCGCGCACCACCATCGCGCCGCTGCCGACCAGGCAGTCGTTGCCCACGGTGACGTTGTTGCCGATGGTGGAGTTGACGCCGAAGAAGCACGACTCGCCGATGTCACAGAAGCCGCTGATGACCACGTGCGACGAGATGAACGAGTGGTCGCGGAGCGTGGAGTGGTGGCCGATGTGGTTGCCGCTCCAGAGCACCAGGTTGCTGCCCAGCTTCACGAACGGCTGCACGGTGTTGTCTTCGAAGATGAAGACGTTGTCGCCGAGCGTGACGTTGCGCCACACGAACGCGCGCGAGCTCACGTAGTTGGCCAGCGCATACCCCTTCGCCTTCGCCTCCTCGTAGAACCGCCGGCGGATGCGATTGAGCTGGTTGTACACGAGCGCCACGTGCAGCTCGTGCGAGGCCGGCGGGTAGCGCTGCTCGACCTCGTCGAACGCCACCACCGGGAGCCCGAACTTCTCGGGCGTCTTGAGGTAGTCGCGCGTCACCGTGAAGGCGACCACCTCGTAGGGTGAGTCGTGCGTGAAGTACTCGTACGCGATGTCTGCGAACGCACTGTCGCCGAACAGCACCAGCTTCCGGGTCTTGGTCATGGTCAGGGCCTCACGATGAGCAGGTCTTCACGGCGGTTCTGGAGCGGCAACGAGCGCCCCTGCGGGAGGAGGTAGGTGTCGAACCCCGCGGCGCGGTAGCGCATCACGATGCCGAGCAGCACCCCGTCGTCGATGCGACCGGGCTCGAGCATGAACGGCTCGACCACTGGCGGCTGCTCCGTCTCCATGAACGCCTTGTGGAACGCGACGCCGGTCTCCGACGCGAAGAAGCGCCGGCGCTTCGAACCGTTGGGGATATCGCCCACCAGCAGGTGGCCTCCCGGCGCCAGCAGCGCGCACGCCGCGTCGAGGAAGCCGAACAGGTCTGCGCCCTCGAAGACGTAGTGCAGCACGCTGTAGGTGATGACCGCGGTGGCCTTCCCGCGCCAGGTCTCGAGGAACTCCGGCATCTCCGGGAACCTGCCGGGCGCGTGGGTGATGCCCGCGCCCGCCGGGGCGAGCTTCAGCATCTCGGCGGAGTCGACGAACACCAGCTGGTGCTGCTGCTGTGCGCAGTGCTTCGCCAACAGCTTCGGTACGTCGGACGCGCCGCAGCCGATGTCGATGACGACGCCGCCGCGGTCGTTCATCGGCGGGGTCTTGGCGATGATGTCTTCAACGATGGCTGCCTCGAACCCGGCGCGGTACGCGTCAGGGAAGCCGATGCGCTGCGCGTCAGTCAACGACGCGTCGCCGGCCAGCCGCTTGAAGTCGTCATAGGTCAGCTTCGCGAAGCGGCTGAGGTCCTGCTTGAGGCGTTCGTCCATGGGAGTTTGAGTCGTCTACCCTCTCGGGCCAGCAGCGTCACCCCGACGGCGAGGGCGGCGAGCCGAACGCCGAGGTGACTCGTCACCGTCAACGCGACGAAGAGCGTCAGCGCCGTCTGCACGGCCACCAGCAGCAGGCCGGCCCACGAGAGGGAGGCCCGCTCGACGACGCGGATGGTGATGGCGGAGAGCAGCAGCTGGAGCGTCGCGTTGGTGAAGTACACGAACCCGACCGCGGTCAGCCCGTAGGTCGGCAGCAACGCCGGCGTCGCGAGGCCCAGCGCGAGCGCGGCGATGAGCTCCAGCGCCAGGAAGGCGATGACCTTCCCCCGGTACATGAGCGGGCCAGAGGTCACCCACACCGCCGCGCGCGGCACGTTGCCGGCCGCGAGGAGGGCGATGAGCGGCGCGGCGCCCTCGAACTTCCTGGAGAACAGCACGGGGAGCGCGACATCGTGGAGCGCGAGGCCGAGCATCGCGACGGGGAAGACCAGCTTCATGACGAAGCGAAGCGCGGTGCGCATCTCTTCGCTGAGCGCCTGTGGCGTCTGTGCCGCTCCGAACCGGGGGAAGGCGTAGTTCGCGAGGCCGCCGGTCAACACCGCGAAGGCGGTCGCGTTGAGCCCCCACGCGGCCTGGAAGAGGCCGTTGGCTTCGCTGCCTCCGGTGCGCTCCAACCCGAGGCGGATGGACGTCAGCGCCGCCTGCACCGCGAAGCCGGCGATCAACGACGTGGCGCCCAGCGACGCGGCGAGCTTGACGAAGCCGACGGAGACAGGCGCGGTCAGCGCGTTGCCCGTGTCGAGCGTCGCGCGTTGCGCGTACCAGAAGAGGCCGAGCGTCGCGGCGCCGCCGGCCGTCGCGCCGATGAACTGCCCGAGCAGCCCGCCGCTCACGGTGCCGAGTGCGATGAGCGCGGTCGAGACCACGGAGCCGATCAGCACCAGCCGGGTCATGCGCCCCAGCGCGTTTTCGACGATCAGCGCGGCTTGCGGCACTGCGGCCAGGGTCGTGAAGATGCTGGTCAAGCCGCTCAGGGCCAGCAGCACCGGAGCGTCCGACCGGCCACTGGCCGCGCGTTCGGACACGATGGCCGCGCCAGTCGCCACCAGGTTGACCGCGACGATGAACAGCCCGGCCGTCTTCAAGACCGAGGCGCGCTCCTCCGGCGAAGGTCTGCGCGAGAGCGCGCCAATCAGCGCGGGGCCGGTGACCATCGACGCGGCGACCGAGAACAACTGCACCCACTGGTTCATCACCGCCGCGACGCCGAAGCCATCGGGCCCGAGGAACTGCGCGGCGATCTTCGACCGCGCGAGCGCCAGCAACGCGCCTGCGACCGTGACCACCGCGTTGAGCAGCGTCGCGCGGAGCATGGCGCCTTGTTTCGGCGCAGCTGCGGGGGCTTCGGTCAAACGCCTGCCTGTCTCACGCCCGCGAGAAACTGTTGATAGTCGCGGTAGTAGTCGGCTTCGTCGAAGGGCAGCGACGCCAGCACGGTACAGACGGCGCCAGACGAGAAGTTCTCGAGCTCACGCCAGATCATGTTCGAGACGTAGAGCCCGACGTAGCTGCGGTTGAGCGTGAACGTCTGGCGCTGGTGCCCATCGTCGAGCGTCACGTCGAAACTCCCCGACATCGCCACGAAGAGCTGCTGCAGCTGCTTGTGCGCATGGCCTCCGCGCGACTCACCGCCGGGGACGTCGTAGAGGTAGTAGACGCGCTTGATCTCGAAGGGCACGTGGCGGCCCGCTTCGATGAAGGTCAGGTTCCCTCGGGGATCCGACACGCGCGGCAACTGAATCACACGGCAGTCAGCGAGGCTCATAGCGGCTCCGTGCCCAGTTCATCGTGACGCATTCATAGCCAACCCCGGGTGCTATGTGCGGCTGGTGATTCCGTTCCTCTCGCTCGCTGACGCCACTGCCGAACTGCGCGCCGAACTCGATGCCGCCATCGCGCGCGTACTCTCGTCAGGCCATTACATCGGCGGGCCGGAGGTCGAAGCCTTCGAGACTGAGTTCGCCGAGTACGTCGGCGCAAAGCATTGCGTCGGGGTGGGCAACGGCCTCGACGCGTTGACCATGTCGCTCCTCGCGATGGGCGTGAACCCCGGCGATGAGGTGCTCGTCCCCTCCAACACGTTCATCGCCACGTGGCTGGGAGCGACGCACGCGCGCGCGGTGCCGGCGCCCGTCGAGCCCGATTTCGCGACGCACGTCATTTCTCCCGAGGCGTGTGCGCGGGCCCTCACGCCGAAGACGCGCGCGCTGCTGCCGGTGCACCTCTACGGGCTCCCGGTCGACGTCGCGGGCTTTCAACGCCTCGCGAAGGAGCGCGGGCTGTTGCTCCTCGAAGACGCGGCGCAGGCGCACGGCGCGACGGTGAACGGCGTGCGCGTTGGCGGCTGCGGCACCACCGCGACGTGGAGCTTCTACCCGGGCAAGAACCTCGGCGCGCTCGGCGACGCGGGCGCCATCACCACCGACGACGCGGAGCTGGCGAAGCGGCTGCGGCTGCTGCGCAACTACGGCTCCACCGAGAAGTACGTGCACGACGCGGTGGGGTTCAACTCGCGCCTCGACCCGATTCAGGCCGCGGTGCTGCGCGTGAAGCTCAAACACCTCGACGCGTGGAACGCTCGCCGCGCCGCCGTCGCGCAGCGCTACCTCACGGAGCTCGCGGGCGTCGGCGACCTCCGCCTGCCGGTGGTGCCTGAGGGCCGCACCTCCTCGTGGCACCTCTTCGTGGTGCGGACCGCGAAGCGCGATGCCCTGCGTGCGCACCTCGAGCGTGACGGCATCGGCACGTTGATCCACTACCCGATTCCTCCGCACGAACAGCGCGCCTACGCCGGGCAGGTGCCGCTCGCGCTGCATGAGACGGGGCTGGAAGCGAAGCAACTGCTCAGCCTCCCCATCGGACCGCACCTCTCGCTCGACGACGCGGGCCGGGTCGCGGCCTCCATTCGCGCCTTCTTCGCGTAGCCCCCGCGCGTAAGCTGCGCGCCTCACTTCGAAGCGGAGGCGCCATGTTCCTGTTGTCACCCTCGGCGGTGCTGTGGACGTTCATCGGGGTCTTCCTCTTCGCCATCGTCGCGGAGCGCGTGGCGATGGTGTCTGAGAAGGCCGCGCGCGCGCTCAAGCTGACCGCGATTCCCCTCGTGTTGGCGCACGTGACGCCGTTCCTCCAGGTCTTCCACGTGCCGCTGCCGTCGTTCGTGTACCCGCTGCTGCACGACCTCCCGACGCTGTGCTTCGCCGCGTTCTGGTGCCTGTTGGCGTGGGCGGTGGTGGAGGTCGCGAAGACGGTCTCCACGCCCGGAGGGCTGCGCTGATGGACTCCCTCTTCTTCTGGGCCGCGAAGCTGGTGCGCCTCGGCGGGCCGGCCACGGTCATCATCGCCGCGCAGCTCTTCTTGAAGCCGAAGTCGGAGCCCGCGACGAAGTGGGTCACCATCGGCGGTGCGCTCGCCCTCGTCACGCCCGCGTGGGACCTCGTCGCGAGCGTGCTGCGCGGCCTGCCGCTTCTCGCCATCCCCGGGACGTTGGTGCACGCGGCCTCGCCGGTGCTGTCGGCGTCGGCGGTGGCGTGCATCGCGTGGGGGCTGGTGCTGCTGCTCGACGAGGCGAACCCGCCGAAGGTGGCGCTCCCGCCCGCGCTGGCGACGGTGAAGGCCGGCGGCGCCAACAAGTTCGCGCTGGGCTTCTGGTTCGTGCTCGGCGTGCTCTTCGTCTTCGGCACCACGCGCGGCTACGACGGCAGCGGCGGCGAGCTGGAGCAACTGGGCGTGCCGTACCGGCTCACGCGGTTCCTGATTCCGCTCGGCTTCGTGGTCGCGCTGGCGCTGGTGCAGTTCGCCGGCTGGCGCCTGCAGCAGCACGAGGGCCTCGCGAAGTGGCTGCTGACGCGCCGCCCGCACGACGTGCTGTGGAGCTACACGCACCAGCTCACCGTGCGCCGCAACGGCGTCGTCACCGGCGTGCACTGGAGCGCGATGGTGTCATCGGCCAGCGGCTACCGCGTCGGGCTCCCGGCCATCGGGCAAGACCACGCGCAGGCGCTGGTGGTGGCGGTGGCGACGCACTGCCCGGGCATCCTCCTCGGGTTCTCGCCGGAGAACGCCGCCGCGTACCTCGCGAAGCGCAAGGCGCTGGAGGCGCAGGCCGCTACTCCTGCCCGCTGAGGGCCTTCATCAACTGGTCGAGCTGCTTGAGTGTCGCCGCGTCGACCTGGCCCGCGCTCTGGAACTGCCCGGTGAGGTCTTCGTCGCCGTGCTGCTCCTCCCACCAGTGCTTGCGCAGCGCTTCCACCTGCTTGCGCTGGCCGCTCTCCGCCGCGGCGAGGTCGAAGAGCGTGCGGGCGTTCACCCAGCGGTAGCGGTGCTGCTCGACGTAGTGCTTGAGCACCTGCTCCCACGCGTCGGCGCCCAGTTGCTTGCGGAGCGCGTCGAACACCAGCGGCGCCTTGCCGTAGATGAGCGCCGCGT